>JBOGZL010000001.1:0-5899 GCA_050697195.1 Solirubrobacterales bacterium
CGGTTCCGGACGGACCGACCGACGACGCGCGACAGCCGCGATCTCCCGCAGACGCGCGGAGTCGCCCTGCGGCCGCCCAAGCGCGGCGGCACACGCGATGCCGCTGCGCAGGCCGGCGATCGCCGGCACTCCCGCCTCGACCATCCGGATGGCGCTCTCGTCCTGGAGCAGCTCGGGAAGCGTCGAGGACACGACCACGGGGACGGTGCTCGCGGCCGCCCCGTCGAGGATCCCCTCGCGGACCGCGTCCCACGACAGCTTCGGGTCCCCGGTCAGCTCGGGCTCGTCGTAGAAGATCAGCAGCCGGGCGATCGACGGGTCGTTGGCGACCGTCGCGATGATGTCTCGCAGCCGCCCGCGCTCGCCCCAGATCACCGCCGTGTAGTCGAGCGGGTTGGCGATCGTCGCGGCGGGGGGGACGAGCTCGCGCAGCCGGCCGACCGTCTCGGCCGCGAGCGGCGGGAACTCGATTCCGTACCGGGCCGCCTCGTCCGCGCCGGCGCTCGAGTCGCCGCCCGAGCAGGTCATCATGCCCAAGTCAGGCGCCCGATCTGCAAGCAGATCGTGCGGTTGCGGGCGGGATGAGGCCCGTGGTCGACGCAGCGCGAGCGTCTTCGCGAGCTCGAGCAGGTCGTGGGGGTCCGCGGCGGGCACCGCGCCGGCCTCGGCGAGCAGCGCCTCGAACACCCGCTGGTCCCCGGCCACCGCTCCGGTGTGCGCGGCGGCGGCCGACGCGCCCGCCTCCGAGGAGCCCACCTTCAGCACGGCGACGCCGATCCCGGCGTCGGCGCACGCCGCGAGCGCGTCGCACAGCCGACCGCCGTCGCCGTCGTCCTCGAGATTCATCGCCACGGAACGCACACCGTCCTCTCGCTCGGCGATGTGGAGCAGGAACTCGGCGGGCTCCACCACCGCCCCGTTACCGCACGACACGACGGTGTGGAACGCGATCCCGCGGTTCACGTACAGCGCGTTGACGGCCTGGTTGCCGCTCTGGGACACGATCGCGATCGCGCCTGGCTCGCGGTCCGAGAGCGCGTCGCCCCACAGCGCCACCCGGCGCGGGAAGCTCACGATCCCGTTGCCGTTTGGTCCGCAGACCGGTAGCTCGTGGCGGCGCGCCGCCGCGACCAGTTCGGCCTCCAGCTCGCGACCGTCCTCGACCTCTGCGAAGCCCGCGCTGTACACGACGGCGCCGCCGCACCCCAGCTCGCCCGCCTCGGCGATCACCTCGGGGACGGAGCTCGCGGGGACTGCGACGACGACCGCGTCCGGGACCTTCGGGAGCGCTCGCAGGGAGGGAAAGCAGTCGCGCCCGTGGACGCTCTCCCGGCGCGGATTGACGCCCCATGCCTCACCCTCGTACCCGATCGTGGCGAGGTTGAGCAGGGTCTGGCCGCCGTAGGAGCCCTCGCGGTCGCTCGCCCCGACGACCGCGATCGAGCGTGGGTGAAAAAGACGATCGAGGTCCACCTTGCCTCCGCGGCCGGGCGCGGCTAGTGGAGCGTGCGCTCCACGCCGCGTCGCTCGAGCGCCCGGGCAACGATCAGGCGCTGGATCTCGCTCGTCCCCTCCCAGATCCGGTCGACCCGCAGCTCGCGCAGGAAGCGCTCCGCGACGTTCGTGCGCATGTAGCCGCGGCCGCCGAAGATCTGGACGGCGCGATCCGCGCACCGGCAGGCGGCCTCGCTCACGAACAGCTTCGCCATCGATGCCTTCGCGTGCACGACCTTGGGATCGGCGCCGGCGTCCACCAGGCGCGCGACGTCCATCGTCAGCAGGCGGCCCGCGGCCGCGTCGGCGGCGGAGTCCGCGAGCGGGAACGAAACGCCCTGGTAGTCGATGATCCGGTTGCCCCCCTGCTCGCGCTCGGTCGCCCACGCGACGGCCTCCTCGAGCAGGCGCCACATCGAGCCGACCCCGCGGGCCGCGATCCCGAGCCGCTCCTCGGTGAACCACGCGCGCTGGAGGTCCTCTCCGCCGCCGAGGCCGCCGATCACCGAGTCGTCGGAGACCTCGACGTCGGTGAAGCGGATCGTCGGGTGCCCGTGGGGATAGGTGTGGGTGAAGGGCGGGTCGTCCACCACCTCGAGCCCGGACAGCTCGCTGTCGACGAGAAACAGGGTGGGATGCCTGTCGTCACCCTCGATCGCGTTCGCCATCACGATGTAGACGGCGGCGATGTCCCCGTAGGTGACGAACCACTTCTCGCCGTTGATCACCCAGCCGCCGTCGGAGCGCACCGCCGTGCTCTCGATCCGCGACGGGTCGGAGCCGGCCTCCGCCTCGGTGACCGCGTAGGCATCGTGAAGCTCGCCTCGCAGCGCGGGCTTCAGGTAACGGTCGATCTGCTCCTCCGTCCCGCCCGCGAGCACGTTGTAGGCGCCGGGCATGTGCCACGAAAGCGCGTTCGTGGAGCGGCCGAGCTGCTCCTCGACGAGGAACCACTCGAGCTTCGACCACCCCTGGCCGCCGTGCTCGCGCGCGTGGAGGCCCCCGCTCAGCCCGGCCTCGATCGCCTCGCGCTTGATCCGCTGCTTGAGCTCGTCGGGAATCCGCCCGCCGCTTCGCTCCGCGAGCTCCTCGTTGGGGATCAGGACCTCGTCGACGAAGCGCGTGGCGCGTTCGCGCAGGTCCTGCTCCTCCCGCGTGAGCTCCGCGGCGCTCCCGAGATCGGCCGTCAGGGTGGTGTCGATGCTCATCATTGTCCTCCTAACATCAGTCGCGCGATCTGCGAGCAGATCGCGCTGTTTGCGTGGGCTCAGGAGCAGATCGTGCGGTTCGCGAGGGCTCGTTGTGAGCGGTCTCCAGTCGCGCGCGGTCGTCGGCGGTCTGCTCCGCGGCGCGGCCCGGGAGCCCGAGCAGCAGCCCGTGGTGGTTTCGAACCACCTCGATCGCCACCGCCCGCGCTCGCTCTACGTCCGGGTCGCCGCCTGCGTCCGAGCGGTCGATCAGGTCCACGACCTCGCGCAGGTACTCGAGCCACGCGCCGGAGCGGCCGCGGACGATCATGCGCTCGATCCGGACGCGCTCTCGCTCCACGCTCTCGGCGCCCGCCGGCTCCCCGGCGCGCAGCGTCGCGACGCTGGCCGGCAGCTCGCGCTCGGGCTCGGGGGTGAGCGAGAGCCACGCATCCCGTCGGTTCGCGTCTGACACGCGGCGGGATGATAACATCAACTGATCACAAAGTCAGGAACAGCTCTCGCCCCCCGCTTCTACCGTGACCCGGCGATCCTCGCGGCGGAGCATGAGAGGATCCTCGAGCGAAGCTGGCAGCTCGCGGGCCACGTCGCGAGCCTCTCTAAGCCCGGGAGCTACCTCACGACCGCGGCGGGCTCGCAGCCGGCGCTCGTCGTGCGGGGGAAGGACGGCGAGCTTCGCGCGTTCCGCAACACCTGCCGCCATCGCGGCTCGCGGGTGCTGAGCGGGGCCGGGCAGTGCGGGAAGGCGATCCGGTGCCGGTATCACGGCTGGACCTACCGCCTGGACGGCTCGCTGATCGGGATGCCCGAGGTGCGGAGCTTCGGCGAGATCGACAAGTCCTCGCTCGGGCTGCTTCCCGCGAGCGTGGACGAGTTCTGCGGGCTGGTGTTCGTGAACCTCGACCTCGACGCGGTCCCCCTCTCGGAGCGGCTCCGCGAGCTCGAGGAGCACCTCGCTCCGTACCGGATCCCCTCGCTCGTGCCGTTCGGGTCGACCGAGGGCGCCCAGTCGGTGAACTGGAAGATCGTGATCGACAACTACCTCGAGGGGTACCACGTGCCGATCGCCCACCCCGGGCTGATGCGCCTGCTCGACTACAAGCGCTACGAGCTCGAGCTCGGCGACAACTACGCGTGGTTCGAGGCGCCTCTTCGCGACAAGCCGGCCGGCACGCGGCTGGAGCGGGCCTACCGGAGGTTGGTGAGGCCGATGCCCGGACTGGCGCCCGAGGACGTCAGCGCGTGGCAGTACGTTTTCATCTACCCGAACACGGCGATCGACCTCTATCCGGACCAGATGATGACGTGGAAGATCAGCCCCGACGGCGTGCTGCGGACGCGCGACTCGTTCACCGCCTACCGCCCCGAGCGGCCCGGTCTTCGCAACCGCCTCGTGCAGCGGATGAACACGCGGCTCAACAGCCTCGTGCACGAGGAGGACGTCGACCTGGTCGAAAACGTACAGGCCGGCCTCGCGACCCGCGACTTCAAGCTCGGCCCGCTTTCGGGACGCGAGGCGGCCGTGGGGTGGTTCGCCGACCGGGTCCGCTCCGACCTCAGCCAGGAGACCACCGCTAACGACGCTCGCGAACCCGAGACCACCGGCGAGTTCGCTCGCGAACCCGAGACCACCGGCAAGTTCGCTCGCGAACTTGCCGACTGATTCGTGGCTCCCACCGCCACCGAGCGCAGCGCCAGGGAGCAGATCCTCGACGCCGCCGTAGAGCGGATCGCGACGGACGGGATCGACGACGTGCGAATCGCGCGGATCGCGATGGACGCCGGGGTGTCCAGCTCGCTCGTCCACTACCACTTCGAGACCCGCGAGGCGCTTCTCGCGGAGGCGCTGGAGCACTCCTTCGAGCTCGCCGGCGACGTTCGGATCGGGGCCGAGGAGGACGGGAGGGACGCGCCTTCGCACGCGCATCGCCTCGCGGCGATGGTCGACCACTGCCTCCCCTACGAGGGCAACCTCGAGCGCGACTGGATGCTGTGGGTAGAGCTCTGGCTTCGCGCGGCGCGAAGCCCGGAGCTGCGGGCGACCGCGGCGCGCCTCTACGAGCGGATGCACCGCTGGCTCGCCGACGAGATCGCGGCAGGGATCGCCGCCGGGGAGTTCACGCCGTGCGACGTGGACGCCCTCACCGACCGCGCGCTCGCGTTGCTCGACGGGTACGGGGTCCGCGCGCTGATGCGGGACTCGGCGATTTCCCTCGAGCGGGCGCGGGCCGACGTGTGGCGGGTCCTCGCCGGGTCGCTGGGGCTCGAGGGCGAGATTCCGCCACCATCGCGCGCGCTGTGAACGCGGCGTGTCGCTCGCGCCGCCGGCTCGCTTGCCCCGCGAGCCCGGTTGCGGTATAGGTTCGTTTAATGGCGGTTCAAACTACGGAGGCAGGGTGAGCCCCCGGCCTCAGATCGCCCACCTTCGCCGACCGGAGATCCTGGCGGCGGCGGCCGAGGTGATCCGGGAGCGAGGCGTGAACGCGACCCGGATTGGGGACGTCGCGGAGCGGATGGACGTGAGCCCGCCCGCGCTGCTCTATTACTTCGAGTCCAAGGACGAGCTCCTCTCCGAGGCGCTCACGTTCGCCGAGGAGCGGTTCTACGACGAGCTCGCCACCGAGCTGTCCGGCATCGAGAGCGCGCGGGAGCGACTCGTGTGGCTCGTCGAGTCGTGCACCGAGGCGGGCGACTACGACGCGGTGCTGTGGATCGAGCTGTGGCCGCACGCGTTGCGCAGCGACGAGCTGGCCGCGACCCGCGGGACGCTCGACCGGCGTTGGCGCCGCACGATCGCGGGAATCATCCGCGAGGGTCAGGAACGGGGTGAGTTCGGCGGCGGCGATCCGGACGAGCTCGCGGCGCTGGTCGCCTGCCTGCTCGACGGGCTGGCGATCCAGGTCGCGCTCGAGGACCGCGAGCTCTCCTCGCCGAGGGCTCGGGAGCTGTGTCTCGAGATGCTCGAACGCGAGCTCGAGTGTGAGTTGATCGTCGCCGAAGAAGGGAGGCGGGCAGCGTAGGGAGCGGCGCGGTGCGGGCCGTCCCTCAGCCGAGGGAGCCAGTGGAGGAGAATCAAGAGTCTTGAGCGGGGTAGGAGGAGACAACGAGAGCATCGCCGGGCTCCCCAAGGGGGTTGCCGGACGACTGCGAAGGCGCGAGCTGCTGCAGGCAGGCGCGGGCGCGGCGGTCGCTCTCGG
>JBOGZL010000002.1:0-8025 GCA_050697195.1 Solirubrobacterales bacterium
GCGTCCATCGAGTTGGAGCCGATGCCGGGTCTCGCCCAGTGCGGCCACGCCCAGGCCGCCGAAGCCGACGACGCGCCCGCCGCGGTCTCGATACACCAGCGGCTCAAAGGGCGGCTGCGCCAGATCCGCGACCACCTCTGTTTCCTGCCTGCCGGCCGCCTGCGCGAGACGCCCGATCTCGACCGGCTCGCCCTCCGCGAGTAGGTTGAAGAGGGTGGTGGCTAGACGCCGCTCGCCCTCCCCCGTCATCGGCGCAAATGCCGCCTGGGGTCCCTTCGCTAGCTCGGTCGCTGTGGTTCGCGTCGTCATTCACAACTCGTTGCTATCTCAGAACCAGTTTATATCAGAAACTTCATGTATGATCGGCGCCGTCAGTGGAGACGACCGTCACCAACGCGCCGTTCCGGCTCCCGGCCCAGCCGATGGAGGCCGACCTGCTCGCCAAGTACTTCCGCGTCCTCGGCGACCGCACCCGTCTGCGGATCCTCGGCCTGATCTCCGAGGGGGAACGCTCGGTCGGCGACCTCGCAGCCGAGCTCGGCGAGCCCCAGCCCAAGGTCTCTAACCACCTCAAGTGCCTTCGCTGGTGCGGGTTCGTGGTCACCCGCCGCGAGCACCGAACCATCTACTACGGCCTCGCCGACGAGCGGGTGGCGGGGGTGATCGAGCTCGGCCGTGCGCTGCTGCATGAGAACGCCGAGCACGTCGCGGCCTGCGGCCGGGTCGACGCGAGCAGGCGCTGATGCGCGAATCTGCGGCGGCGGTTGGCGGAGTTGCCCGGGTCGGCTCGGCGATGACGCCGATCTGTCCGACCTGCGGATGCTCGCTCGTGCGTCTGGGGGTCAGTCGCGCCGACGCCGCCCGCCTTGAGCATCGCGGCGAGGAGCTGCTCTTCTGCTGTCAGGGATGCGCCGAGGTGTTTGGCGGGGATCCAGACCGGTATCTGGAGGAGATCGCCGACTGGATCGTCTGTCCGACCTGCCTTGCCGAGAAGCCCAAGCACCTGACCGTGTCGATCACCCACGAAGGCCGAGAGGTCCATTTCTGCCGTTGCCCTCATTGCGCGGAGGAGTTCCGGCGGCGCCCTGCCGAGTTGCTCGAGCGGCTGGCGGGATGAAGGTCGAGCTCCTCTACTTCGACGGCTGTCCGAGCTATGAGGCGCTGCTGCCGAGACTGCGCGACGTGATCGACCGAGAGGGAGTCGAGGCAGAGGTCGAGCTTCGCCGAGTCGAGTCGATCGACGCGGCCGAGGACGAGCGCTTCCTCGGCTCGCCGTCGGTGCGGATCGACGGGCACGATGTCGACCCCGGCGCCCATGCCCGCAGCGACTTCGGGCTTAAGTGCCGTCTCTACCGGTCGGACGAGGGAACCTCGCGCCTACCGCCTGAGCGCTGGATCACCGCCGCGCTGCAGCGCGACTCGGCCCAGGCGCAGCGGTGAGTGGGCGCTTCGACGCGATCGTGATCGGCGCCGGCCCGGCCGGCGAGGTCGCGACGTCGAGGCTCTCCGCACAGGGCCTGCGGACCGCGCTGGTCGAGCGCGAGCTAGTCGGCGGCGAGTGCGCCTACTGGGCCTGCATCCCCTCGAAGACCCTGCTACGCCCGTCGGAGGCCCAGGCTGAGGCGCGCCGGGCGCCGGGGATCGCCGAGCCCGGCGCCGGCTGGCCGGAGATCGTCAAGTACCGCGACTACATGGTCCGCGGCCTCGATGACTCCGGCGCCGTCAAGGGCTATGAGGACAGCGGGGTGACGGTGTTCAAGGGCGAGGCGCGAATCGAGGCGCCGGGCGAGGTGCGGGTCGGCGGCAGAATCCTCGCGACGGAGAGAATCGTGATCGCCACCGGAAGCGAGTCGGTGATCCCGCCGATCGACGGCCTTCGCGACGCGGGCTACTGGACCAACCGCGAGGCAACCACCCTCTCAGAGATGCCGCGAGACGCGATTGTTCTCGGCGGCGGGCCGGTCGGCATCGAGCTCGGGCAGATGCTTCGCCGCTACGGGGCCGGCGTGACGATCGTCCAAGGTGCCGAGCGTCTGATCGACCGGGAGGATCCCCGGGTCGGAAAGCTGATCGCCGACGCGCTGCGATCAGACCGCATCGAGCTTCGCCTGGGCGAGAAGGCCTCCGCGGTGAGCCGCGACGGCGAGAAGCGTACGGTTGGGCTCGACTCGGGCGCGACCGTATCCGCCGAGCGTCTGATCGTCGCCATCGGCCGGCGCCCGCGTGCCGGCGACCTCGGTCTGGAGTCGCTCGGCGTCGAGCTCGGCGAGCGCGGCGAGATCCCGACCGACTCCCGCTGCCGCGTCGCCGACGGCGTCTGGGCGATCGGAGACGTGACCGGAGTCTCGCTGTTCACCCACGTCGGCAAGTACCAGGCGCGGATCGCGTGCGCCGACATCGCCGGCGACGGGAGAGACGCCGACTACACGGCGATACCCCGAGTCGTGTTCTCCGATCCGGAGATCGCCGCCGTGGGGCTCACGGCCCAAGAGGCCGCCGAGCGGCGGATCGAGGTGAGCACGGCCGGCGCCGACTTGATGACGATCGCCCGCACCGAGACCTACGGTGAGGGGATCGGAGGTGAGGTCGGGATCCTCGCCGACCGCGAGCGCCGCACCGTGATCGGTGCCTGGGCGGTCGGTCCGCTCGCCGGCGAGTGGATCCATCAGGCCGTATTGGCGGTGAAGGCCGAGATCCCGCTCGACGTGTTGCGCGACACGGTCGCCCAGTTTCCGACCTTCACCGAGTCCTACCTTCCAGCGCTCGAAAGGCTCGAGGTCTGACCGCGCGCGTTTGAAATGGCTTCGCCCAGAGCGCCTCCTTCGAAATCCACTACCCGGGATAACGATTGTGATCGCAAGTGAAGGAGGACCGTGAAATGACGAGGACGAATTCGAGAGCGAGCATCGAGACCGTGATCGCGTGGCTGGATGCGATGCGCCGGAAGGACCTCGACGGGGCACTCGGCTATTTCGCACCAGACGCGGTCTGGGAGGGGCTCGTCGCCGGTGTCGACTGCTCGAACAGAGACGACGTGCGCGAGATGCTGCGCGAGAGCATCGACGAGGACATCGACGTCGTGGGCTTGGAGATCGTGGCGGGCGGCAACCGCGTCGTGCTTGGCGTACACAGCCCACACCTCGAGGAACTGGCGGGCGTCAAGCTCGGCGGCCAGCTATTCAATGCCTTCACGATCGAGGAAGGCCGGATCGTGCGCGTCCATGACTACGCGTCGAGGGCCGAGGCACATGAGGCGGCTGAGCTTGAGGACGTTGGTCGAGGGCGCTGACGCCAGCGGAAGGCCGGCGCATACCGCTTGCATGAAGTAGGCACGGCTGCTGCTTCGCGCGAAGAGGAGTACCGCCAGCTCCCGCCTCCGCCCAGCTCACCCGGGCTGAGTCATTTCGCCGAGACGGATTGGGACGGCTCTGCTTCGCTTCGCTGAACAGCGCCCCGAGGTCGGCCACGGGACCCAGGTGGCGCAGCTTCTCCGGATTGACCAGCGAGTTCCCGGCGCGGATCTGCCCGCCTGCCACGTCGAGCGTGGTCACGCTGATCAGCCTGCCCTCGAGGTCGAGGGTGACGGCGCCGGGCTCTCCCGTTCACCTCGACACGGCGCAGTGCGGCAATCCCGAAGCGCTCGGCGGCCCGCGACATAGCGCGCAGCGTGCGGGCGACGCGGACGCGTCCCTGCGCCGCGCGCGCCAGGGCGGGCACCTTGCCGCCGCCGTCGCTGCGCAGGGTGACGTCGTCGGCGAGCAGCGCCTCCAGCGCCTCGAGGTTGCCCTCCTCGAACGCCTCGAAGAACCGATCGCGAGGCGATCGCGTTGTTCGCGCGACGTCTCGAAGCGGGGCTCACGCTCGCCGACGCGGCGGCGAGCGCGGACCGCGAGCTGCGGACCGCGGCGGGGCTCTTGCCGAGGACCTCGGCGATCCGTTCGTGGGGGTAGTCGAACACCTCGCGCAACAGGAAGACGCCTAAGAGGCCGTCGTCATTGTCGCCGTCGTGCTGCCGCTTCTCATGATCGGCGCGGAGCTGATCCGCGGGCCCCTGTCGGTGCTCGAGGGGTCGCTGCCGCGCCGCGAACGCGGTTCAGTCGGCGTCGCCCTGACCGTCCCGGCTGTCGTGCTGATGGCTGGAACCAGGGCAGCGGCGCCTCCTACGAGGCGGCCTTTACGGAGGACGGCGATCTAGTCGGGTTCGACGGGCAGCACTTCGGCGGGCGCGCTGAGATTGCCCCGTTTCACCAGGAGCTCTTCGACAAGTGGCTCAAAGGGAGCCGGCTTGTGGGAAAGGTCCAGGATGTGCGGTTCCTGAGTCCCGATGTGGCCCTGATGCACGCGGTCGGGGGAACCGTCATGCGCGGCAAGTCGGAACCTTCACCGGGGCGAGACTCGATCCAGACGGTGGTCGCGACGAGGCAGGAGGGCGAATGGCGCCTCGCCGCGTTTCAGAACACCAGGATCCGGCCGCTCAGCGCTAAAGCGCGGCCGTTCCTGGCGTGGACGCTCTCGGACTTGCTGTGGAAGGTATTTCGGTTGAACGAGAAGAGGACGTATGAGTAGGACGACAACCACCGGGACGACCAGGTAGAGATCCAGTCCGTTGCCTCGTCGTCGCGAACAGCGGCGAATGGCTCATTTGCGAGTCACCGCTTGCCTCTCGCGTCACACGCTAGCGGTGTCATGCGGGACCGTACCGCAGCTGCTCCGCTCGCTACAGCTTGGCGCGAGTAGCGGAAGCTCTACCTCACGCACCGAGCTCGTCAGCGAACCGGCCGATGGGTCCCGCCGTGCGCGTACTCCTCGGCGCGCAGCGGGCGCGGATGGCCGATCGAGCCGACCTCGGCGGTGTCGCGCCGGAACGGCAGCCCCACGGTCCAGTCGGCGATCGCGCGGAGCTTGCGCGCCGTGCCCGGGACCTGGCTCACGTGGTAGGTGCGCGCCATCCACCACGCCGGGAACCCACGGAACTTCCAGCGCAGGAACTTCGCGACCGCCTTGTGCCGGCCGAGGTTCACGAACGCGCCCCGGTCCCGGTAGGTGAATGGGCGCGGCCGGCCGACGCCGAGCGCGGCGGCGACGTTGCGGGCCACCGCGCGGCCCTGGCGCGTCGCGAACTGGGCCGTCATCGGGGAGACGCCGCCGGCCGGGTTGGGGACCGCGGCGCAGTCCCCGAGCGCCCACACGGCGTCCATCCCGCGCACGCGCATCGTCTCGTCAACCGGCACGCGGCCGTGGTCGTCGAGCGGCACGTCGAGCGAGCGGAGGCTCGGATGCGGCGCGACCCCGGTCGTCCACACCACGGTCCGGGTGGGGAAGGTCTCCCCCGTGGACAGGCGCGCGGTCGTCTCGGTGAGCTCGGTGAGCCTCGTCCCCATCCGGACGTCGATCCCCCGCCCGCGGAGCTCGTGGAGCGCGTACTCGGCGAGGTCGGCGTCGGTCTCGGGCAGGATCCGGTCCCCGGCCTCGACCAGGATCCAGTTCATGCCCTGGAGCCGCGCGCGCGGATAGCGATCGATCGCGTCGACGGCGAAGTCCTGGAGCTCGGCCAGCGCCTCCACCCCCGCGTAGCCGCCGCCGACGAATATGTAGGTGAGCTGCTCGGTGCGGTGGGCGGGGTCCTCGGAAGCGTTCGCGCCCTCGAGCGTCTCGATCACGTGGTTGCGCAGCCAGATCGCGTCGGCGAGGCTCTTGAACCCGATCGCGCGCTCGAGGCCCGGGACGGGAAGCAGCCTCGACACCGATCCGAGGCTGAGCACGAGCTGATCGTAGCGAATCTCGTCGACCCTGCCCTCGTGGGTGCGAAGCTCGACGGTCCTGGCGGCGGGGTCGTGGCCGGTGAGCGCGCCGAGCCGCAGGTGGGTGCGCCGGAGGATGTCGCGCAGCGGCGTGACGACGTGGCGCGGCTCCAAGGTGCCCGCGGCCGCCTCGGGTAGGAACGGCGTGTAGAGGAGGAAGTTGACGTCGTTGACGAGATTCAGCCGCGCCGACTGCCGCGGCATCACCCGCTCCAGCTCGCGGGCGGCGTGCGCCCCGGCGAACCCCCCGCCCGCGATCACCACGTTCCAGGCCATCGCGCCGAGTATGGCACCGGCCCGCCCGGTCGCCACCGCGGGGCAGCGCGATCGCGCCTACTGCTCGAGCGCCGCCTCGACGGTGATCTCCACGTTGCCCTTCAGCGCGCCCGAGACCGGGCAGTCCTGGCCGGCTCTGCGGGCGGCCTCCTCGAAGCCGCCCGCATCGACTCCCGGGACGCGTCCCCGGACGACGATGCGGCTTGACTTCACGCCCTCTCCGGGTACGAACGAGACCGTTGCCGTGGCCTCGAGCCGCTCTGGCGGATTGCCCTTCTGGTCGAGCTCGTGCGAGAGCCCCATGCAGTAGCAGGCCGCGTGGGCCGCGGCCAGCAGCTCCTCGGGGCTGGTCGTGTCCGGCGTGCGCTCGGTGCGCGCGGGCCACGACACCGCGACGTCGGGCAGCGCCGTGCTCTCCACGGACGTGGTCCCGCTGCCGGTCGCCAGGCTCCCCTCCCAGACGGTCGTTGCGCTGCTCTCACTCGCCATCGTCACCCTCCACGATCTGAGACTTCGAGAAACGGACACGCCCAGTATCTCCGCTGCGGGCGATCCGCGCGGCTACCGCGCGGGCAACCTCGTCGCTGCCGGCGCCTCTTCTTCAGCTTCACCTTCTTCATCTTCGTTCTCGGGTCGCCGCCGTCCGGCGTGTAGGTGACGTGTGCCTTCACCTTCGCCTTGCCCCTCAGGTTCAGCCTCCGCTTCGACCTTCGCTTCGGCTTGATCCGAAGCTTGACCTTGCCGGCCTCCTCGGCGCACTTGCTTCGAGGCTTGACCTTCTTCGTCCTCGCGAGATCGAGCTCCCCTGGGCCGGGGACGATCACGGTCTGCTTCGCGGTCCCTCGCTTGCGGTTTCGCTTGAGCTTTCCGAAGCTGAAGTCGTTCGAGGGCCCCGCCCCTCCCTGCGGACCCTGGAGGAAGCGCGCCTGGACGCGGTCGTCGGCGCCGTCGTAGCGCTGCCACACGACGAGCGCGTTGCCGGCGGCGTCGAAGTCCACCTGCGGTGCGTCGGCATCCCCGCCCGCGGCGGACAGGTTCTGGACCGGGCCGAAGCTCCCGCCCCCGGGCCGGTAGCGCGCCTGAACGCGCCTGTTGGCGCCGTCGTTTTGCAGCCATACGACGAGCGCGTTGCCGGCCGGATCGAGGGCGACCTGCGGCTGCTCCGGGTCCCCGTCCGCTGCGAGGTTCTGGACCGGCCCCAGGTCGCCGTCCGGGGTACGGAAGCGGGCCTGGATGCGATCGGTGGCGCCACCGAACGTGTACCACGCGATCAGCGCGTTTCCGGCCGGATCGAGGGCGATCTGGGACTCGTTGGCGTTCTCGGCCGCCGAAGAGATGGTCTGGGTCGCCCCAAAGGCGCCACCGGCGGGGCGGTAGCGCGTCTGAACGAGGAAGTTGCGCTCCCAGGCAGCGAGCGCGTTGCCGGCCGGATCGAAGGCGACGTGGGGCCCGTCGGAGTGCGCCCCGGCCGGGGAGAGATTCTGTGTCGCCGCGAACGCGCCCCCATCGGGGCGAAAGCGCGCCTGGATCCGGTTGTTGCCGAACGTCGGTCGCTGCCAGATCACGAGCGCGTTGCCCGCCGGATCCATCGCCACCTGCTCGCGGGTGCCGGGGTCGCCCGCCGCGGACAGGATCTGGGCCGCCCCGTAGCTTCCGCCCGCGGGGCGATAGCGCGCGTTGACACGGTGGTCGGCGCCGTCGTCGTGGATGTATACGACGAGCGCGTTGCCGGCCGGGTCCACGGCAACTCGCGGATCGCCGACATTCCCCGTGGCCAGATTCTCGAGGTCTCCGAGCCCCCCGCCGGCGAAGCGATCCCGCGCCTGGACGCGGTCCGTGGCGCCGTCGATGCGCCGCCACGCCGTGAGCGCGTTGCCGGCGGAGTCGAAGCCGATCTGGGGACGGATCGTGTCGGTGCCCGGAAACGACAGTCCCTCGATCGGGCCGA
>JBOGZL010000003.1:0-14570 GCA_050697195.1 Solirubrobacterales bacterium
GTGTGGCACTCGATCAGCGTCGGCCCCTCGCCGCCGCGGGCCCGCTCGGCCGCGACCCGAGCGGCGTCGAACACGGCCTCGACGTCGTTCCCGTCCACGGACACGCCGGGGAACCCGTAGCCCTGCGCGCGATCGACGGGATCGACCGCGTACTCGAGATGCTGCGGGGTCGAGTACGCGAACCTGTTGTTCTCGAGCAGGAAGACCACCGGCAGACGGTGGATCCCGGCGAAGTTCATCGCCTCGTGCCACTGGCCGTTCGCGGTCGAGCCCTCGCCGAAGAAGGTCATCGCCACGCGGGGCTCGCGGCGCATCTTGAATGCGAGCGCGAGCCCGGTCGCGACCTGCGCCATGTCGGGAAGCATCGAGACCATCCCCACGCACCCGAGCCGGGGATCGCCGAAGTGCATGTTCCCGTCCTTGCCGCCGGTGACCCCGCCGGAGCGGCCCATGTAGTTGGCGAGGTAGCGGTCCGGCGTCACCCCGCGGACGAAGTGCGCCCCGAGGTCGCGATGGAGGATGCACATCCGATCGCGGGGGGCGAGCACGTACGCGGCGCCGACCGAGATCGCCTCCTGCCCGCAGCCGTCGTAGAAGGATCCCGGCACCTTGCCCTGCTTGTAGAGGGTGAGCGCGCGCTCCTCGGAGATCCGCATCAGGAGCATGTAGCGGAGCAACCCGGCACGATCCTCGCGCGTCAGGTGCTCTCCACGCCCGGAGTCGCGCGCGACGTCGGTCCCACGCACTTGCGTTCGCGTCATCTGGCGTCCGCCTTTCTGTCTCGCCGGGCGCTGGGATCTCCACCGGTCCGGCTCGGCTTACCGCCGCTCCGGGATCCCCGGCGCGGCGCCTACGGACGAACGGGAGGCGAGGGTTCCGCCTCTCCTCCCTATGTGATCTACGTCACGGCAAGTCTACCCCGGGATCCGGCCGCGTCAAACGGCCCCGCTCGTGGGCGGTCGCGACCGGCGCCGTTTGCGGGCCCCCCCGCCGGGGTAGTCCGCACCGAGGCAGGCAGGTGGGCACGACGAGACGATCGGCGATCGCCGCAACCGTCGCAATTCTCGCGATGATCGGGACGGCGCACCTTGCCGCGCCGGGACGCACCACCCCGGTCGCCGACTCCGCCGACCTCGCGGTGACGAAGTCGGACAGCCCCGACCCGGTCGCCACGGGGAGCGAGCTCGCCTACGGCGTCGAGGCGCGCAACCTCGGCCCGGCTGCGGCGACCGAGGTCACGATCATCGACCGGATTCCGAAGCAGACAGACTTCCTCGGGGCCTCCTCCTCCGGGGTCACGTGCGAGCGATCGAAGCGCAAGCTGACCTGCGCGTCCCCGAGCCTCTCCAGCGGTGAGGCCGCGACGATCGCGATCCAGGTTCGGCCGCGCGAGCGGGGCACGATCACCAACCGGGCGACGGTGAACAGCGCCGTCGCCGACCCTGAGCGTGAGAACGACGAGGACAGCGAGGACACGACGGTGCTTCAGGGGCCGACGTGCCGGGGCGCTGCGGCGACCGTGGCGGGGACGGGCGGCGACGACACATTGGTGGGTACCCCCGCGCGCGACGTGATCGTCGCCCTCGGGGGCCACGACCGCGTCAGCTCCGCAGAGGGGCGCGATCTCGTCTGCGTTGCCGGCGGCAACGACATCGTCCTCGCCGGGACATCGAACGACACCGTCATCGGAGGCACCGGCGGCGACAGGATCAAGGGTCAGGCCGGCAACGATCTCCTGCGCGGCAACCGCGGCCGGGACCGGCTGTGGGGAGGTCGCGGCGCCGACCTTCTCGCGGGCGGCAGGGGCCGCGACCGCTGTCGCGGCGGCTCGGGGACCGACGGGGTCAACGCCTGTTGATCTACCGCGCCGGCTCGGGCTCGGGCTCGCGCTCGGGCCCGCGCTCCGGACCGACCCGCGGCAGCCACTCGAGCGATCGCGGGAGGTACCAGTTCCAGTCGCCGAGCACCTTCATGAACGCGGGCAGGAGCACGCCGCGGACGATCGTCGCGTCGATCAGGATCGCGACACCGAGCCCGACGCCGAACTGCTTGAACTCGACCGCGGACAGGGTGGCGAAGATCGAGAACACGGCGATCATCACCACCGCGGCAGCGGTGACCACCGACGCGGTCGTCTTGATCCCGTGCGAGACCGCCTCGCCGGTCGGCATCCCGCGGTCGTAGGCCTCGCGCACGCGGCTGAGGATGAACACGTGGTAGTCCATCGAGAGCCCGAACAGGACCACGAACAGGAACAGCGGCAGCCACGAGGTCACGGACCCCGTCGACTCGAACCCGAGCAGCGACTCGAGGTGGCCCTCCTGGAAGATCCACGTCACGACGCCGTACGCGGCGCCGACCGAGAGCAGGTTGAGGACGATCGCCTTGATCGGGATCGCGATCGAGCGGAACGTGACCAGCAGGAGCGCGAACGCCATCGCGAACACGAACCCGAACACGATCGGGACCCGGTCCTCCATCAGCCGGTTGAAGTCCTCCGAGCCGGCCGTGAACCCGGTGACGTTGGCGTCGAGCCCCGCCGCCCGGCCGACGGTGCTCGGGATCACGTCGTCGCGAAGCGTCGTGAGCGCGTCGTAGGAGCTGTCGTTCGTGCCGTCGCCGGCGATCGGGACCTCGACCACCGTGACGCTGCGATCGGGGCTGACGTCGACCGTGAGCGGCTGCTCGAACAGATCGCTGCGGCCGACCTCGGCGCGCAGCTCGCGGACCGCGCTCGAGACCTCGGCCTGTGAGGCGCCGTCGCGCTCGATCACGACCTCGGCCGGTATCTGGTTGCCGGGGAAGGCCTCCTGGATCCGGTCGTAGGTCTGGATCACCGGGAGGTCCTGGGGAAGCGAGTCGATTCCCGGAACCGCCATCTTCAGGTTGAGGACCGGCAGCGCGAGCACGAGCAGCAGCGCGGTCGCGAGGCCGCCCGAGAGCGCGGGGCGGCGCAGGACGGGGTTGAGGATCAGGTTCCAGACCCGAGACTCGCGCTTCACGCGCTCCTGGGGCGGGGTGAGGAAGGGCACCCGCGCCTTGTTGACCCGGTCGCCGAGCTTCGAGAGGACCGCGGGCAGCACGGTGAGCGAGCCGATCACCGCGATCGCGACGACGAGGATCGTGCCCGACGCGAACGACTCGAAGGTCGATGCGCCGGCGAAGTACATCCCCGCCATCGCGATCGCGACCGTGACGCCCGACACGAGAACGGCGCGGCCGGAGGTCGCGGCCGCAGTCTCCAGCGCCGCCGACTCGCCGGCTCCTCGCGCGCGCTCCTCGCGCTCTCGCCGGAGGTAGAACATCGAGTAGTCGACACCCACCGCGAGCCCGATCAGCAGGATCACCGACGAGGCGGACTCGTCCACCGGCCAGATCTGGCTCAGCGGCCCGAGCAGGCCGATCGCGGCGGCGACCGCGGTCGCGGCGAGGAGCAGCGGCACCAGCGCCGCGACGAGGGCGCCGAACGCGACGATCAGGATCACGAGCGTGATCGGCAGCGAGGTGACCTCGGCCTGCTGGAAGTCGCTCTCGAACGACTCTGAGAGCTGCTTGTCGGCGCTCGCGTCGCCGAACTGCTCGATCCGGAACCCCGGATTCGACCGCTCCAGCCTGGAGACCGTCGCGAGAGGCGCATCGACGAGCTCCTCGGCGTCGGTTCCGGACCGCTCGCGGATCTCGAAGTTGACGAGCGCCGAGCGCCCGTCCTCCGAGATGTTGCCGGAGTTGGCGGGCGTGTAAGGGCTCTTGATCTTCGTGACGTGGTCCGTCCGGGAAAGCTCGGCGGTCACGCTCTCGACCGTGGCGCGGAAGCGGGGATCCTCGGCCGTCACCCCGTCATCGCTCTGCACGAGCACGGTCTCGTTTGCGACGTCGGGGAAGGCGTCCGCGACGGCGTGGTCCGCGGCACCCGACTCGCCGACCCCGTACTCCTCGTCGGAGATCGTCTCGGTCCCGATCGAGCCGCCGATCATCACCGCGGCGATCACGAACACGAACCAGGTGCCGATCGCCTTCCACGGATGGCGGGCGCTCCAGCGTCCGGCGCGGGCGGCGAGGTTGCGGGAGGAGTTCACTTCGGCGAGGAGAGTTGCAGGCGACAGGTCGTGGGTCTATGAGGAATGACCCTGAGGCGACCCTAGGATCGCAGCGCCGTCAGGACCAGAATGTGATCCCGCTCACAGGCATCAAGCGGCAAGTTCGCGAGCGAACTTGCCGGTGGTCATAGGGCCAGGGAGAGCGGCTCTTCGAGCAGCGCCCGGACGCGGGCGAGGAACTCGGCGCCGTCGGCTCCGTACAGGATCCGGTGGTCGCACGCGAGGTTCACGGGCATCAGGTGCGCGGTGGTGATCTCCCCGTCGCGGACCACGGGGCGCTCGGTGATCGACCCGACCGCGAGGATCGCGGCCTGGGGCGGGTTGATCACCGCGGCGAAGTTGGTGATCCCGTACATCCCGAGGTTGGAGACGGTGAACGTGCCGCCGGAGAGCTCGGGAGGGGTGATCTGCCCGTCGCGGACCCGCTGGGCGAGCGCGCGCGACTCGGCGGCGATCTGGCGCAGCCCCTTGAGGTCGGCGTCGAAGACGGTCGGGACGATGAGCGCGTCCTGGGCGGCGACCGCGACTCCGACGTTGACTCGCGAGTACTCCTCGACCCTGCCGTCGCGATAGGCGCCGTTCGCGCGCGGGAACTCGCGCAGCGCGAGCGCGCACGCCTTCACGACCATGTCGTTGAAGGACGGCACCGCCTCGCCCTCGGGGGCGCCGGCCTTCACGCGGGCGCGGCCCTCGACGGCGCGGCTCATGTCGACCTCGGCCTCGAGGTAGAAGTGCGGCGCGGTCGCCTTCGACTCGGCCATCCGGCGCGCGATCGTCTGCTGGAGCTTCGTCAGCTCGACGGTCTCGACCTGTCCCCTGGCGGTCTCGGGCCGCTCGGCGGTGCCGGGAGTCGGCTCTGCAGTGACCGCACCAGGAGCTCGCTCCTGGGGCGCCTTGATGTTCTCGACGTCGGCCTTCACGATCCGACCGCCGGGTCCCGAGCCCGAGATCCCGGCGAGGTCGAGCCCTCGCTCCCGGGCGATCCGACGGGCAAGCGGAGAGGCCTTGACCCGCCCGTCGCCCGAGGGCTCGACCCCAACCGCGCCAGGAGCCCGCTCCTCGCGCGCAGCGGTACCGGGCTCCTCCGTCGCGGCGGGCGCGCTCGGAGCCTCCGACTCGGGCGCCTCGGCCTGCGGCCGCGGCGCTTCCTCCGGCTCTGGCTCTGCCTCCGGCTCGCGTGCCGCGCCGTTGCCCCCGGCCTCTCCCGCCTCACCCACCCGCGCGATCGGCTCGCCGATCGGGAGCGTGTCGCCCTCCTGGGCGAGGATCTCGGTCAGGGTGCCGGCGGCGTCGGCCTCGTAGACCATGTTCGCCTTGTCGGTCTCGATCTCGACGAGCTCGTCGCCGACGGCGACCTCGTCGCCCTGGGACTTGATCCAGCGCAGGATCGTCCCCTCCTCCATCGAGTCCGAGAGCCTCGGCATCACGATGTCAGTGGCCACTACAGCGAGCCCTCCAATGTCGCCAGCGCCGCGCTGGCGACGTGCTCCGCGTGGGGGATCGCCGCCTGCTCCATCCGCTTCGAGTACGGCATCGGGACATCGCCTCCGGTGACACGCTGGACCGGCGCGTCGAGGTGGTCGAACGCCTGCTCCTGGATCAGCGCGGCGAGGTTCGCGCCCACGCCCCCGTGCGGCCACCCCTCCTCGACGATCACCGCGCGGTTGGTCTTCCGCACCGAGGCGAGGATCGTGTCGAGGTCGAGCGGGCGAAGGGTGCGAGGGTCGATCACCTCGGCCTCGACCCCACGTTCACTCGAGAGCGTCTTCGCGGCCTTCTCCGCGGCCTCGACCATGCGCAGGATCCCGACGATCGTCACGTCCTCGCCCTCGCGGCGGATCGCCGCCTCGCCGAACCTCAGCAGGGCGTCGTCGCCGTTTTCGGGGACCTCGCCTCGGGCGCCGTAAAGGGTCTCGTGCTCGATGAAGATCACCGGGTTGTCGTCGCGGATCGCCGCCTTGAGAAGCGCCTTCGCGTCCGCGGGGGTGGAGGGACAGGCGACCAGCAGCCCGGGAATCTGCAGGTACATCGCCTCGAGGCTGTGCGAGTGGGTCGGCCCGAGCTGGTGTCCACCGCCCCCGGGCATCCGGATCACCATCGGGACCCGAACCTGGCCGTTGAACATGTACGGGATCGCGGCGGCGTGGTTGACGATCTGGTCCATCGCCAGGAGCGAGAAGTTGACGGTCATGATCTCGACCACGGGCCGCAGGCCCGTCATCGCCGCCCCGACCCCGGTGCCGACGATCGTATTCTCCGAGATCGGGGTGTCGCGGACCCGCCGCTCGCCGAACTCGTCGAGCAGCCCCTCGGTGACCTTGAACGCGCCCTGGAACACCCCGACGTCCTCGCCGATCACGAACACCCGCTCGTCGCGGCGCATCTCCTCCGCGAGCGCCTGGTTCAGCGCCTCGCGCATCCGGACGACTGTCACTCCTCGCCCTCCTCCTCGTCGTCGGGCTTCGGCTTCGGCTTTCGCTCCGCCTGGCCGGCGTACGCGGCGCCGGCCTCGGCGAGCTCCTTGATCTCACCCTCCGCGCCGACCTCGCGCTCCCTCTCGCCGGGGTGGGGCTCCGGGGTGCGCTCGTCGACCGCGTACCAGCCGCCTATCGCCTCGTCGCCGAGCACGTAGAGGTTGTCGTACAGCGACTCGAGCGCCGGCTCGGGCGAGGCGTCGGCGAACTCGACCGCGGCGAGCACCCGCTCCTCGGCCCGGCCGCGGATCTCGTCGAGCTCACCCTCGGCGAGGATCCCTTCCTCCTCGAGACGGTGGGCGAACGCGACGATCGGGTCCTTCTCCTGCCACTCGGCGACCTCCTCCTTGGTTCGGTAGACCTCGGGGTCGGCGGCGGAGTGGCCGCGAAACCGGTAGGTGAAGGCCTCGATCAGGGTCGGGCGGCGCTCCTCGCGCGCGATCCGGATGTGCTCGGTGACCGAT
Organism: Solirubrobacterales bacterium; assembly: GCA_050697195.1. Lineage (GTDB taxonomy): Bacteria > Actinomycetota > Thermoleophilia > Solirubrobacterales > 70-9 > DASPWW01. The sequence continues at coordinate 7,036 of JBOGZL010000003.1, forward strand.
TCGCGCACCGCGAGCAGGTCCATCCCGTCGATCCGGATCCCGGGGACGCCATAACCCTCGGCCTTCGTGGACAGGTCGGTGACCGCGGAGTGGCGCTCGAGCGAGGTGCCCATCCCGTAGAGGTTGTTCTCGACCAGGAACACGATCGGGAGGCTCCACAGGGCGGACAGGTTCATCGTCTCGCCGAAGTTGCCGGTGTTGACCGCCCCGTCGCCGAACGAGCACACGATCACCGAGTCCTCGCCCTTGTAGTCGCTGGCGAGCCCGAGCCCTGCCGCGATCGGGAGGTTGCCGCCGACGATCCCGTACCCGCCCATGAAGCGCCGCTCGATGTCGAACATGTGCATCGAGCCGCCGCGTCCCCGGCAGCAGCCGTCCTCGCGACCGAAGAGCTCGGCCATCACCGCGTTCGGCGAGGTGCCGCGCGCGATCGCGTGACCGTGGGTGCGATACGTCCCGATCAGGTAGTCGCGCTCCTCCATCACCGAGGCGGTGCCGACGATCGTCGCCTCCTCGCCGATGCCGAGGTGCAGGAAGCCGCCGATCTTCGCCCGCTGGTACTGGCGCCCGGCCTCCTCCTCGAAGCGCCGGATCAGCGCCATCGTCTCGAGCAGATCGCGGCACGTCGCTCCGTCGGGCAGCTCGAGGCGCCGGGAGTCGTGCCCGTCGGTCTCGGGCCGGGGCTCGACCCCGGTCTGCTGCGGGCTATCCGGGTTGTCCGCCATCGTCTCCTCGAAGTCGGGAACGCGCCCGCCGCGCGTGGGACGCAGCCCAAGATAACCGAGTCCGAGCGGCGGCCCGGCGCGGACTAGCGCTTCCGCTTCAGGGTCAGCTTCTTGCTCTGAGTGTTCGGCGTCCCGCCGCCGGGTGTGAAGGTCACCTCGGCGGTCACCCTCGTCTTGCCCTTCATCCGCAGCCCCTTCTTGCCCCTGCCCTTCGGCTTGATCGGGAGCTTCACCTTGCCGGCTGCGCCGGCACGCTTGCCCTTCGGCTTCAGCTTCTTGTTCTTCGCGAGGTCGGCCTTGCCCGGTCCGGGGACGATCACGGTCAGCTTCGCTGTCCCCTTGCGCTTGTTCTTCTTCACCTTCCCGAAGCTGAACTCGTTCGAGGGCGGGGGCGGGGGCGCAGGCGGCGTCGACAGGCTGTCAAGCGCGACGCCGCACGAACCGTTCCCGCCCGTGATCAAGCTCGAGTTGACGCCGGTCCCGTTGACGTTGGCACGGCCGACGGTTCCGATTCGATTCGCCCAGTAGATGTGGGCTGCGTTGGTCGCCACGCCGCATGGCGAGCTCCCGGGCGCGCTGGCGATGAAGCTCTGGTTCGCGCCCGCCGGATTGCTGAGGCTGGCGCGCCCGATCGTGTTCAGGAGCCCGAAGGTGTTGGTCCAGTACAGGTGAGTGGCGGTGACCGCGACTCCGGCGGGGCTGTCTGCGCCGGTGATGAAGTCCTGCTCAGGCACCGTTGGGTTGCTCAGCGCCGCGCGCCCGATCGAGTCCGTGCCGTTGTTGGCCCAGTAGACGTGGGTACCGTCCACCGCGACCCCGGAGGGCTCGCTCGCCCCGGTTACGAAGCTCTGGTCGACGCCGCTGCCGTTCAGGTTGGCGCGACCGATCGTCGTCTCGCTGGAGGTGGCCCAGTAGATGTGAGTGGCGCTGATGGCGACGCCGCAGGCGTCGTTCGCCGGGATGAAAGTCTGGTCCACGCCGCTACCGTCGAGATTCGCTCGCCCCAGCCCATCACCACTGACGTTGGCCCAGTACACGTGCTTGGCGTCAACCGCCACCCCACACACCCCCTCCCCGCCCGCAATGAAGCTCTGATCCACGTTCGTCCCGTCGAGATCCGCTCGCCCAACCGTGCCGTCGAAGTTGCCCCAGTACACGAACGCTTCGGCGCGAGAGGTGAACGTCGCGGCCAGCACGAGGACGGTGGACACGAGCAGGGCGAGGCGGTCGACGCGGAGCGAGAGCAACGGAGCAGCACGGTCGTGCATGGGCGTCGCGACCGTACGCCGCACGGGCGTGCCCCGCATCGATGAGGCACCCTGATCTTTCGCTACGCGAGGGCGGCGGCTTCCTCGAGTCGGTCGTCGCCCCAGAACACCTCGCCGCTGACGACGAGCGTCGGGACACCACGGACGCCGAGGTCGCCGGCGCGCTCGGTCGCCTCCCGCAGCGCAGACTTCACCGAGTCGCGCTCGGCCGACGCGAGAACGGCCCGAGGATGGAGCTCCGCGGCGGCCGCCGCGAGCAGGACGTTGTCGGGGTCGGTGAGGTCGCGGCCCGCGGCGAACGCCTGCCGGAACGCGGCGAGCGAGAACGCGACCGCGCGCCCCGTCTGCTTCGCGTACGTGGCGACCCGCATCGCGAACAGCGTGTTTGCGGGGAAGGGGTCGGGCCAGCGCAGCGGCGGGAGCCCGCGCCCGCCCGCCCGGCGCTCGACCTGGGTGATCCCCTCGCCGCGCCCGGGGCCGTTCGCCCACGAGTCCCGCCCGAAGCGCTTGAACAGCCCGCCGAGCAGGACCGGCTCCCACACGGGCGGCTCCCCCCACGCCTCGGCGAACAGCGCATTCACCCGCTCCGCGGCGAGATACGCGTACGGCGAACCGAGGTCGTAGAAAAAGGTCGGCCGGTCGAGCTCGGCCACCGCTGGAGCTAGCACCAACCCCGCGAAAGCGGACGCGGGAGCGAGCGAGCGAGGCTTCCGGTGATTCGAGTCGCGAGCGAGCGGGAGCGGAGCATTTCGCGGGAGTGGTTACTGATGGATCGCCCACCCGTCGACGGCGCGGGCGGCGTCGAGGACGGCCTCGGAGATCGTGGGATGAGGGTGGATGATGCGGGCGAGCTCCTGGTAGCCGCCCTCGAGCTCGCGCGTGTCGACGAGCTCGGCGATCATGTCGCAGGCGACGTTGCCGACCACGTGGGCGCCGAGGATCTCCCCGTACTCGGCATCGGCGACGATCTTCACGAAGCCCTGGCGGTCGTCGTACACGGTCCCGGCGCCGACCCCGCCGAGGTTGAACTTGCCGACCTTGATCTCGCGCCCCGACTCCTTCGCCTCGGCCTCCTTCATCCCGAAGCTCGCGACCTGGGGATGGCAGAACGTCGCGGCGGGAATCCCGCCGGGGTCGATCGGGTGGGTCGGCTGCCCGGCGATCGACTCCACTGCGACGACGCCCTCCTCGGACGCCTTGTGGGCGAGCGCGGCGCCCCAGACGAGATCGCCGATCGCGAACACCCCATCCGCGGTCGTGCGCTGGTACTCGTCGACCTTGATCCTCCCGTTCTCCTCGGTCTCGACCCCGGCGTCGGCGAGCTTCAGGGCGTCGGTGTCGGGGGCCCGGCCGCCCGCGATGCAGAGGTAGTCCACGGTGATCTCGCCGCCGCCGTGCTTGACCTTCACCGAGTCCTTCCCGGCGTCGACGTCGTCGACCTTGGTCCCCAGCACGACCTCGATCCCCTGCTTGCGGAACGCTCGCTCGACGACCTTCGCGACGTCGGGCTCCTCGGCGGGGAGGACCTGGTCCAGCATCTCGATCAGGGTCACCTCGGCGCCGAAGCGCCCGTAGGCTGAGGCGATCTCCGCCCCCGAGGCGCCGGCCCCGACGACCGCGATCCGCTCCGGCATCTCGGGCAGCGACCATGCGCCCCAGGTGTCGATCACGCGTCCGCCGAACTCCACCCCGGGGATCGGTAGCGCCGCGGAGCCGGTGGCGAGGACCACGCCCTTGGTCTCGTAGGTCTTGCGGCCCACCTTGACGTTGCGCTCGGCGGTGAGCGCGCCCGTGCCCTCGATGTAGTCGATCTTGTTCTTGTCGAACAGCATCGAGACGCCGCCGGCGAGGCTCTTCGAGACCTTCGCCCGGCGCTTACCGACCGCGTCCCAGTCGAGGCTCACCCCCTCGACCTTGACCCCGAGCTCGGCGCCGTTTCGGGCGTTGTCGTAGAGGTCCGCGGAGTGGAGCACGGTCTTCGCCGGGATGCAGGCGTAGTTGAGGCACCGCCCACCCGGCTGATCCGATTCCACGACGGCGGTCTTCTGGCCGAGCTGGGCGGCGCGGATCGCTGCGACGTAGCCTCCCGGTCCGGCCCCGATCACGATCACGTCGTACTGGTCGGCCATCAGGCGACGACTCTACCCAAGAGCCTGCCCCGTCAATCGCCCCGGCGGCGCGAGAGGTGCGATCCTGTCGCTCCCATGAGGGGGCGGGTCGCAACCCTCGTCGTGATCGCCGCGGGCCTGGCGCTCGGCGCGTCCCCGGCCGCGCGCGCCCAGGACCATGTCCCCGGAGCCGCGGGTGGCGGCGACCCGTACTTCCCCCGCGCGGGCAACGGCGGGTACGACGCCTCCCACTACGACCTCGCGCTCCGGTACAGGCCGCACTCGCACCGGGGCATCGCGACGGCCGTGATCTCCGCGACCGCGACCCACGGCCTCAGCCGCTTCAACCTCGATTACCGCGGCCCGAGGGTCAGGGCTGTGACCGTCGACGGTCGGCCGGCGGCGTTCTCTCGCGACGGCGAGGAGCTGATCGTCACCCCCGCCGTGCCGATCGACGCCGGAGCCGAGTTCGAGGTCCGGGTCGAGTATCGGGGCAGGCTCCGTCTGATGCGGGATCCGGACGGGGCGCTCGAGGGCTGGGTCCCGACCCGCGACGGCGCGTACGTGGTCGGGGAGCCGCTCGGATCGCAGACCTGGTTTCCGTGCAACAACATCCCGACCGACAAGGCGACCTACCGCTTCCGGCTCACCGTGCCCAGGGGCCGCAAGGCGTTCGGGAACGGGGTGCTCGTGGACCGGATCCGCAACCCGAAGACGACGACGTTCACGTGGGAGATGGACGAGCCGATGGCAACCTACCTCGCGACGGCGACCAACGGCAGGTTCAGCCTCCGCACCTCGACCGTCCAGGCGGGAGCGGGGCCGATCCCGTCGTACGTGGGGGTCGACCCGCGCGAGGCGGGACGGCGCTCACGCCGGTCGCTGCGCAAGATCCCCGCGATCACCGGGCGATTCCAGTCCGTCTTCGGCGCGTACCCGTTCTCGTCCACGGGGTCGATCGTCGATCGGGCACCCCGAGTCGGCTACGCCCTGGAGACGCAGACGATGCCGGTGTACTCGGGTGCGCCGGGCGAGCTGCTCGTCGCCCACGAGCTTGCGCACCAGTGGTTCGGGAATGCCGTCACGCCGAAGCGTTGGTCCGACATCTGGCTGAACGAGGGGTTTGCGACGTGGTCGGAGTGGCTGTGGCTGGACCAGACCGGGAAGCGCAGCCTGGAGCGCTCGTTCCGGCGCTTCTACGGGACGCCTGCGCGCGACCGAGCGACCTGGAATCCGCCCCCCGGGCGTCCGGGCGCGAAGCACATGTTCGCCCACAGCGTGTACGCCCGCGGCGGGATGACCGTCGAGGCGCTGCGCCAGAAGGTTGGGGATCCAGCGTTCGACGAGATCCTGCGGCGATGGGTGGCCGAGCACCGATACGGGAACGCCTCCACCCCGGAGCTGATCGCGCTCGCGGAGGAGGTCTCGGGGATGCCGCTCGACGAGTTCTTCGACGTATGGCTGTACGAGCGCGGCAAGCCGCGCAACTGGTAGCTGCGATGAGCTGTTCCACGACCACGTCCACCCGGGGACGTGCGTGGCGCGTCGCATCTCTTCGTCCTCGGGCGCTCGTGTGCAGGGAGCACACTTCGCGCCCTGCGTCCTCGACCTGCTCGGCCACGCGCGCCCCCGGGCACACGCGGCCATGGAACAACTCATCTACCGCGGCGGGAGCCGCTTCGGCATCTGGATCCGGGCCAGCGCCTTGACCATGAAGTAGAACAGCGCCGCCGCCCCGGCGAGGACGACCACCGTGCCGACCGCCTGGAGCGCGGTCGTCACCTGGACGAGGCCGAGACCCGCCGAGAGCATCACGAGGGCGAGCAGCGCCTGGAAGCCGAGCACCGCCCAGTAGCGAACCCGCCACATCCCCCACGCCATCAGCGTCAGCACCGCCGCGAACAGGACGAGCGGCGCGGTCTGCGGCTCGGAGCCGCTGACCTCGATGTCGGTGACGACGGAGACGACGGCGGACACCCAGAAGACGGCCGCGATCACGGTCGAGACCGCCGCGCCGACCGTGACCGCCCGCGGGCGCTCCCCCTCGTGGAGCGGCACCAGCGCCTCGCGCGCAGCCCGGTCCTTGAGCTCGGAGCGGCTGAGCGGGGCGGGCTCGCCGTTCGAGTCGGCCTCGATCGTTGCCGGGTCGTCCCGCTTGGAGCTTCGCTCTTTTCGCTTCCGCCGCTCCGCCCGCCTGCGCTCCCGGCTGCCCGTCACTTCCACGCTCCGGTCCCGGCCTCGACCGCGTCGCGAAGCGCCCGCGCCGCCGCGCCGGGATCATCGGCGTCTCGGATCGCGCGCACCACCACGATCCGCTTCGCTCCGGCCGCGACGACGTCGCCGACGTTCGTCGTGTCGATACCACCGATCGCGAACCACGGCAGGGTCGCCTCGCGCGCGGCGTGCTCGATCAGCTCCAACCCGGCCGCCGGCCGTCCCTCCTTCGTGGGCGTCTCCCACACCGGCCCGACGCTGACGTAGTCGGGGCGCGCCTCTGGAGGCGCGGAACAGGCCGCGGCGAGCTGCTCGGCGGAGTGGGTGGAGAGCCCGATCACGTGCTCGGGCCCGAGCGCCTGGCGCGCGGATGCCACCGGGGTGTCTGCCTGGCCGACGTGGACGCCGTCCGCGCCGCACTCGCCGACGAGGTCGGGACGGTCGTTGAGAATGAACGGCACGCGGTGCTGCGCGGCGGCCTCGCGGAACGCCCTCGACGCGTCGATCAATTCCCCGTCGTCCCGTGTGGACTTGTCGCGGAGCTCGATCATCCCGACCCCGCCCTCGAGCGACGCGTCGAGGATGCGTTCGGGGTCCTCGCCGTGCGGGCGGGATCCGCACACGAAGTACACGCGGGCCGCGCCGAGGCGGGGATGACGCTCGCTGTGGGGGAGTGGCATCGCTCCGTTCCAAGCCTATTGCGGCCGGGTACGATGAAGGGGTACACGGGAGTCCGGTGAACGGGCTGAGAGGGCGGCTGTGGCGCCGCCGACCGTCTGAACCTGATCCGGGTAATGCCGGCGCAGGGATGGTGGTGCGGAGCCGCTCGGCCCGGGAAGGGCGGTACACGTGCCGAGCAGCGAAGACAGCGCAACCGACGTCCTGATCGTCGGCGCGGGCGTGATCGGTCTCGCTTGCGGGTGGCGGGTGGCGCAGCGGGGTCTCGAGGTGCGGGTGATCGACCGCGAGACGCCCGGGTCGGGCGCCTCACGGGTGGCCGCCGGGATGCTGGCGCCGGTGGGCGAGGCGTCGTGGGGGGAGCGGTCGCTGCTCGATCTCAATCTCGCCTCCGCCCGCGCGTATCCCGGGTTCGCCGCCGAGCTCGAGCAGGCATCGGGGCGGCCGGTCGGCTACCGGCGCTGCGGCGCCCTGCACGTGGCGCTCGATCGCGACGAGGCGGAGGAGCTTCACCGCCGCCACGAGCTCCAGCGCTCGCTCGG
>JBOGZL010000004.1:0-8088 GCA_050697195.1 Solirubrobacterales bacterium
GGCGCTGCGCGCCGGCGGGGCGGTGGCGCTCGGCACGCGGGCCGGCCGAGCGTGGCAACGGGGACGCTTCGAGGGTCCCTACCTGCGCGACGAGCTCCTAGACCTCGGTTACATGGTCGAGACGCTCGAGACAGCCCACACCTGGACCCGGCTTGGGGAGCTCTACGAGACCGTGCTGGCGGCGATCCACGGCGCGCTTGAGTCCCAGGGGACGCCCGGGATCGCGTTCTGCCACATCTCACACGCGTATCGCGACGGGGCGTCGCTGTACTTCACCTTCCTCGCCCGCCGCCGCCCGGGGGCGGAGATCGAGCAGTGGCGGGCCGTCAAGGAGGCCGCCTCGGAGGCGATCGTGCGCGCGGCCGGAACGATCACCCACCACCACGCGGTCGGGCGCGATCACGCCCCCTACATGGGGGCGGAGGTCGGGGAGCTCGGTCTCGACGCGCTGCGCGCGGTGAAGGAGCGCCTCGACCCGGCCGGGATCATGAATCCCGGCAAGCTCGGGATCTAACCTCCCTCGGAGCCCTCGGGGCCACGCCCGCCGCCCTGCGCCTGACCCTGGGCGGAGGCGGGGATCTCGCCGCGCAGCACGCTCTCTCCCTGGTAGCCGAGGATCGGCTTCTGGTCGCGCACCGCCCGCTCGAGGTTTCCGAGCAGCGACCGGTTCTCGCTCAGCGAAATGTCGACGAACCGCGCCCGGCTCGCGATCGGGATCGCGAACTGGGGGATCGGGAAGCGGTCCGAGAAGGTCCCGTCGGAGCCCACCTCGAGCGGCGAGAGGGGGTACCCCTGTTCCTCGGTGAGCAGCAGCCAGACCACGTAGCTCTGGTTCTCGTCGGGCGCGCTCAGCCCGCTCAGCTCGAGGTCCACGTACGGCTGATCTCCGGTCGCGAGCCCGAAGCTCGCTTCCCCGCCTCCGTCGCCGCCGCCCTGGGGTTGGAGGCGAACGCTCGCCAGCACGTCCTCCTCGGCTGCCGTGGTCGCCTGTGTCTCGGTCGCCGGCTCGGAGTCCTCCCCACCGCCCCCGAACGCGCCGGCCAGCGCGAGGACGCCCATCAGCACGAGCACCGCGGCGGCGCCGAGCCCCACGATCACCTGCTGCTGGCGGCGCGAGAGCGTGTCCCGGAATCGGCCCCGCCCGGCGGCGGCGGGGACATCCTCGCGCTCACGCGGCGCGGGGGAGGCCGGCGCCCTGCGCCGCCCGAGCACGGCGCGGCGCTCGCGCGGGGCGGGGAGCTCTGGGAGCTCGGCGTCCGGAGCGATCTCTCGCAGGCGCTCAACGAGCTCGGACGCGATCCGCCGGGCGTCGGGGTCGCCCTGCAGGTGGCGGACCGCATCGGCGCGCCCGATCGGGTCCGCCTGCCCGAGCAGGTAGTCGGTGAGGCCGACATCGGCGTCCGGGTCGCTCCCGCCGAGCTCGGTCAGAGCCGCGCGGGCCCGCGTCCGCACCTCGTCGACGCCGACACCGAGCACGCCGGCGATGTCGCCGTAGCTCTGGCCGCGCTCGAGCACGAGCTGGAGCATCGCCTGCTGTTCGGCAGTCAACGCCATCGCCGGAAGCCTACGGAGTCGGCAACCGGCGACGCGCAGCCGGGTAGGGTGACCCGCATGCTGAGCGCGGTCGCCGACGTGGCGCTGCGAAGGCCTCGTGCGGTGCTCGCCGCGGTCGTCGCGCTCCTGGTGCTGTGCGCCGCCCTGGCGGCGGCAGCTCCCGACCGGCTCGCGCTTGCGCCGGCGCGATCGGACGGATCGGAGAGCTCGATGGCGGCGGACGAGCTCCGCGGCAAGCTCGGACACGAGCCGGCACCGGACGTCGTCATCGTCACCAGGGGCGGGGAGGCGGTGCGGTCCGGTGTGTACCAGGTCGCCCTCGACGTCACCACCTCGCAGGTCGAGGCGCGCTCGGAGGTGGCGGAGGTCCGGCGCGCGCCGACCTCGCGCGACGGGCGGAGCACGGCGCTGGAGGTCTACTTTCGCGACGACGACCCGCGCGCCGAGCAGGCGGTCGCCGCGGAGCTTGGCCGCGAGCTCGACCCAGGGCCGCTCGACGTCCTGATCGGCGGCGAGGCCGGCGTCGCCGACGACGCTCGGACCGGCCTGTGGGCCGAGCTCGGCCCGCTGGAGCTCCTCGCCCTTCCGGTCACCGTGATCGTCCTCCTGATCGCGTTCGGGCTGCGCCTCGCAGCCGGGCCGGCGATCGCGGCGGCGATCGGGACGCTGGGGAGCCTCGGCGTGATGGGGCTCGTGAACGAAGCGACGCCGCTCTCGATCTCAGCGCTCGCCCCCGCCGCGGTGATCGCGGTCGCGCTCGCGATCGAGTCCTGTCATCTGCTCGCGGCGCGCTACCGGGACGGGCTCGCGTCGCTTCCAAACGAGGACGCGGTGCGCAACGCGGTCGAGGTCACCGGGCGGGCGATCGTGATCGCGACCCTGGTCGCCGCCGCGGTGGCCACCTCGCTCGCCGTGATCCCGGTCCTCGACGCCCGCTCGGCGGGGCTCGGCGGCGCGCTCGCGGCGGTCCTCAGCGGCGCCGTGTCGCTCGTCGCGATGCCCAGCCTGCTGGTCCTATTCGGAACACGACCCGGCGCCGAGGAGGCATCGGGCCCCGCGCCGCAGGCGAGGGAGCGGGGGGTCTGGTACCGGTTGGAGTCGGCACTCACCGCCCGGAGGCTGGGCGCCGCCGCCCTCGTGGTGGCCCCGGTGGCGGCTTTGATCGTCCTCGCGGCACCCGGACTGCGCACGGACACCGTTCCACTGGACTCCGCCGGGCTGCCGGGCGATTCCGAGGCGCGGCGCGCGGAGGTGGCCGTGATCTCGCAGCTCGGCTCCGAGGTGACCGCCCCGGTGCTGCGCTCGGCCGACGAAGATCCGGCTCGGGTGGCGAAACTGGACTGGAAGGGTCTCGAGGCTCGCCCGGGATCGCTCGGGGCGAGGGGCGAGATCGAGGCGATCCGGGAGCGGGAGCCGCCCGCGGTGGAGGTCGGCGGTCGCGACGCGGAGGCGCTCGACGCGAACCGCGAGCTGCTCGGCCACCTCCCGTTCGCCGCCGGAGGCGCGGCGCTGATGCTCGCCGTCGTGCTGGTGATGTTCGTGTTCCGCTCGGTTCTGCCGCTCGGCCGGGCGATCGCCGCGGCGGTCGTGCTAGCGGTCGGGTCGAAGCTGCCCGCCGCGGCGGCGACCGGCCTGCTGGTGCTCACGTTCCAGGACGGGCGCCTCACGGGCCTGCTCGGCTACACGCCCGAGGGCGGTCCCGAGCTCGTCGCCGTCGTCGCCGTCGTCGCCGCGGTCGCGACCGTATCCGTCACCCGCACTGTTCACTTCGCGGCGACGATCGCGCACGGGCGAGCGCTGGGGCTCGACGCCGCGGAACGGGTGCCGTCGGGCGCGGCGCTCACGCTGCCCGGCGTCGCGGCGAGCACCGCCGTGCTCGCATCGGCGACGATCGTCCTCGCCGGCGCTGACCTCCTCGCCGCGAAGCAGTTCGGCCTCGCCACCGCAGCCGGCCTCGTCCTCGACCTGGTGCTCCTGCGGGTCCTGCTCGCTCCCGGGCTCGCCCGCCTGTCCCAATAGGGTGCGGGAGGTGGCCGCGGACGACGACTCCCCCGGACGCGACGCGCTCGGCGAGCTGATCGGGATCGAGCACCTGGACGCGGGCGAGGACTTCGCCCGGGCGCGGATCCCGGTGAGCGACCGGATCCTGCAGCCCTACGGGCTCGTTCACGGTGGCGTCTACCCGGTGCTCGCCGAGATCGTTTCCTCGAAGGCGACCCACGAGGCTGTGTCGGGCGAGGGGAAGGCCGCGTTCGGGCAGTCGAACAACGTCACCTTCCTGCGCCCGATCTCCGAGGGCCACGTGAACGCCGACGCACGCGCCCGCCATCGGGGGCGCACCTCATGGGTGTGGCAGGTCGAGCTCACCGACGACGATGGCCGGCTGTGCGCGCTGGCCCAGGTCGTCGTCGCGGTGCGCGAGCGTCGCTAGCGGCGACCCCCCCGTCGCTTCCAGCTGAGCATTCTGTCCCTGTCGCTCCGTAGCGTCGGCAGGGATGGCGACGAGGGGGAAGACGTGGATCCGGGCGCGGGCGGCGCGCCCGCGAGTCGCTCGAGCGTCGCTCGGTCTCCGATGAAGGGGATGACGACGCTAGCCGAAGGGCGAGTAGGGCGAGTCATGCGGGTCGAGCACCGTGGCGGCGTCGATAACTGCACACTCGCCGGCCGGCGATCGCCGAATGTGCGATTGGGGTCGTATAGCGACCACAACTGCACACTCGCTGCCAGGACAGCCGCGAGTGTGTGGTTAAGGGGCCCCCGCGAGGGATCAAACGCCCGGCGTTATCCGGTAGGCGTCGAAGACCGAATCCACCTGGCGCAGGCGGCCGATGCACTGCTTCAGCTGGGCTGTGTCGCCAACCTCGACCACGAATCGGTTCTTGACCATCGGGTGCTTGGTGGCGCACCTGGCCTCGAGGATGTTGAGTCCCGCCTCGGCGAAGGTCCGCGACAGGTCCTCCAGCAACCGGGTCCGGTCCCACGCGTCGACCTGGAGCTCGACCCGGTACGAGGTCGCGTTCTCCCCGTCCCAGGAGACGTCGGTGAACCGCTCCTTGGACTTCTGCAGCGCCTTCACGTTTCGGCAGTCCTCGCGGTGGATCGTGATCCCGCGGCCGAGCGACACGTAGCCGACGATCTCGTCGCCGGGCACCGGACGGCAGCACTTCGCGAGCCTCACCATCACGTCGTCTACCCCCTTGACCTTGATCCCGTACGCGGACGCGTCCTCGGTCCGCCGCTGGCGCTCGTCCTTGCCGTGCAGGACGCCGGTGGGGACGGCGGGTGCCTCCTCCTCCCCCACCGCCTCGCCCTGCTTGAGGCGCTGGAAGACCTTGTTCGCGACCGTCTTCGGCGCGACCTTCGCCTGCCCGAGGGCGACGTAGAAGTCGTCCGCCTTGCGAAAGCCCATCTCGCGGGCGACGTCGACCAGCAGCGGCGTGCCCGCGACCTGCTGTGCCGGCAGCCCGCGCTTGCGGAGCGCCGCCTGGAGCGCCTCCCGGCCGCGGCGCTCCGCGTCCTCGCGCCGCTCCCGCTTCAGGAACGCGCGGATCTTGTTCCGCGCCCTGCTGGTGCGCACGAGCCGCAGCCAGTCGCGCGACGGTCCGCGCTCCTGCTTCGCGGTCAGGATCTCGACGATGTCGCCGCTCGAGAGCTGGTAGTGGAGCGGGACGATCTTCCCGTTCACCTTCGCGCCGACGCAGCGGTGGCCGACGTCGGTGTGGACGGCGTACGCGAAGTCGAGCGGGGTCGACCCCGCCGACAGGTTCTTGACCTCGCCCCTCGGCGTGAACACGAAGACCTCGTCCTCGAACAGGTCGACCTTGAGCGAGTCGAGGAACTCCTGCGGGTCCTGGTCGGATTCGAGCTCGAGGAGCTGGCGCAGCCAGGTCATCTTCTCCCGCTCGGGGTCCTTGCGGGCGCGCTCGGCTCCCTCCTTGTAGATCACGTGCGCCGCGATCCCGTACTCCGCGAGCTCGTGCATCTCCCGGGTGCGGATCTGGATCTCCAGCGGACGGCCCTCGGGGCCGATCACGGTCGTGTGCAGCGCCTGATAGAGGTTGAGCTTCGGGGTCGCGGCGAAGTCCTTGAACCGCCCGGGGAGCGGCTTCCACAGCGAGTGGATGATCCCGACCGCGCCGTAGCAGTCCTTGACCGAGTCGACGATCACCCGCATCGCGGTGAGGTCGTAGATCTCGTTGAACTCGCGCCCCTTCTTGCTCATCTTCGTGTAGATCGAGTAGAAGTGCTTCGCCCGGCCTGAGATCTCGGCCTCGATCCCGACCTTCTTCAGCTCCGTGCGCAGGAAGCCGCCGGCGTCCGACACGTAGCGCTCGCGCTCGCGCCGCTGCTGGGCGACGAGCTTCTTGATCTCGTCGTACTTGCGCGGGTGCAGCGTCGCGAACGCGAGGTCCTCGAGCTCCCACTTGATCGCGTGGATCCCGAGCCGGTGGGCGAGCGGCGCGTAGATCTCGAGCGTCTCGCGCGCCTTCTCGAGCTGCTTCTGCTTCGAGAGCGCCGACAGCGTTCTCATGTTGTGGAGGCGATCGGCGAGCTTGATCAGGATGACCCGGACGTCCGTGGCCATCGCGACCATCATCTTGCGGTAGTTCTCGGCCTGGCTCTCGTCGCGACTCTGGAACGTGATCCCGGTCAGCTTCGTGACGCCGTCCACCAGCCGCGCGACCTCGCCGCCGAAGACCTCCTCGACGTCCTCGAGGCAAGCGCTCGTGTCCTCGACCGTGTCGTGGAGGAGCGCCGCGCACAGGGTGGCCGTGTCGAGCCGCAGCCCGGCGCAGACCTTCGCGACCTCGAGCGGGTGGTTGACGAAGTCCTCGCCCGAGCGACGGCGCTGGTCGGCGTGGCGCTCGCACGCGAACGCGAACGCGCGCTCCACGGCCTCGCGGTCGATCCCGGTCGCGCCGCCGTCGTCGCTGTGCTCCTCGACGACGGCGAACAGGTCCCCGAGCAGACCGCGCTCCTCGGCGCTCAGCTCCTTGGTGATCGAATCGGGCGGCGCCGGCGTCGGCGGAGCCCCGTCGCCGTCGAGCCCCACCCGCGAGCGAGCGACCGTGGCGCCCGCTACGCCGCTCTTCGTCTTTGCCTGCTTAGGAATGTCGCGCCCTCCTCGTGGCGGGCCCGATAGGCGAGATACGCCTCGGATCGCTCCAGATCGGTCGCCTCCGAGGATACGACCCTGAGCGATCGATCGGCGCCCGTGCCATCCCACAGCAGCAGCTCGAGCTCCTCGAGCACCCGCGCGCACCGTCCCGCTTCCTCGGGGGTGCGCGGGTGGGCCCCGCCGCCGGCCAGGGCGGCGATCAGCTCCTCGCCCCGCGGCGCGCCCGGCGACTTCCGCAGCCCCGAGTAGACGCTCCGCAGCGCGGGCCGAAGCTCCCACGCGGCGCCGTGTGCTCGCTGCGCGAACTCGAGCTCGGAGTTCCCCCAGGTGAGGTGCAGGTAGCCGGGCCCCGCGGCGACGCGGTCGCGGAGATGGGCGAACGGCGGCGGGTCGACCAGCACCACGTGCTCGAACGTCGCGAGCAGCGCGGGGGCGCGCCCCAGCGCCGCCCAGTCGGCAAGCACGAGACCAGCGCCCGCCGCGGCGACCTCGCCCAACCGTCCGGCCAGTGCGTCCTGGGCGCAGCGTCCGCAGGCGTGCGCAGGTGGGCCGCAGCCGAACCGCCGCGGGTCCGCCCGCTCGGCGAGCGCCGCGCGCCGCGAGGCGTCGGCGCACAGCGCGATCACCGGCGACCCGCTCGACACGAGGTCGGCGAGCGTCGCCACCCCCGATCCGCCGGCCCGCTCGACGACCTCCCGCGTGACACCGCTCCCCCCGCCGGCCGGGACGGGCGGCGGCCACCGATCGAGCTCGGCGCCTCGCTCCGCCTCAAATCGCTCCCACCACTCGTCCCCGTCCGCGGGCTCGGCGCACCTCGCCGCCGACGCGGAGATCGGATAGAGCTCGTTCAGCACCACCCGCGGCTCGACCGCGCCGTTCCACTGGTTGAGCTCCAGGCAAACGGACAGGTCCACGGGGGAATCGTCGATGGTCGACAGCGACCCGTTGACGCCGAATGCCACCCCGAGCGCCCGGGCGGCGCCGCTGTGGACGCTGAAGCGCGCGTGCTTGCCGTCCCCCATCGGGCGCACGTCGCCCATCCGCGCCGCGGGGACCAGCAGGCGGACGCCCGGGTTGCCGACTCCGAACGGGCCGAGCCGCTCCAGCTCCTCGGCGGTGTCGTGCCCCAGCCGGTCACCCCCGACCACCGCGTCGACGGTCTCGGTTCGCACGAGGTCGCCGGGCCGCAGCGACTCCGCGGCGCGGGCCACGAACGCCTCGCGAAAGGCGTCGACGCGGCCCGCCTCGATCTCGAGCCCGGCGGCGGCCCGATGCCCGCCGAAGCGCACCAGGTGCTCGCCGCACTCGCGCAGCGCCGAGAGGAGATCGAATCCGGGGATGCCGCGACCGGACCCGCGGCCGGTGCCGTCCGGCTCGAGCGAGATCAGGATCGCCGGGCGGAAGTGGCGCTCGGC
>JBOGZL010000005.1:0-1989 GCA_050697195.1 Solirubrobacterales bacterium
GCGCCCACCGCGGCGACCGCGGCGAATCCGTCCGCGTACCCTGCGACGAACGTCGGTGCCGCGGTCGCGACCGCCGAGATCGCTGCGGCGCCGAACGCCGCCCCGAGCTCGTGTCCGGTCGTGATCAGACCCGAAGCGAGGCCGGCGGAGTCCTCCCTCACCTGGCTCATCGCTGCGATCGACGCCGCGGGGAAGACGAGGCCAACGCCAAACCCGAGAACGACGAACCCGGGCAGAACCTCCGTTCCGTAGCTCGCCGCGTCCGGGGCGGCGAGCAGCAGCAGCCCGCCGGCGGCCACCAGAAGCAGGCCGAGCGCGCTCAGGTTTCGCGAGCCGATCGGAGAGATGAGGTAGTTCGCCGCCTTGGCGGCGACACCGATCACGAGTACGAGCGGCAGAAACGCCAGACCCGTTTCGAGCGCCGACCAGCCGAGGATGTCCTGGAGGTAGATCGTGTTGAGGAAGAACACGGCGATCAGGAGAGCCGTGGCGACGAGGATCAAGCCGGCCCCGGAAACCAGAGAGCGGTTGCTCCAGGTGCTCGGCGGCAGGATCGGCTCCCGGACTCGCCGTTCGACGAGGACGAACGTCGCCAGCAAGGCAGCCGAAACGACCACCAGGAGGACGGTTCGGGCGGAGCCCCAGCCGTGCTCGTTCGCGCCCTCGATCCCGTAGACGAGCAGCACGAGGCCGGCGACGGCGGTCACGGCGCCGAGCACGTCCAGCCGCCGCCCGACGGCGGTCGGGCGACCCGCCGGCACGATGCCGAGCACACCGATCGCGGTCGCGACGCCGATCGGCACGTTGATGAAGAACACCCACTCCCAGCCGAGTCCCGAGGTCAGGATGCCGCCGAGCACGACGCCGGCCGCCGCGCCCGCGCTTCCGATCGCTCCCCACGCCGCGAGCGCAGCCGTGCGCTGGCTTCCGGAGTAGGTGGTGGTCACGATCGAGAGCGCGCCCGGCGTAAGCATCGCCGCGCCGAGCCCCTGCGCCGCGCGCGCGGCGATCAGGGCTTCCGGCGAGGGCGCGAGTCCGCTGGCGAGCGACGCGAGCGTGAAGATCGTGAGCCCGGCGAGGAAGACCCGGCGCCGGCCGAACAGATCGGTGGCTCGTCCGCCAAGCATCAGCAAGCCACCGGTGAAGAGCACGTACGCGGTTATCACCCACTGCAGGTCCCCTTCGGCAAACGCGAGGTCCTCCGCGATCGAAGGAAGCGCCACGTTCACGACTGTGATATCGAGAATCACCATGAACTGCGCAAGACCCAGCAGGATCAGGGTCGTCCAGGGTTTCCTCTCGGAGTCGGCGTCGATCGCGTCGGCGGGCTGGTCGGGAGAGTGCATCTCGATCTCCTTTGGAAGCGGTGGATGGTTTTACTCCTGGGGGGTATAGCACAGATACCCCCCGTCAGTATTTCGAAACCTCCTCGGACGCACCCGCGCCCCAAGCTCGTACGCTGGGGCGGATGTCCGAGCCGACCCGCGACCCGATCTTCGTCGGCGGCACGCAGCGCAGCGGCACCCACGCCACCGCGGGGCTGATCGGCGCCCACGGGGCGGTCGCCCACCTCCCGAGGGAGATGAAGTTCCACGCCCACCAGCTCGGCCTTCCCGGCGTGCTAGCGGGGCGTACGTCGCCGCGCGCGTTCGCGGAGCGAATGCGTGAGTTCTGGTGGAAGCGCCCCTACCGCGAGGGACGCACCCGTGGTCTCTACAAGACGATCCCCCGCGAGCGGTTCGACCGCGCGCTGGAGCGGTTCCTCGCCGCGTCGCGGGGTGCGCCACTTCACCGGAGGCTGATCCCGCGCCGCCCCCGCCCCGACCTCGTCGAGCCGTCGCGCGAGCTCGTCAAGGACCTGTTCGACCCGATCGCGGCGGAGCGGGGCGCCGCGCGGTGGGTCGAGATGAGCCCCCGCAACGTCCAGTTCGCCCCCGAGCTGCTCAAGATGTTCCCCGAGATGAGGCTTGTGTACTCGGTCCGCGACGG
>JBOGZL010000006.1:0-16901 GCA_050697195.1 Solirubrobacterales bacterium
CAGGATGTCCGCTTGGTGGGGTTCCAGCTCCGGATGGCCGTCGACGATGTGTTCCCACCGCTCCGTGGTGAGCACGATCGCCCGGCCGCGCGGATCTCGACTGCTCCGTGCCTCGGTCATCTCGCCGGACCGTAGGCCGGGCCACGGACAAGACCGGGATTCCCCGGGCGCTGGCCCCTCATCTCTTCCGACGCTTCCGCTTCCGCCTCGGCCGTGCACCCGGCGATGCACCCAACTCGCGACTGTCGGCGGAACTCAGGTCACCTTGGCGTGCCTGAGAGCCGCACGGCGAAGCGGGCTCGCTCGCCTGGCCCGGAGATGATGACCGAGGACGCCAAGTTCGCGCTCGGGTTCTGAGCGGCCTGCTAGAGCGGTTTTGGGTGACGGCGCGCCCGCGCAACGAGCGTCGACTTACCCACGCTATAGGTGGGTGAATCGACGTTCGTGGTCAACTCATGCGACGGCGGGGCCGCGACTACGCCGCCGACGGCGGGGGTGATCCGCCCCCGCCGGGCGGCGGCTCCTCGCCGAGCTCGCGCTCCAGCTCGCGGTCGAGCTGGATCGCGCGGATCGCGTGCTCGTCGGGGAGCTTCGCCAGCACCTCGTGGATCACGCGCATCACGTCGGACTCCTCGTGCCCGAAGTCGTCGAGCAGCGAGTGGAGCGCCGTGTAGGCGATCTTGAGCTGCGCCGGGGTCAGCTCCAGGTGGTAGTGGAACCGGGTCGGGGGGCTGTTGGGGTCCTCGTCGCTCATCACTCGCTCCCCCTTCAGTCCTCGATCGTCTTGTAGCCCCACAGCACGGCGTTGGCGCCTGGCGAGCCTGAGGTGACGATCTTCAGCGAGAGCGAGCTCGTTTCCGGGATCAGCGTGGTGGCCTCGCTTGCGCACGCCTCCTGGTTGGTGCCGATCGTGCACGAGACAGGGGTGTCGCTCCCGTTGGCCCGCAGCGTGAACGTGAGCGATCCTCGTGGCAGGGCGAACCCGGTTTCGACGTAGAAATCGCCGGTCTCGAACTGCTCGAGCCCGATTCCCTGCACCACGGAGCCCTCGTTGGCCTGGGCGTCCGAGGTCCCGGATGGCGCCGCGTATCGAGTGCTGGAGTTGTTCGGGAGGTCGTTTGTACGGCCGAACACCGTCCCGCTGCCCACATTGAGGGAGTTCTCGGCGACGTCCTTGGCATTCGCGGCATTCGGGGCGATCTCCTTCGAGCCGACGCTGTTCTTGCTCAGCGCCCACGCGGCCCCGCCGCCGAGTGCCAGGAACAGCGCCAGCGTCGCCACGACGTTCGCGTAGGTCAGCCTGTCGAGAAGCCTCGGCAGCAGGGTCTCCTCCTCGATGAGTGCCGGTGCCGGTCGGGCGGACTCTAGCTCGACGCGGCCGCGGCCTCCCGTTCGCCGCTCGCGCGGTCGGCCTCGCGCAGAAGCTCCGCGGTCGATGTCTCGATTCCCTCCGCGATCATGCCCACGTCGTCCATCGCGTCGTAGTCGGCAAGGAGGCCGAAGTCGATGCCCCCGTTGTAGCTCATGATCGCGATCGCGAGCGCGTGGTGGTCGGGGAGGAAGGCGACCGGGAAGACGTCCTCGAGCTCGCGCCCGAGCACGTAGAGGGGGATCTGGGGGCCGGGGACGTTGGTGACGATGAGGTTGAACAGCCGCGTGGAGAAGTTGAGCCGCGACGCCTGGGCGAGGAGCGTGGGAGGGGCGAAGTCGTTGAAGCGGGCGATCACCTCGGCCCCGAGCGCCTGCTTGCCGGACTTGACGTCGTCCATCGCCTCGCGGACCGCATCCAGACGCTGCAGGGGGTCGGCGATGTACACGGGGAGCGGCCCGCGGACGGCCGCGATCCGGTTTCCGAGCTCGCCGTGCTCGTCCTCGGCGCGGATGCTGACCGGGACCAGGGCCCTGAGCTCGAGCCCCTCGGTGCGGACGCCCTGCGAGTGCAGCCAGCGCCGAAGCGCGCCGGTGACGATCGCCAGCACGACGTCGTTGACCGTTCCCCCGAGCGTGTTCTTGATCCGCTTCAGGTCGTCGAGGTCCCCGCGCACCCAGCAGAAGCGCCGGTGGGAGCCGATCCCGACGTTGA
This sequence comes from Solirubrobacterales bacterium, assembly GCA_050697195.1. Lineage (GTDB taxonomy): Bacteria > Actinomycetota > Thermoleophilia > Solirubrobacterales > 70-9 > DASPWW01. Next base: position 2,084 of record JBOGZL010000006.1, read on the forward strand.
GCGGCACGTCGGGCGCGGGGTTGGCAAGCGCCCATCCGACCTCGCTCAGCGCCTCGACCGCCTCCGTCGCCTGCTCGATCGCGGGGCGCGGGTGCTCGACCGCCGCCTCGAGCCGCCGCGCGAGCCGCAGCGGTGTTGTGGCCAGGTCCTCGACCCCGCGGGCCGCGAGGTCCGCCTGCGAGGGCTCCGGCTCCGGGACCCAATCGTGGTCGGGCTCGGCCGGCTCCGGGACCCGGGTGACGTCGAACAGGACGGTCGCGATGTCCACGCCCGAGACGCCGTCAACGAGCGCGTGGTGGGTCTTGGTGAGAAGCGCGAACCGCTTCCGCTTCAGCCCCTGGACGAGCCACAGCTCCCACAGCGGCTTCGAGCGGTCGAGCTGCTGCGAGAACAGCCTCCCGGTCAGCCTGCGGAGCTGATCCTCGGAGCCCGGCTGCGGCAGCGCCGAGTGGCGGACGTGGTCCTCGAGGTTGAAGTTCTGGTCATCGACCCAGAACGGCCGCCCCATCTGGAGCGGAGGGAAGACGAGCTTCTGGCGGAAGCGAGGGACGAGGTGCAGCCGCGAGCGCACGTGGTCGAGGAGGTCGGTGTAGCCCGGCGGCGGTCCCTCGAAGATCAGCACGGCGCCGACGTGCATGTGGCTCGACGAGCCCTCCTGGGTGAGGAACGAGGCGTCGAGCGAGCTGAGCCGATCCATGTGCCCCTGCGCCATCAGGTGAGACCCTACCGCGATGGTTACGGCACGCAAATTGCGGAATCTCGGCGCGCTCGCGGTCGCCGCGGCCGCGCTCGCGGTCGTTCCTGGATGCGGCGAGGACGGCGATGGCGCGCCCGCGGCGGGGGAGGAGCGCGACGCCGAGCGGCTCGCGTCGCGCTTCGACGAGCGGCGCGCGTTCGCCGACCTCGAGGCCCAGGTGCGAATCGGCCCCCGCCCCGCCGGGTCGGCCGCCAACCGCCGCCTCGTTCGCGTGATCGTCTCGCGGCTGCACGAGGCGGGGGTGGGCCGGGTCGCCGTCCAGCGACCGTACCGCAACGTCGTCGGAGTGATTCCGGGGGACGAGCCCGGAGCGCTCGTCGTGGGCGCGCACCACGACACGAAGGACGCGATTCCCGGATTCGTCGGCGCGAACGACGGCGCGTCGGGCGTCGCGGTCGTGCTCGAGCTCGCGCGGGCGCTCCCCGACCGGGTCGAGGGCCCCTCGATCCACCTCGCCCTGTTCGACGCCGAGGAAGCGCGGGGAGACCGGCCGTTCACGGAGGACGGGGCGCGGGGCAGCGACCAGTACGTGCGCTACTCGAGCGCCGGCGGGCGCCAGGGCGCGCCCCCGCTCGCCGAGATCGAGGCGATGGTCCTGTTCGACCTCGTCGCGGACTGCGATCTCGCGATCCCGCGCGAGGCGAGCTCCGACCCGGCGCTCTACGAGCGGTTTCGAGACGCCGCGCTCGAGCTCGATCCCGGGGGCGACGGGGAGCCGTTCGCCGGCGAGACCGACCCGATCCTCGACGACCACATCCCGTTCGCGGAGGCCGGCGTCCCCGCCGTCGACCTGATCGACTTCGCCTACGGGCCCGGGTCCCGGCCCGGCGAGTGGTGGCACACGACCGAGGACGACCTCGACCGCGTGTGCCCCGCGAGCCTCGCCGCAGTCGGCCGCCCCGCGCTCGTCGCCCTCAACGAGATTCCTTGACCCGCTCCTTGAGGTCGAGGATCCGCACGAGCGAGCGCTCGAGGCTCCCTCGGCTAAGCTCGCCCCGATCGACCGCGCCGAGCAGCGCGTCCCGCGCCGCGCCGGGGTCGTCCGTCCCCGCGTAGAGCAGGACGTCGATCCCCGCCCGCGACGCATCGATCGCCGCCTCACGCTCGGAGGCCGCGGCCTCGATCGCGCCGGCACCGAGGTCGTCGCTGATCACGAGTCCGTCGAAGCCGAGCTCGTCGCGCAGCAGGTCGTTGACGACCGTCCGCGAGAGCGCCGCCGGCGCCGTCGAATCGAGCGCGCCGTAGATCGCGTTCGCGACCATCACCATCGCGACCCGGCGCGCGATCGCCTCCCGAAAGGGGCCGAGGTCCGCTTCGAGGTCGCGCTCGCTCGCGTCCACCTCGCTGGGGCCGAGGTCCGTGTTCGCCACCGCGCGTCCGAGCCCCGGGAAGTGCTTGACGGCGGCGATCACCCCGCCCGCCTCGAGCCCCTCCGCGAACGCGTTTCCCAGCTCGGTCACGGTCCGCCGATCGTCCCCGAACGCCCGCGACCCCATGAACGACGCCGGAGACGACGGGACGTCGAGCACCGGGGCGAGGTCGACGTTGATCCCAAGCCGCGCCAGGTAGCTGCCCGTCTCGCGGCCCGCGCGATGAGCCTCGGCCGCGTCGCCGCGCTCGGCGAGCTCGGCGGGCGAGCTCTCCGGTGGCCCCTGCGGGAGCCGCTTCACCTCGCCGCCCTCCTGGTCGATCGCGACGAGCAACGGCGGCCGCCCCGCCTCGGAGGCGGCCCGCTGGAGACGGCCAACCTGCGCGCGAAGCTCGTCCTCCGGCTGGGCGGGCGGAGGGAAGACGATCACCCCACCGATCTCGCCCCGGCGCGCCGCGCGCATCAGCTCCGGCGTCGCGGAGCCCTCCATCCTCACCATCAGCTTCTGGCCCACCAGGGCGCGGTCGGACACGGCGTTCAGGTGGATGCTCTCGATCTCGCGTGGGGCGGGGCCGGTTCGTTCGTCCCCGAGGGCGCTCTCGAGCGCGAGAGCGCCGAGCGCGGCGACGGCGATCAGGATTCCCGCGGCCGTGCGTCGCCGCCTCCGATAGGGGGCCTCGTCTCGGTTCGTCACGGGTCCCGGGTCAGGGTAATGGCGGCTAACCTTTGGGTCGATGCCGGTCGCCACGCATACGCCGAAACGGGTAGTGCTCGCTGCGCCGCGCGGGTACTGCGCGGGCGTCGATCGCGCCGTGCAGGCGGTCGAGCACGCGCTCGAGCTCCACGGGCCGCCCGTGTACGTGCGCAAGGAGATCGTGCACAACAAGCACGTCGTCCACCAGCTCGAGAAGCGGGGGGCGATCTTCGTCGAGGAGGAGACCGAGGTCCCGGAGGGCGAGCTCGTCGTCTTCTCGGCTCACGGCGTCGCCCCGAGCGTGCACGAGAACGCCGCCGCGCGGCGGCTCGAGACGATCGACGCCACCTGCCCGCTGGTGACCAAGGTCCACGTCGAGGCGCGCAAGTTCGCCGCCCAGGGGTACACGATCGTGCTGATCGGCCACGAGGGCCACGAGGAGGTCGAGGGGACGACCGGCGAGGCGCCCGGAAGCATCATCCTCGTCCAGGCCGCGGACGAGGTCGACGAGCTCGAGGTGCCCGATCCCGAGCGGGTGGCGTACATCACCCAGACCACGCTTTCGGTCGACGAGACGACCGGGATCATCGAGCGCCTGAAGCGGAAGTTCCCCGCGATCGTGGGCCCGAAGACCGACGACATCTGCTACGCGACGACGAACCGCCAGCAGGCGGTCAAGCAGATGGCGACACGGTGCGAGCTCGTGCTCGTGATCGGCTCCACGAACTCCTCGAACTCGAATCGGCTCGTCGAGGTGGCGCGCGAGCACGGCGCCGCCTCGTATCTGATCGACAACTCGCTCCAGGTCGACGAGCAGTGGCTCGAGGGCGTCGAGACCGTGGGGATCACCTCGGGGGCGAGCGCGCCCGAGGAGCTCGTCACCCAGCTCGTCGAGTTCTTCCGCGAACGTGGCACGACCGACATCTCCGAGCTGCGCACGGTGGATGAGGACGTGCGCTTCATGCTCCCGGGCGAGATTCGCAAGGGTCTCGCCGCGCGCACCTGATGATCACCCCGGCGGCAAGCCGGCCGCGAAGCTGATCGACCACACGCGGACCCCGGGCGAGGGTCGCACCACCAGGTCGTGCTCCTCGTGGTGCTCCTGGAGGGCGAGCTCATACAGCCCCGGCGATCGGACCCCCACCGGCTCCCGGTCACGGCCGTCGATCGCGAGCTCGAGCGTTCCCTCGCCGTCGGCGGTCGCGTACGCACCGCTGGCCGCGTAGGAGACCTCGAGCTGCGATCGATCGTCCGCCGCCTCCCAGGGTTCGGAGGGCGATCCGCCGGGAAACCATTCCTCGCTCGGAGGGGTCACGAGCGCTCCGGGGGCGTCCGTCCCGCGCAGCGGCTGCAGCGGCTGGGGAAGCTCGACCTCGGGGCGCGACTCGCCGAGCAGCTCCTGGATCGCGTTCTCGGTCGCCGCGTACTCGCCCTCGCCGAAGTGGTACCAGCGCAGCGCCCCACCCCGGCCCCACAGGAAGAGCGACGGCCAGCCCTCGCACCCGTAAGCGCGCCACGCGCTGAAATCGGAGTCGACCCCGACTCGGTAGGAGATCCCCAGCTCGGCGACCCCCGCAGCCACGGCCACGCCCGGCTCGGTGCACCGGAATCGCGGCGAGTGGACGCCGAGCACGACCAGCCCGGCGTCGCGATAGCGCTCGTGCCAGCGGCGCAGGTAGGGAAGCGTGCGGGCGCTGTTGAGCTGGGCGAAGTCGAAGAAGTGGACGAGCGCCGGCGCGACCGCGGTGAGCCGCTCGATCCGGGGTGCGCGTCCGCCGACCCACTCCAGGTCCGCGGGAAACGGGGGCACCGCGATGTCGGCCGCCGGGGGGCGCATCGCGCGAGGATCGCAGAGCGGGGTGGGTCGGTATTCTCCGGCGTCCGAAACCTCAACCATGGAATCCGAAGCAGAGGGGAGCCCCACGTGAGCACCGAGATCTGGGATCGCATCGAGGAGAGCCGCAGCCGCTGGAACGTGCTCTCGCATCCGTTCTACACACGCTGGTCCGACGGCGAGCTGAGCAGCGAGGAGCTAGCGCGCTACTCGGGTCAGTACCGTCACGCGGTCGAGGCGATCGCGGCGATGAGCGCGAACGCCGCGCACGAGGCTCCCGAGCGAGACGACCTCCGCGCTCACGCCGCGGAGGAGGCCGAGCACGTGGCGCTGTGGGATGGGTTCGTCGACGCGGTCGGCGGGAGCTCCGCCGCCGAGCCGACCCCCGAGACCGCCGAGTGCGTCCGCGAGTGGACCGCCGACGACGGACTGCTTCCCACGCTCGTGCGCCTGTACGCGGTCGAGAGCGGCCAGCCGGAGATCTCGCGTGTGAAGCGGGCGGGCCTGGTCGAGCTCTACGGCGTCGCCGACGGCGAGGGAACCGAGTACTTCACCGTCCACGAGGGCCGCGACACCGACCACGCGGCCGAGGTCCGCGAGCTGATCGCCGAGCGGGTGGAGACGGCCGACGCAGACGCTCTCGTTGCGGCCGCCGAGTCGGCGTTCCGCGCGAATTGGCGGCTCCTGGACGGGGTCTAGACCGCGCCTGGTCCGGGCGGACCGTACCCGCCGGCGAGAGGGCGTCGGCGGATGAGGCATAGCGATCGGATCATCGGGATCGTGCTCGGGCTCCTGCTCGGGCTGGCGATCGTGATCATCTTCGTGTTCTTCGGCAGCCAGGACACGATCGACGCCCCGTCGATCGACGAGGACAGCCCGCCCGTCGAGCGGCGCGCGGAGCCGGACGGCGGGGGGCGCTAGGCGAGGTCGAACCGGCGACGCACGGCTAGCGGAGCGCCTCCGCGATCAGGCCCGCGTCGCTGCGCAGCATCTCCTCGTAGCTCCCGGCGCTCGACGGCGACTCGACGAGCAGGCCGTACTCGACCTCGACGCCGGTCTCGTCGCCGACCAGTCGCAGGGTCTCGGGGTCGTCGCCCTCCTGGGCGAAGATCGCCGCGACGCCGGACTCCGTGACCGCGTCCTCCACATCCTGGATCTGCTCCGCGCTCGCCTCGGCCTCGGCACCGCTCGCGGGAAACGCGGTCGCGGCCACCTCGAACCCGTAGCGGTCGGCGAGATAGCCGAGCGAGTCGTGGGACGTCACGAGCGACCGATCGTCCGCCGGAACTGCGGTGAGGGTGTTCGCGATCTCGCGGTCGAGCGACCGCAGGTCTGCCTCGTACTCGCGGGCCCGCCGCCGGTACTCGCCGGCGTGTTCGGGATCTGCGTCGACGAGGGCGTCCGCGAGCGATGGGAGCGCATCCGCGATCCGGGTGGGGTCCATCCACAGATGGGGATCGGCGCTGCCATGAGCGTTCTCCTCTTCGCCCTCCGGCTCCTCGAACGGCCGCAGCCCCCCGGCGTGCTCGCTCAGCAACCAGCGCGGGGCATCGACCTCGTCGAGCGGGATCCCCGCCTCGAGCCCGGCTCCGTTCGCCACGACCAGATCGGCCTCCTCGAGCTCCTGGCGGTCCTGGGCACTGAGCTCGAAGTCGTGTGGGCTCACGCCGTCGGGGACGACCTGCTCGACGTTCGCGTCCGGGCCCGCCACCCGCGCGGCGAGATCGGCGGTGATCCCGGTGGTGGCGGCGATCGTCGTCCCGGAGTCGTCATCCGACCCGCACGCGGCAATCGCCAGGACGGCGAGTGCCGAGCACACCGCCGCCGCGACAGGGCCTATTCTTTGCGGGGAAGTCACGAGAATGAGAATCATTATCAGATTGAAGGGATCCGAGAGCCCATGAGCGACGCCGCGACGACGATCGAGTGGGGCACCCGCGCGGGCCGCGCGATGGAGGGAGCCGGCCACAGGCTCGGGGGAGCGCGCAGGGCTGTCGTCGAGCTGCTCTCCCGCCAGGAGTGCTGCCTGTCGGCTCAGGAGATATCAGACCGGCTGCGCTTCGAGGGCACCGGGGTGGGAATCGCGAGCGTGTATCGCACGCTCGATCTCCTCCACGGGATGGGCCTGGTGCAGCGCGTCGACGTCGGTGAGGGCGGGCAGCGCTATGAGCCGGTGATCCCCGGCGGAGAGCATCACCACCATGCGGTGTGCGAGTCGTGCGGGAGGGTGACGGCGTTCGAGGATCCGCGCCTCGAGCGCGCGATCGAGCGCGTGTCGGGACGGCTGGAGCACTCGGTGCGCGGCCACGACGTGGTGCTTCGCGGGACCTGCACCCGCTGCGACGTGGCGTCCGCCCCGCGCCCCCACGGCAAGCCGTGACCGCCGGCCCGGCGCTGACCGCCGCAGGGCTCGACGTCAAGTTCGACGGGGTGCCTGCGCTCTCGAACGTGACGCTCGAGGTGCCGTCGGGAGCGAGCGTCGCCGTACTGGGGCCTAACGGGGCCGGCAAGAGCACCCTGTTCGAGGCCGCGATCGGCCTCGTCGCCCCGAGTCGCGGCTCGATCGAGCTCCACAGCCGCCGGGTGGCGTTCGTGCCCCAGCACCTCGACGTCGACCAGACGTTTCCGGTGACCGTTGGCGACGTGGTGTCGATGGGGCGCTACGGCGACCTGGGCTACCTGCGGCGCCCCGGGCCGCGCGACCGGGAGCTGGTCGCCGAGGCGCTTGACGCGCTCGGGATCGAGGCGCTCGAGCGACGCCGATTCGGGTCATTGTCCGGAGGCGAACGCCAGCGGGCGCTGCTCGCCCAGGCGGTCGCCCAGGACGCGGAGATCGTGCTGCTCGACGAGCCGCTGACCGGCGTCGACGTTCCCACCCAGGAGTCGATCAGGGCCCTGCTGGGCCGGTGGCACGCAGCGGGGAGGACCGTGATCGTGGCGACCCACGACCTCGCCAGCGCGACGCGCGACTACGACCTCGTGATGTGCCTCAACCGGCGCCTGATCTCGTTCGGCCCTCCCGACGTCGCGTGCACCGAGGACGTGCTGCGCGAGACCTTCGCCGGGCGGATCGTTCGCGTGGGCAGCCTGATGGTGGACGTCTCGGAGCACCACGAGGTGCACTGAGGTGGAGTTCCTGATCGAGCCGTTCGAGGCCGACTTCGTCCGCACGGGCGCGATCGCCGCGGCGCTCGTCGGGATCCTGTGTGGGGTGGTGGGCTGCTACGTGATATTGCGCGGGATGGCGCTGATGGCCGACAGCCTCGCCCACGGCGTGCTGCCCGGAATCGCGGTGGCGTTCGCGCTCACCGCCGGCGCGGCGGGCGAGGAGCCCGACCGGCTCGCGATCGCGCTCGGGGCGCTCGGCGCCGGCCTGCTGACGGCCGCCGCGACGAGCGTGGTGCTCCGTCGCAGCCGGGTTCGCGAGGAGACCGCGGCCGCCGTCGTGTTCGTGTTCATGCTTGCGCTGGGCGTCGTGCTGATCTCGAGGGTCGACGGGTACGCGGTCGATCTCAACTCGTTCCTGTTCGGCGACGTGCTCGGGGTGGGCGGCGGCGAGGTGGTGGCCAGCGCGGCCGGGGTGGCGCTCGTGCTCGCGCTCGTCGCGATCCTCTACCGGCCGTTCCTGCTCGTGTGCTTCGATCGCAAGCGCGCTGCGGCGCTCGGAGTCCCGGTTGACTTCCTCGACCTGCTGCTGCTCGTCGTGGTGACGGTCGCGGTCGTGATCGGGTTTCAGGTCGTCGGGGCGCTCCTCGTGCTCGGGCTGTTGATGGCTCCCCCCGCGGCAGCGGCGCTTCTCACCAAGCGGTTGCCGGCGATGATGCTCACCTCGGCGGCGATCGCCGCCGCGAGCGCGCCGATCGGCCTGCTGCTCTCGTGGCACCTCGACCTCGCGGCCGGTGCCTCGATCGTCCTCGTTGCCGTGAGCGCCTTCATCGTGCTGCTGGTCGCGCGTCCCGCTCCGAGCTGATCCCGCGCGGTCGGCGGTTCGCAATACTGGACGCGATGGAGCTCCCGCTCGCCCACGCCGGCCACTGGGCGTTCTACGTCCTGTACGCGGTCCCGATCCTGATCGTGCTCGCGTCGATCGTCACCGCGACGCTGCGCCAGCGGCGCGAGCGGACGACCGCGACCGGACGGCGGGACGACCGCCCGGGGGCGGACTGACGCCCGGCCATGACCCCGAGCGCCGACTGGCCATATCCGCCCCGGGACCTCGCCAACCGGGTGTTCGCCGTCGAGGGATGGAGGAGCGATCCCTACAGGGCGTACGAGGAGATCGGCGCCCAGACCAGCAGAGCGCTGGTGGACCTCCTTCCCGACGAGTGGTCGTTCGAGGGAAAGCGGGTGCTGGACTTCGGGTCCGGCGCGGGCCGCACCCTGCGGCACTTCATGGCGGAGGCGGAGACCGCCGAGCTCTGGGGCACCGACATCGACGCCCCGAGCATCGAGTGGCTTCAGGAGCACCTGTGCCCGCCGCTCCACGCGTGGCGCTGCGAGCCGGGGCCCCCGCTGGGGCTGGAGCACGGCTCCTTCGACCTCGCGTGGGCGATCTCGGTCTTCACCCACCTGACCGACAACTCCACCCCGTGGCTGCTGGAGCTGCACCGTCTGCTCAAGCCCGGCGGGCTGCTCATCGCCACCTACATGGGCCGGTGGAACTCCAGGTTCTTCGCCGGGGAGCCGTGGGAGGAGGACAGGGTGGGGAGGAACGTGCTGCAGCACAACCGGGCCTGGGACCTCGGGGGGCCCGCCGTGCTGATGTCGGACTGGTGGGTTCGGGCGCACTGGGGGCGGGCGTTCGAGATCCTCGAGATCGCACCCGAGATCCACAACATGAGCTGGGCGGTGATGCGAAAGCGCGACGTCAAGCTCACCACCGACGACGTCAACAGGCCGGACGACGACCCGCGCGAGTTCGTGGCGCTACGCCACAACCTGCGCCAGCTCCAGCGAGAGGTCGAGCAGCTCACGGAGCGCGAGGCACACCAGCGCGCCCTGCGAGAGCAACTCGAGCAGCGCGAGGAGCACGAGCGCGTGGTTCGAGAGCTGGCCGTGCGCGACCTGAGACGAGGCTACGAAAGCTCGACCAGCTGGAAGATCACGCGCCCGTTTCGCGCCGGAGCAAGAGCGGTGCGCTCGACTCGAGCGCGCCTCAGAGCTCCTCAGCCACCCGGGGCGCCTCGCGGTTGAACACCCACACTGCGAGCACGCACGTCGTGACGGCGATCGCGATCGGCGCGATCAGGGGGCCCCACCCTCCGGCCGCCCCCACCGCGCCGGGGGCGCTCGGATCGATGATCCAGTGGCGTGCCTGCTCGAACAGCGGGGTAAGCGGGTTGACGAGCAGGATGTCGCGGAACTCATCCGGCACGATCTCGAACGGGTAGAGGACGGGCGTGCCGTAGAACAGCGTCGTCGCGCCGACGGTCCAGATGATCGCCACGTCGCGGTAGCGGACGTAGAGCGAGGAGAGCAGCATCGCCACCGCGGCGGTCAGGACGAAGAGAACGGCGACGATGAGCGGGAGGAAGATCCACGTCCACGTGATCGCGACGCCGTACGCGAGCATGAAGATCAGCACCGCGATGAAGTTCATCCCCAGGTTCAGCAGGCTCGTGAGGACGGTCGCCATCGGGATCACGAGGCGCGGGAACTGGGTCTTGCGAACTATCCCTTCCTGGTTGACCACCGCGGTGACGGCCGAGTTGGTCGCCTCCTGGAAGAAGCTGAACAGGACGAGGTTGAACAGCAGCATGACCGGATAGTTGGTGACCTCGGACCCGATCCGGAAGATCTGCGTGAACACGAAGAGCAGGACCCCGAACAGGATCAGCGGCCGCAACAATGACCACACGTACCCCAGCACCGTGCCGAAGTACGTCTTCTTGAACTCGGTGACGGAGATCAGGTACAGGAGCTCGAAGAACCGCCTCCCGCCACCGCCGAGCGCGGACGGACCCCGAACCGGCCGCAGCTCCATTTCGGCGACGGCGTCGCTCAACCGGATCCATCCTTCTCGGGAACGGCGTCGAGCTCGGCCTCGACCGAGAAGAGCCCGGCCTGCTTCTCGGGGCCGAAGACCACGAAGTCGAGCATGTTCATACCCTGGAGGGCCCAATCCCCCGGGTTGCGGCTCCGCGCAAGCCAGCACTTCACGAAGTAGCGACCGGATGTGAGCGGGTTCTCGATCGTCCCTGCGATCCGCGCTCGCTCTCCCTCGCCGAGTCGCTCGGGACTGCCGTCCTCCACGGTGAGGGTGCGGTTGAGCCTGAACAGCTCGATCCCGTCCGCGTTCACGAACTGGAAGCCGAACACGGGACGGTCCATGTCGCGCAGCGCCTCGACCACCGCGTGCAGGCGGATCGGCTCGTTCGCCTCGATGCTCGTCGTTCGCTCGCCGGCGCCGTCCTCGATCCACGCGTCCACGAGGCGGGCGTGGACATCTGGAATGAGCCCCCTCGGCTCTTTGCCGTCTTTGCCGGCGTCGGCGAAGTTGAGCCTCAGGTACCGGCGCTCGGCCTCCTCCGGCTCGCCGATGTACATCAGCTCCCCGTCCTCGAGCAGCATCGCTCGATGACAGTACGTCGAGACCGACGTCATGTCGTGGGTCACGAGCACGATCGTGCGGCCGGCCGCCCGCATCTCCCGGAAGACGTCCGCGCACTTCTGCTGGAACGCGGCATCTCCGACCGCCAGCACCTCGTCGATCAGGAGGATCTCGGCGTCGGACTGGATCATCACCGAGAACGCGAGGCGTACCATCATCCCCGACGAGTAGTTCTTCAGCTTCATGTCGACGAACTCCTCGAGCTCGGCGAATTCCATGATCGCGTCCAGGCGGCCGCGCGCCTCGCGCTGCGAGAGTCCCATCATCACGCCGTTCAGGACGACGTTCTCGCGCGCGCTCAGATCCGCGTTGAACCCGACGCCCAGCTCGATGAAGGGAGCGAGTCGGCCTGCCATCCGAACCGTGCCGGCGTCGGCGCGGTAGATGCTCGCCATGATCTTGAGCAGGGTGCTCTTGCCGGAGCCGTTGCGACCGACGATCCCGAAGAACTCGCCCCGGTGGATGTCGAAGGAGACGTCACGCAGGGCCTGCAGCTCGCGGTACTCCATCCGAGCGAATGGGCGCACCGCCCGTTCCTTGAACGAGTCGATGCGATGGCTGGGGATTCGGAAGGACTTCGTCACACCCCTGGCCTCGATAATCACGGGCGCCTCGACGGTGGCCGGCGAGTCGTGCCGCCAGTCGGCCGCTTCGGTTGCCTTGTCGATGGAAATCGGGCCCGCCACGATCGTGAAAGCCCACTCACGTGGGCGCCGTCTTGTTCGACCGTAGGCTAGCTAGCCGCCCCGAGCGGAGAGCCGTCGGCGACCTGCCGTCAGCGAAGCGCTCGCCACCGCCGCAGGCGCTTCTGGTCAAAGCTGCTGGGTGGCGGCAGGCTGGCATCGTGATGGCGCCCGCTCGGCGTCTCGTGTCCCCGCACGCGCAGCGCGACGACGTGGCGCCACAGGATCCCCTTCGCCAGCGGTCCCTCGGCCCCGAGCGTCTCGTTGTACCCGAATAGCGCCCGCAGTCGCCGGATCGCGAGCCAGGCGAGGCTGGGCGCCGAGTGCCCGCTCGCCTCGACTCGCACAAGCGCGCGCCGTTTGCGTCGCGTCAGCCGCGACGAGCAGCGGATGCGAAGGACGCTTGCTTGTACGGCGAGCGGGAGGTACCCCAGAAAGTACGCGGAGCGCCACCCCGCGAAGTAGGCGCTCACCGCCCGCGCGAGCCGACCGCGCCACCCTCCCGCCCTGACGGGCGGGGCCTCGCGCTGCTCCACAAGCCTGCCCTGCACGGCGTTGGAATGCTGGACGTAGTCGTAGAGAGGACGACCTACGTAGGCCAGCTCGCCCGTTGCCATCGCGACGAGTGCAAGCCAGTGGTCGTGGAACAGATCCCCAGGCGCGTCCGGAAACGGGAGCGCGAACTCGAGGACCTCACGACGAAACAGGGACGCCGCCCCCGGGACCGTATTCGCGATCAGCATCGACGCGAAGTTCGTGTGATTGTTGCGGCGTCTCTCCCACATGGTTTCGCGGAGCACCCGACCCTCGGTGTCGACGAGGCGCGTGTCGCTGTACACGAGCCGAGCGTCTCCCAGGGAGCGTCGCAACACCTCGAGCTTGTGCGGATACCAGCGATCGTCCTGATCGCACAGCGCGACCAACTCGGCCTCCGCAGGCACCAGCTCGAGAGCCCGCTCGAAGTTCCTGTAGAACCCGAGATTCCTCTCGGATCGGGAGATCACGAACCGCTGGTCGTCGCCGACCGCCTCCTCGATCGCCGCGAACCGGTCCGGGTCCGACGCGTCGTCGCTGATCAGGCACACCCAGTTCGTGTCCGTCTGGGCGCGGAGCGAGTCGAGCTGGGTGCGAAGCAAGGCGACCTCGGGATCGAACGTCGCCATGCAGACGGCGATCAGGCCGAGGTTCGCTCGATCGGCAAGACGGTCGTAGCGGGGGGACGGCTCCGGTTCGACCACTGCGATCCTGCCGAGGACGGCGTCGGCCGATCCGCCGTCGTTCAGCGACACCTCCGCGCGAACCTGGATCTCACCCGGTCCCGCCCGCGGCTCGATCGGGATCGTCGCCCAGAATCCGCTGCGGTAGCAGCGGATCTCCGGGTCCTCGCGCGAGGATGGATCCCCGCTCGCCGAGTCGGCCGCCGCGAAGCCGAGTGACGGATGCAGCGCCCTGAAGAGGTCGGGTCGCGGCATGCCCCAGGCCGTCGGGCGGTGGCCCTCGCCGTCGACGACGATCTCGAGGCGCTCGATCGTGCGGCGGCGATGGAAGCACGTGCCGAGGCAGACGACTGCCGTTCCGCTGTCAACCGGAACGGTCGCGGGCAGGGGGGTCTCGAGGTTGAGCCGGAGGTCCGGCCCGCCCGCCGGCGTTTGCCCTGGTGTTCGTGACGTGGTCTCCACAGGCGGCAACCTAGGCGATTCGACCATCGCGGTATCTTCCCGGGCTTGCCCAGGCTCAGAGGGTCGAACTGACGGTCTATCCGGAGCTTCCCGCGGGCAGCATCGACGAGCCCGCGAGCGGATCCGAGGTGAAGCAGGGCACCCTGCTTGTCACAGGGTGGGCGCTCGACGCCTCAGGGCCGCTCACCTCGCTGATGCTGGTGGTCAACGATCGCTGGTCGACGGGCGTGCGACCGGCCTTCAGCCCGTTGGAGATCGCCACCCGCTACTCCGAGGTCCCTGAGTCCCAATACCTCGGTTGGGATGCGATCGTCGACCTTCGCTGGGTCGAGGGATCGACGGCGACGCTCTCGCTCCTCGCACGCAACGCCGACGGCGAGTGGGTGGAGCTGGACGGCTCCGTGGTGCGGGTCGCTCCACACCCGATCTCCGCCGGGCGGCGGGCGGCGTTCACGATCGTCCAGAACGAGGCGAGGTTCCTGCCGATCTGGCTCGGCTACTACCGGCGAATCTTCGACCCGTCCGACATCTGGGTGCTCGACCATGGCAGCGACGACGGGAGCACCGATAGTTTGGAGGGCTCTTGCAACGTGATCCCGGTCCACCGCTCGGAGAGCTTCGATCACGCGTGGCTCGTGGGCGTGGTGGAGGACTTTCAGAGGTTCCTGTTGCGCTCCTACGAGACCGTGCTGTTCGCGGAGGCCGACGAGTTCGTCGTCGCCGACCCGGCGCGATACCCCGACCTCGGCGCATACATAGACGAGCTCGAGGCTCCGGCGGCGTGCTGCACGGGATACAACGTCGTCCACTACCCAGACGAGCCGCCGCTTCGCTTCGACGAGCCCCTCCTGCGGCAGCGCAGGTACTGGCACCCCGCCCGTCGCTGGTACTCCAAGCGGCTGCTCAGCAGGATCCCGCTGTCGTGGCATTACGGCTTTCACGACGAGTTCAACGCCGCCTCGGTGAAGCCGGACCCCGAGCTGTACCTGGTTCATCTCCACCGCGTCGACTACGACTACTGCCTCGAGCGTCACCGTGCTGTGACGGCGCGCCCGTGGTACCGGGAGGACCGCAAGCGCGACCTGGGACGGCACTATCGAGTCGTAGAGCCGGACGAGTTCCGCGACTGGTTCTTCAACGGCTACGACCTAGAGGGCACGGAGCGCGAGCCGATGCCCGATCGGGTCAGGGA
>JBOGZL010000007.1:0-9008 GCA_050697195.1 Solirubrobacterales bacterium
TGCAAGGCCGTTCGCTCTTCGGCTTCCTGGTCGAGGCGATCACCGCCACCTCTCGGGCAAGCCCCGCACCCTCGCTGGTCTGACTCAGGTCGAGGCGGGCGGTAGGGGGCTGAACGCTTACCAGAAACGGTAACCGTTCAGTCCCCCCGTGCTCAGGCGAGCGAGGGAAGGGGCTGGCCCCGGGCGTGGGCGGTGAGCAGCCCAGCCAGGCAGGCAAACAGCGAGCGGCCCTGCAGTCGGCAGGTGACCGAGGCCGAGAGCGCCCGCTCGATGAAGCGCTCGCCGTCGTCTGAGCGGGTGCCGTGGGAGAGCTTGCGGTGGATGACCGGGCCGCGCAGCGAGCGCTCGGCGGCGTTGTTGGTCGGCTCGACGCCCGAAACGGTGACGAAGGTCCAAAGCGCCGGCCAGATCTTCAACAGGTTGCGGGCGAAGCGGCCATGTAGGCGGGTGCGCTTGCTCTTGCGGGCCGCACTCTCGGTGAGCGCGCGCAGCTCGGTCTGGATCGGCCCGATCTCGGCCTGAAGGCGGCCGCGGTCCCGGTGGCCTTCGAAGGCGTGCCAGGCTGCGAACAGCCGCTTGGTCAGCCGCAAGCCGGCCTCGCCGAAGGCCTTTTGCTCGGCGAGCCCCTCGGCGTGGCGGGTGAAGTCGCGCTTTAGGTGCGCCCAGCAGGCCTGGCGGCAGTCGGGGTCGAGGTGGTCATAGGCCCACCAGCGATCCGAGCAGACGATCCCCTCGTATTCTGAGCCGATCAGCTCCTCCAGGCGGTCGCGGTGGCGATCGGCTGCGAGGCGGAAGATCGCCGCGGCGGGCGTGGTCGCGGTCCAAAGCGCGCGCGCGTCGCCCGCCGTGCGCCAGCCGGTCTCATCGACGTTCAGCGCCGGTGAGGCGAGCACCGAGGCGGTGAGCTTTGCGTGCGGGCCCTCCAGCGCGGCCGCGGCGCGCTGGCAGATCGCATCGACCGCTCCGACCGAGAGGCCCACTCCGAACAGCTCCCCCGCGAGCTCGGCCATGTCGCGACGCGAGACCCGGTTGCGGGCGCTCATCGTCACCACCGCTGCCTGCGCGCGGGGCCCGAACGCCGAGCTCGAGAGCTCCGCGGGCAGCTCGGCAGCCGTGCGTGCCCGACAGCGAGGGCAGCGCAGTCCGTGCATGCGATGCTCGCTCACGGTCACCGCGATCGGCGGCAGTTCTGAGACCTGATGGCGCCCGAAGCGCCGCGAGGGCTGGCGCTCGGACTCCTCGAAGCGGTGCCCGCAGCCGCGACAGCGCTCCGGATAGTGATCGACGATCTCGTCGAGCTGATCCTCGGCGGCGAGCTTGCGCCCCGACCCGCGGTGCCCGGGCTGGCCACCCGGCTTGCGCGCCGAGCGCTTGGCCCGCTCGCGGGCCTCTGCGCGGCGCTGCTGGCGGGTCTTCGGCGGATCGGAGGACGGTGGCTTGGAGCTGTTTCGCGAGCTCTCCCTGACCTGCTCTTCAAGCCGCTCGATCCGCGCCTCGAAGCGGGCGACCCGGCGCTCGTAGCGCGCCGTCAGCTCGACCATGAACTCGACGCACGCCTCGCGGCCGGCGTCGTAGATGGCCTCCGCCTCGGCGCGCTCCATGCCCCCAGCTTCGACGCGACTCCGCGAAGCCCTGGCTTATGTCAACCGTGGCCGTGACCCTTGCGGTGAGGGGGACTGAACGGTTACCAGAAACGGCATTCTGTAGCGGAGGGGGAGGGATTCGAACCCTCGAGAGACGAAACCGCCTCTAACGGTTTTCGAGACCGCTCGTATGGCGGCGAATCGCCTGCAAATCGACACCGTGAGGGTTCCGAGGGAAAGGCTGAGGGAAAGAAACTCATCGCAAATCCTGGAGGGGACTCGTCGTTACCCGAAGAGCTTCCGCGGGTCGCCGTGAGGGTAGAGTTGTCGCGCGACGGAAGCGCGCAGCGCGCGCGTCCTGATCGCGACTGCCGCGAGTCTGCTCCGAACAGACAACGTCATCGATTCGTTAGGTCCGCTCGGTCGAATGGCGCTCGGGCAGTTAGCGGAACCGAGCACGCGGGCGGCCCCGGCGATCGCCGCGGCGGGGCCCGAAGGGACCAGTCGCTCGCGGTCCCGGGAGACTCCTGCTTCAGGGCGAGAGGAGGTGTCAGCTCAGCGCGAGGCGTCGCCGCTGCCCTCGTCGAGGCTGTCTCTAAACCGCTCAGCAGAGCGATCGTTTACCGATCAACCGCGGTGCAGGGGGCCACCTTCGACGCCGCGTACTGGCGGGAAACCGAGGCTGAATCAGGCCAGGTGCCCCAAGCCAAATCGCCGGGCGCGCCCGAAGCCGATGAGCGCGGTGGTTTCCAGACTGAGGGCTCCAGAGGGGCTGGCGGCCCTGGAGGAGAGGGGAGGCGCTCGGTTGCGTTTGCGCCAGGTCGCAGTGGATGGCCGTGGCGCGTAGACCCCCGCGGTGCGCGACCGAGGAGGTCTAACATAAGCGGAACAGCCGACGCTCTGGGCTCGCAGAGGCTATTCCGGCGATAGCGCTGTCTCGGCGTCATAGAGTCACTTCGCGGACAGCAGGATCGCCCCGATGGCGCCGGCGGCGGCCGCGATCGCTCCCGCGAACGCAACGAAGGGGCCGATCTCAAGCGAAGCTTCGAGCGGCGCAGTAGAGGATCCGACGTTCTGCTGCGTGAGTACTGTCGCGCCTTCTTGCGGAGGCGAGGCGATCGTGAGCGCAACAACTACGCCGGCGGCCACGCCTAAGCCGGCCCCGACGGCCCCGAACCATCTCCGTGGAAGCATGAGGCTCAACGCGTAGCTCAGCGCCAGCGTGGCCGCGGCGACAATCAAGAGACCACCATTGCCGCCCTCCTCCATCGCGCTCTCCTTCACCGCCGGAGTAACCCCAGGATCGCCGGCCGGCAGGTAGCTGAACCAATCCAGGAAGACCGATCCCGCGACGAGTGCGGCGCCGCCCAACCAGAGCACCGTGATCAGTGGCCGCGACATCGCGCGTCTACTTTACGTGGTTAGGTGCGAATTACGTGGTTAGGTGCGAAGTTTTCTGTCCCTGAAGATGAAGGGCAGACCGACCCATCGGCGGACCAGCTTCCGGCTCACAGATCGTCTTTGTTGGAGGCCGGACGGCGAGAACTTGACTCGCCTGACCGCGGCCACGAGAAACTCCCCACCAGTGGCCAGATAAATCCCCACCCGTCCGATCGCGTCGCGACGGTGCCGAGCTTCGGCACCAACGACGACGGGAGACGGGATGAAGTCAGGGAGGCAGCAGGTGGACCTGATCGCCCTCTATGAGGAGCTCGGCAGCTACCGGGCGGTCGCGGCGATCATGGGCTGCGATCACAAGACGGTGAAGCGCTACGTCGAGCTCGCCGGAGAGCGAGGTCAGCTCGCCCCGGTCCGCCATCGCGCCCGGCTCACCGACCCCCACGCCGAGCTGATCCGCTCGCGGATCGAGAAGACGGAGGGCAAGATCACCGCGAAGCGCCTCCTGCGAGTCGTGCGCGCCGCCGGCTACGAGGGCTCGGATCGCTCCCTGCGGCGCGCGGTCGCCGCCGAGAAGGCCGCCCATGGGCGCCGGATCGCCGCCCAGGGCCGCGTCTACCGCCCCTGGGTCTCGGACCCCGGCGAGTGGCTGATATGCGACTGGGGCTCGGCGGGCAAGGTGGCGACCCCGGCCGGTCCCCGGCCGCTGTCGTTCTTCTGCTCGGTGCTCGGCTACTCCCGTCATCGCCAGCTCACCTTCACCTGCTCGGAGCGCTTCGCGGCGCTCGCGATCGGCCTCGCCTCCAACCTCGAGCAGGTCGGCGGCGTCCCTCACAAGGTGCTCTTCGACAACCCCCGCACGGTCACCGTCGGCGACGTCTGCGGCGCCCACGTCCTGAACCCCGACCTCGTTCGCCTCGCCGCCCACTACCGCTTCTCGCCGCGCACGACCGAGTACTACGACCCCGAGTCGAAGGGCAAGGTCGAGGCGGCGGTCCGCTTCACCAAGTCCGACCTGATCCCGTCCGAGGGGTTCGGCTCGCTCGACGAGGCCAACGAGGCCGGCCGCGAGTGGTGCGCTCGCGTCAACTCCGAGCCGCACTCGGAGACCAAGCGCGCGCCGGCGGAGCTCATCGGGGCAGAGCGCCCGATCTTTCGGCCCTTGCCGGCGCAGCGCCCGCCGCTCGCCTGCGGCGAGGAGCGCAAGGTCGACCGCCTGGCGACGATCCGCTTCGCCTCGGCGCGCTACTCGGTCCCCCACCGACTTCTCGGCGAGACGGTCTGCGCGCTGGCCACCGACCGCGAGCTGACCATCACCCACCGCGGCGTCCCGGTCGCCCAGCACGCCCTGCTCGGGCCGGGCGGGGTCTCGGTCCAAGACGCCCACTACCCGACCCCGCCTCCGAGCGGGGTGCGAGCGCTTCGCCCCCGGACGGCCGCCGAGCACGCCTTCCTCGGGCTCGGCCCGGAGGCCGAGGCCTACCTGCGCTCGGGCGCGGCGGCGGGCGCCGTCCGCCTTTCAGAGCGGATCGACGACGCGCTCCAGATCGCCGCCACCCGTGGGGTCGAGTCGGCCCGCGCCGCGCTCGAGCGCGGCGCTCGCTTCGGGCGCTTTGCCCGCGGCGACCTCGAGGCGATCGCCGACTCCCTGGGTGCGACCCCGCCCGAGCACGCGGCGCCGCCGGCGCCGCTCGGGCTCGCCGGGCTCCCCGAGGTCCCTGCCCGCCCGATCTCCGCCTACGCGCACAAGGAGCCAGGTGAGCGCGCCGCTTGATGCCGAGCTCGAGGCCGGACTGCGGCGCCTGAAGCTGCGCCGGGTGCGCGAGCTCGCGCCCGAGCTCTTGGTGACCGCACGCACCCAGCGCTGGCGCCCCGAGGAGCTGCTTGGGGCGCTGGTTCGCGAGGAGATCGCCGCGCGGGAGGCATCCAACCTCGCCCGGCGCCTGCGGGCCGCCCGCTTCCCCACCGAGAAGACGCTCGAGGGCTTCGATCCCGCGGCCTCCGAGCTGTCGCAGGCGACCCTCTCCTTCCTCGGCTCGCTGGAGTGGCTCGAGCGCCGCGAGAACCTTTGCCTGGCCGGACCCGCGGGCACCGGGAAGTCGCATCTGGGAGCGGCGCTGGGGCGCGCCGCCTGCGAGGCCGGCCATCGGGTTCGCTTCCTCGCCGCCTCAGAGCTCGTCGAGGAGCTCCACCGCGGCCTCGCCGACAACTCGGTCGGCAAGCTCGTCGCCTCGCTGCTTCGCAACGACCTGATCGTGATCGACGACCTCGGCTTCACGGCGATGGACCGGATCGCGGCCGAGCACCTGTTCCGCTTCGTCGCCGCCGCCTACGAGCAGCGCAGCCTGATCGTCACCACCAACGTCGCCTTCGAGCGCTGGACGTCCTTCCTGCCCGACGAGACGGTCGCCACCGCGATCCTCGACCGCCTCCTTCACCATTGCCACGTGATCCGCCTTTCCGGCGAGAGCTATCGCCTGCGTGAGGCGCGCGAGGTGGTGACGCCGGCGTGATCGGGCGTGGTTGGCGCGACGGATTGGTCGCGGCGCTTCGGCCGAGGCCCTCGGGTGGCCTCTCAGCGCCTCGGTTTCGGGCCACCGGTCCCAAGCTGCCGCGATTCCGACTCGATCACCATCGCTCGCCGGCCGGGCCGGTGGGCGCACGGGGTCTCAGCGGGCCCCAGAGGACCGCGGCGATTCGCGCCGCCCGACTAGCCTCGCTCCGCTTCGCCTCCGGCTCAGCTCCGCGAGGCGAGTCGCAGGCCTACAGGCGAGTGGGGAACTTCGTGGCCACCAGTGGGGATTCTTATTGGCCCTTGACACTCGCCGTTGGAACGCTTAGCGTCGTGTTCCAAACATAGCGGCCTCGAGCGGCGTCGCTCGACAGTCACCGCGCCAAGTAGGGAACGGAGCACCCTGTGAAATCGACGTTTGCTGCAAGCGCGATCGGCGTTGGTGCGTGTCTGTTGATCGCGGCTAGCGCGGCACTGGGCTACGAGGTGGCCTTCCAGGTCAATCCTACTGAGGTGGTCAACGACAACGGGGTCAGGAAATGCTCTGCCACCAGGTCGTCGACGTCACATGGCAACCCCGGCAAAGGGGCCTCCCGAGGGACGGTGTTCAGCACCATCGGAAGTGCCTGCGGGATCCCCGACGACAAGGCGCCTGGCAACCTCGAGGTCAAGCACCAGTACATGAAGAAGAGCAACACAACCGGGAACTGGGGTGTTTGCTGGGGCTCGGGATGGAAGAACAACAACGATAGGACGTGGACGTTGGCCCATTACCGCGAGTGGCTGAGCCAGCCCTGCGGGGGAGGCGTCTACAGAACGCTGTCGACGGGCAAGGTGTTTATCAACGGCTCGTGGCATGGCGAGAATGTGATTGTCAACTCCGGCAATCACCAGGTCTGACTATGGGAGGGCAACGAATGACCAAGAGGATCACAGTGTTCATTGCGGCCCTCCTGGCCGCCTTCGCAGTTGGTGCTGGTGCTTCGGTCCTGGCTCACCTGGATACGGATGAACCCGTCAAAGACGGTGGTGGAGGCATCGTGAAATTCGCCCCAGGGGAGACGCTGCCAGCGCTGGGTACTAATGGCGAACCCATCGTTTGCGATGACGGGATGCAGCTACAGGTGGATCCGGTCAGGGATGATCCACCAGGCGATCTGGTGCGAGATCGACAAACGGATCCGGCAACCCTTAAGAACATCGAGGGAGCGGTGCCTCGATGTGGCCCTGACGGCGGAGGACCGAACGCTGAGCCGATTTGGGTGCCGGAGAGCGTGGGCGAACAGCATCCTCAAAATGCACCGATGCTCTACGTGGAAGATCAGAGCAAGTAGGACTTATCAGTCAAGCCGTCTGAATTGACGTAACTCCTCATCGGCGTTCTATGCGGCCTCGACTTGAGGAATCTCCTCTCGCGACGTCGCCGTTGCACGGCGACCGACACGGTGGCAAAGATGGGTGGGTCCAGGGCCGCCGGCAACCTCGAGGCGGAGCTCGCCCGCCTCGGCCGAATCCCGCATCGTCGTCGACGAGATCGCCTATTCCGGTTCGACCCGAGACCGCGCCAATCTGATGTTCAGCTTGGTCCCGACCCGGTGCGAGCGCGCGAAACAGGGAGTCGAACTAGCACACGTAGCCACCGTCAGATCCCGCGACCGAAACCGGACCGCCGGTTCGACGTGCTGCGGCCCATCTCTTTGCCCATCTCGTTGTCGATCATCTGCTCGCTGCCCTGTGTGAACGTTCCGCGAGATGTGGCGGGTTTGTCTATTCGCTGTTCGAACCGCTCCGCGAGGATCACGACTCGGTTCCAAACGGTACGTAGCCAGGCCATGTCCCAAAGGGTCGCACCAGACGCTCCGCGAGTCAATCACCCTCGCGAGGCGGGGCCATCGTCTAAGCCCTTTCGACGCCTCCAGGATGTTGCGCTTCGATGCAACCGCCACCAGCAAACGCGATGTCGGAGGAGAACGTCGGGTTGGTACGGGACGTGCTCAACGCGCGGATCGAAGTGGATGAGGGCCTCGCCAATCCTCGCCGACTGACCGAATTCATCTGCCGGATGTGACTCGGGACCAGGGGACCTAGCGGGTCTGGCCGGGGCGAAAGGTTTCGCGGCCCGGACGAGTTCCTCGAACTCCGCGCTGCCTGGATGGAGCCGTTTGACAACTGGAGATAAGTCAAGCAGCGTGAAGGGACCGAGGAGGGGTTACACCACGTCAGGCGACTTGATTCGCTCATCCCCGAGCGAGTCTCTGGCCACGGGTCACGCTCCCCTGTCTGGGTCTTCTTTCCCCCGGTATGTCGGGCATTAGGGAGCGCGCGGTCACCACAGCCGCCCGGATCCGGCTTTGCTATGCGGCTTCGGCCTGATAGCGGAGGGGGAGGGATTCGAACCCTCGAGGCGCCTAAGCGACGCCTAGCGGTTTTCGAGACCGCCGCATTCAACCGCTCTGCCACCCCTCCGGAATGGCCGAAAGACGGCCGCGACAAGGCTAGCGGGCGTGGCGGGACGGCCACGAGCTAGTAGATTTCACGCGCCGGTGGAGGAGTCGGGCTTCAAGCGGGAGCGTCGGGGGCGCAGCGTGCGACGGCTTCGGGCGGCGATCCTGATCGTCGCGGCGTTCGGCGCGGGCTCCGCCGTGACCGCCGCGATCGCGGGCAACGGGTCCTCCGACGAGAGCAGGGTCGTCTCGCTACGGCCGACGGGAGTCGGGCTCCCGGACATCGGGGCGACGCACACGTTCGGCGCCGAGGCGCTGCCGACCGAGATTCGCCGCTACCACGACTCGGGCGAGTACGACTCCGACCTCAACGACATCGGGGGGCAGGCGCGGGCCTATCTCCGCAAGCAGCTCAACCGGCTGAAGCACAACGAGTCCAGGGGCACCTACAAGAAATGCAAGCGCAAGCGCGGGAAGCGCAGGTGCAAGCCGATCGATCCCGCCGTCGTGCTCGACATCGACGAGACCTCGCTCTCGCACTACGCCGACCTCAACGACGCCGACTTCAACTCGGACGCGCTGGTGCTCGCGGTCGTCGAGGCCGACTCGCCCGCGATCCAGACCACGCTCGGGCTCTATCGGGTCGCCCAACAGCGAGACGTGAGCGTGTTCCTTATCACCGGCCGCCCCCCGCCGACGCGCGAGCTGACCGAGAGCAACCTCCAGCTCGCCGGCTACGAGCAGCCGTACGAGCTCGCGCTGAAGCCCTCGGAGGCGACCGTGCTCGAGTTCAAGAGCGGCGAGCGCGCGCGGATCGAGGACGAGGGGTTCACGATCCTCGTCAACATGGGGGACCAGGACTCAGACCTAAACGGCGGGCACGCGAAGCGCGCGTTCAAGCTCCCGAACCCGATGTACTACATCCCCGGCGCTAGCTATAGCTAAGCTAGTCGAGCTAGCCGCGGGTCGCGTAACGGAGAATCTCGACCACCTGCTCGGGGGTCTCGGCGGTCGCCATCGCGGCCCGGTCGACCTCCTTCAGCGCGTGCGTGAGCTCGCCGTCGTGCAGGG
>JBOGZL010000008.1:0-2017 GCA_050697195.1 Solirubrobacterales bacterium
GCCGAGTAGTCCGCGGGAGGCGGGGGTGGGGGCGGCTGGGCCTGGTCGTCGAAGGGATCGAACGGGAGTCCGCGGCCCTCGACGACGACCGCGATCACGAGAACCGCGGCGACGGCGACCGGCGCCCCGCGGCCCCGCGCCCGGGCGGTGGTGGAGCGGATCGCGAGCACGGCCCCCGCCGCCGCGAGCAGCGCGAGCCCGAGCGAGGAGAAGGTGACCAGCCTCCCGGGGACCCTGATTCCCTCCACCCCCGGCAGGAGCTCGTACGCGACCCGGTACGGATAGAGCAGGCCGCCCTCCTCCTGAAAGCCGATCGCGAGCACCGAGACGATCACCACCCCGGCGGCGAGCCACAGCCGCACCCGGCGCGGAAAGCTCGCCGACCACAGCCCGGCGATCGCTAGCGCCACGATCACCGCACCGGGGAAGAGCGTCTTCTCCGGGATGTGATCGAGCTCGTCGCGGATCCCCGCCGTCGCGCCTCCCCACACGGCGTTCTCGTCCGGGGCGACCAGGAACACCGACGCCGGCCCCGAGTAGCCCGCGACGACCTCCGGGGAGCGGGTCGCCTCGGGGTGCTCGTCGGCGACCCGGTAGTAGGGGCGCGCGATCAGGGCCCCGAAGGCGATGAACAGGATCGCCCCGCCGACGGTCGCCGCGACGAGGGGGCGGTCGAGCGCGGGGCGGCCGCGGCGCAGCCACACCGCCGCGGCGATCACGCCGAGGGCGGCGAGCAGGTACGCGAACGGGAGCCCGAGCGTGAACCCGAGCGAGAGCTGCCACGTGGCGACGGCGAAGCCGGCGAGCACCGGCCACGGTCGCCGGAGGCGGTACCCGCGGACGCCGAGCGCGAGCGCGAGCGGGATCCCGCCGCTCGAGATCACGTGCATGTGCCCGTCCTGCTCGAGCCGGAAGGGCGCGAACGCGAACGCCGCTCCCGCGACGGCAGCGCCGGCGGGACCGACCCCGAGCTCGCGCGCCAGCAGGTAGGCGCCGGCGAAGGCGAGCGCGTACGCGAACAGGAACAGGAGGTCGTAGCGGGCGACGGCTGCCTCTGTGCCGGAGCCGATCAGGCCCGCCGGCGCGTAGCCGAGCAGCGCATCGGAGAACGCGAGCGTGTCGTCGAGCGGCCAGAACTGGTTCGACTGGAAGAACTCGAGCGGCTGGTGGGCGAGCGCGTGGCCTCCCCACGCCACCTGCCACGCCTGCACGAGCGGGTCGCCGAGGTCCTTCGGGATGTCCTCTCCCAGGTTGAGGACGAGGGGCCAGTTCATCACCACCGAGAGCAGGCACGCCCCGGCCACGAGCATCGCAAGCTCGGCTGGCGTGATCTCGCGCCGCGCCCCTGGCATCGCGGGCATCCTTTCAGCCGCGCCGCGGCCCCACGCCGCCGCGGCGTGCGTTCGTCGGGCGGGCTACGCGCGCTCCGCGCGCCCGTCGGCCCACGGGTCGATCGCCGAGCGGCGGCCGCCAGGCGTCGCCGTCGCGAACCCGGCGGGGAGAGGTTCCGGGTCGGGCCGCGAGGCGATCCCGTCGGCGGCCATCGCGTCGAGGATCTCCCCGTAGCGGCGCTCGAGCTCGGTGCGCTCGTCGCCGTCGAGGTCGGTCCGCCACCGGCCGAGGTGGCCGTTCTCGGCGGTCAGCTCGGAGTCGAAGGTGCGGCGGATCGCGGCGTCCTCGTCGAGCTCGCAGAACTCGAGCAGCGCGGCGAGCGCCTCCTCGCGCCTGGTGAGCACAAGCTCCTCCAGCCGGACGGTGAGCACCCGATCGGGGGGGAGCCGGCGAGCGGAGGCATCGGCGCGGCGCAGGTGGCGGTCCCAGCGCTCCAGGCCCTCGATCGGCGTCTCGGGGCCGAACGGGAGTGCAGCGAGCGAGCAGGCCACGTCGCGCCCGTCGCGGACCGAGTACACAAGCCTCATCTCGGGGAACATCTTGAGCAGCTCGGGGGCGAACTGGACGTTGCGGGGGCTCATCTCGACCCACCGCGCGGCGCCCCGCTCCGCCGCGATCGGGTCGA
>JBOGZL010000009.1:0-15503 GCA_050697195.1 Solirubrobacterales bacterium
GGGCGAGCCTTGAGCCGGTTGGCGACGTCGCGAAGCGAGTCGTCGAACAGGAAATGCCACGCGCCGAGCATCCCCTCCTCGGCCTCCCGGAGCCGGCCGCGCATGTCGTCGGCTGACATCGTCATAACCTCGCCGGCGAAGCGGTCGAAGAACACGGCGTGGCGCATCTCGTCGACGAGCTGGGTGGCGAGGAACGCCTCGACCTCCCCGTTCGGCGCCGCGAGCAGGAACGGGGCGAGGTCCGCGGTGACGCGCTCCTCGCCGACGTAGAAGCTCGACATCGTCCACGCGGTGTGCCTCTGGCCCTCGCTCGGGGTGACCAGCCACTGGTCGCGGTCGACCGAGAAGTCGAGCTCGTGGGCGCGCCAGTTGCCGCGCTCCCAGAGCGCGTACAGCTCCTCGTAGGTGAGCAGGTCGCCGCGCTGGCGGCGGCGCTCGGAGCGGTGCGCGGGATCGCCCATCCCGGGGGAGCTTCCCGTCGGCTCGGCGCCGTTGACCTTCGACCCCCACGACCCGGCACGGGCGTGCTGGAGCTCGCGCTGGCGCTGTTCGCGCTCGAGCTCGGGGCCGTCGATGCCCTCCGCTCGGTCGATCCACCGACCGAGCTGCGTCACGGGCGTCATCGCGCCGTCCACCTTGGTGAGCTGCTGCTGCATCGCCGTGGATGGCGTGACCTCGCCCCGAAGCAGTCGCTGCCACGTCTCCGACGAGAGGCTGACCGTCGCGTCCGGGCTCCCGTTCTCGGCGGCGGCGCCGTTGTCCACCCGCACCGACCCGTCGTCCACGCTCACGAGCCACTTTCCGCCGCCCTCGCCGGTGAGCTCGTACGCGACCCGGAAGCGATGGCCGCGCGTCCACTCGGGGTCGATCGCGTGGGCGAGCGCCCGGTAGGCGAGATCGGGGTCGACCGGGAGCCCAAGCCGGGCGAGATCGCGCGGTCCGGCGTCGTCCGAGAGCCGTCTCAGGGCGAGCGCCCGGTGGCGCTTGCCGCTGATCCGCAGGCGCCGCGAGAGCACCGCGGCGAGCGGGCTCGAGCCCGCGGCGACGCGGGCAAACGAGGCCGCGTCGGAGTGAACCGCGAAATCGACGTCGGCGGCGCCGCCGTTCACCGTCACCCGAGCCGCGCCCTCCTCGGTCGCCTCCACGAGCCACGAGTCGACACCGTCGATGTCGAGCCGAAAGCTGAGCGGGGGACGCAGCTCCGCGGCCGAGGCGGGAAGAGTCTGGGCGATCAGCCGCACGGCGAGCTCCGGGTCGGCTTCCGCCATTCGCTCGAGCGCGGCCTGCCGATTCCCGTCGTCTCCGCCGTTGCGAGCCATGGGCGCCTCCTCGTCGCAGGTCAGGACATCGATCTGATTGTTCCAGAGATTGCGACGGAATTGGCCAGCCAGCCAGTTCGGTCAGGGGCCGATTCTCCGCCGCTTGAATCTCTTGAGATCGGTGTGCGCACGAGAATCTGTGTCCAGTCCCGACGAGCGCCTGGAGGATCGGGAGGATCCGACCCGTGAACAGTTCTGGCGCCAGGGAATCGGACCAGCAGCTTGGCTGGTGGCGATCGTAGACTGGAGTTCTGAGCCCGGTGCCGTAGTCACGGCTTACGGCACCAACCGGAGACCCACTGGATGGTGAGCATCGTTCGCGTCGGAAAACTGCGCTTTGACTCGACCGGGTACGACGTGCGCGGTGACGTTCTCTATCTCAGCGTGGGACCGCCCCGTCCGGCGATGCAGTCGGTGCCGACACCCGAGGGTCATGTAGTCCGTTACGACACCGACGGCCGAGTCATCGGCCTCACGCTCATCAGTCCTCGCGCGAAGATCGAACGTGCGCGCGGGGTTCCGGTCACCATCGGCAAGGAACGCCTGGTTGCCGAGACCGAAGGAGTCGAGGCCGCGATGGCAACCGGGACACGCCGAAGGAGCTAGGTACCGCCTCTCGATCGGCCGCGAATAGAATGCGGCCGCCTTGGCGCGCGTGCCTAAACGTCTCGTCCTCCTGACCGTGGCGCTGGCCGCGGTCGCGCTTGCCGCGGCCCCGGCGGCCGCCCACGCGGTCCCCTTCGCCCCCGAGGAGGCGCGGTCGCCAAACGCCGAGGACGCGACGAGCGCCTACTGGGTGATGTTCGCGATCGGGGCGATGATCGTCGTCGCGGTGAACCTCGCCCTGATCGCGGCGGTGGTCCGCTTTCGTGCCCGCCGCGGGCGGGAGCCGGCCAGGGTGCGCTCCGGCCGCCGGGTCCAGCCGCGCGCCGCCGCGGCGCTCGCGGTCCTCGCGGTCGCGATCTTCGTCCTCGGGATCGTCTCGACGGGAGCGGTGCGAGACGTCGAGCCCTCGGGCGCAGAGGGGCTCGAGGCGGCCTCGGGCCGCACCGCCCAGCTCGGGCTCGAGCCGCCGACAGGCGACGCGGAGCCGCTGCGGATCCTCGCCTCGGGCCAACAGTGGGTATGGCGCTTCGAGTATCCGGACGGGACGTTCAGCTACTACGAGCTCGTCGTCCCCATCGACACGACCGTCCTTCTTAAGCTCGACTCCACCGACGTCGTCCATCGCTGGTCGATGCCCGAGCTCGGAGGGAACTTCGACGCCGTCCCGGGCCGCAGCAACCAGACGTGGTTCAGGGCCGACGCCGAGGGAACCTACGACGGTCAGTCGGCCGCGTTCTCGGGCCCCGGCTACGCGACGATGCGCGCGCGGGTGCGGGCGGTGAGCGTTCCGGAGTACGAGTCGTGGCTCCAGCAGCGGAAGGCCGACATCAACGCCGCGCAGACGGCCGTCCAGGAGGAGGTCGGGGGCGAGGCGGCCGGCGCGGCCGAGGAAGAGGGAGCCTCGGAGTGAGCGCCCCACCCCCGACATCGCTCGCCCCGTCGCGGCCCGAGGTCGTCACCGAGCGATACCCGGAGTCGCGCCAGGCGTGGGTCCAGCTCGCGACGAGCGGCGACCACAAGGCGGTCGGCGCGCTCTACCTCGGTACGGCGCTGAGCTTCCTCGCGCTCGCGGTGGTCGAGCTGGTCCTGATGCGGGTGCAGCTGATCGTCCCCGAGAGCACGATCATCTCGCCCGAGATCTTCGATCGGCTGCTCTCGACCTACGGCGCGACCGCGGTCGTGATGTTCGGGATCCCCGCGGCGCTGGGACTCATCAGCTACGTCGTGCCGCTCCAGATCGGCGCCAGGGGAACGGCCTTTCCGCGGCTCGGGGCGCTCAGCTTCTGGCTCTACCTCGCGGGCGGGGTGACTCTTTACGCGAGCTTCCTCTACCGGCCCCCGGACGCCGGGACCAACCCGCTTCCGCCGCTCTCGGACACGGTGTTCTCCCCGACCGCGGGCGTCGACGCGTGGATCGCGGGGGTGGGACTCGCGGTGCTCGGGTTCGCCCTCTTCGCGATCAACATGCTCGCCACGCTCCACACCCGGCGCGCGCCGGGGATGGTTTGGCGGCGCCTGCCGCTGTTCTCGTGGTCGGCAACCGTGATCGGCTACGTGCTCCTCGTCGCGGGGTCGGTGATGGTCGCGGCGTGCGCGATGCTCTTCATCGACCGCCAGTTCGACGGGGTGTTCTTCGACGCCGGGGAGGGTGGCTCCCCGATCCTGTGGCAGCACCTGAGCTGGTTGTTCTTCACCGGCACGTACGTCGTCATGCTGCTGGCGGCGTTCGGCGCGATCTCCGAGATCCTTCCGACCTTCTCGGGCAAGCCGATCTTCACCCACCGCGCGATCGCCGCCTCGTTCGCCGCGATCGGCGCGCTCGGCCTGCTCGCCTGGATGCAGAACATGTACACGGCGCCGATCCCGGTCGGGTGGACGTACTTCGCGATGGCGGCGGCGGTGGCGCTCACGGTCCCGATCGGGGTGCTGCTGTTCAACTGGGTGGCGACCCTTTGGGGCGGCGCGCTGCGCCTCCGCGCGCCGCTGCTGTTCGCGCTCGGCGCGATCAGCACGATGAGCTTCGGGCTCGCCGGCGAGCTGGCCTACTCGGTGATCCCGGTCGGGTGGCAGCTCGACAGCACGACCGCCGCCCAGGCCGACACCTACTACGCGCTCGTCGGCGCGGGCGTGTTCGGCGGGTTCGCCGCCCTCCACTACTGGTTCCCGAAGATCACCGGGCGGACGATGGGCGAGGGCCTCGCGCGGGCTTCGTTCTGGATGCTGCTGGTCGGCGTCCACGCGACGGCGATCCCGATGTTCCTCGCGGGGCTCGAGGGACAGCCGGTGGACGTCTACAAGTACTACGACGTGGGGTCGCTCGACCTCTACAACCTGATCGCCTCGATCGGGTCGTTCGTGCTCGCCGCAGGCATCGTCGTCACGCTGGCCAACGCGGCCTACAGCGCGCGCAACG
Organism: Solirubrobacterales bacterium; assembly: GCA_050697195.1. Lineage (GTDB taxonomy): Bacteria > Actinomycetota > Thermoleophilia > Solirubrobacterales > 70-9 > DASPWW01. The sequence continues at coordinate 4,339 of JBOGZL010000009.1, forward strand.
GCGTCGCCGCCGGCGCCGACCCGTGGGGAGGCCACACGCTCGAGTGGTTCGCCGCCTCACCTCCGCCGCCGCACAACTTCGACGTCGTCCCCGACGTGCGCAGCACCGAGCCGCTCGCCGACATCCGCGAGGCGATCCGTCGCCGTACCGAGACCTGGGAGCCGCCGCTTCCCCTGGAACGCGCCGAGCGTGAGCCGAGCACGCCGGGGCAATGATCTAGCCTGGTTTTGATGTCTAGCGTTGCGGCACGCGGCGGGGCCGAGCTGGCGCGCTTCCGCCGCCTGATCGATCTCACCATCGTCGCCACCTTCGTCCTGGTCGTGGTGGGCGGCGTCGTTCGCGTCAGCGAGTCGGGGCTCGGGTGCGGGCCGGCGGGCAGCGGAACCGAGGGCTGGCCGCTGTGCGGGGGACGGGTGGTCCCGTTCCTGGAGCTGAACGCGGTGATCGAGTTCACCCACCGGGTCATCGCCGGCGTGGTCGCGATCCTGATCCTGTTCATGGTGTGGCGCGCGGTCCGCGAGCTGCGCGAGCACCGGTGGCTGGTGCGGGGGTCGATCGCCGCCGCCGTCCTGGTCCTCGCCCAGGCCGTGCTCGGCGGGCTCACGGTCGAGAACAACCTCCACGAGGTGCTGGTCGCGGCCCACCTCGCGCTCGCGATGGTGCTGCTGGGGATCCTGATCGCGCTCCGGCGGGCGACGGCCGAGGGCAGCCCGGCCCCGGCCCCGGGCGGCGCGCTGCGGCCACTCGCGGCGACGGCGGTGGTCCTGCTGTTCGCGACGATCGTCGCCGGCGGCTACATGGCGGGGACCCAGCGCGAGGGCGCGGAGGGCGGGCCGGTCGCAGGCGCGCACCTCGCGTGCGGGAAGGAGTTTCCGGGGTGTGCGGGGGAGGCGATGCCGTTCGGCTCCGGCGAGCTCGTCGACATCCACCTCACCCATCGCGCGTTCATGTACCTCGCGGCCGCCGCGATCCTGGGGTTGGTGATCGTCGCGCGCCGGCGCGGGGTCCGCTCACCGGCGTTCCCGCTTGCGCTCGTGCTGCTCGCGTGCCAGATCCTGCTCGGCGCGCTCAACGTTTGGCTCGGGGAGCACGGTGAGCTCGTCGTCGCCCACCTCACCCTCGCGACGCTGCTGTGGGGGACGGTCGTCTATGCGGCGGCCGAACTCGTCGCGGTGCCCGAGCCGCGCCGCACACACCTACGAGCCGAGGCAGAGGCCTCGGCCTCACCCGCATGATGGAGAGCTCGGCAGAGGCGGTGCGACGGATCGGTCCCGCGGAGGCGGGCCGGTCGGCGCTCTCTGTGGTACGGGACTACTTCTCGCTGACGAAGCCGCGCATCATCTCGCTGCTGCTGCTGACCACCGTCGCGGCGATGTTCGTCGCCGACCCCTCCGGCCCGGCGCTCTCGACCGTGCTGTGGACCGTTCTCGGTGGCTATCTCGCCGCGGGGGGCGCGGGGGCGATAAATCACTACCTGGAGCGCGACGCGGATGCCCGGATGGCCCGCACCCGCGGCCGCCCGCTCGCCAGCGGGCGGATCCCGCCCCGGCACGGGCTCGCGTTCGGGATCGGGCTCGGGGCGCTCGCGGCGATCGTGCTCGCGGTCGCCGTCAACGTCCTCGCCGCGGCCCTCGCACTCGCCGGGCTGCTCGGCTACGCGGTCGTGTACACGCTGTGGCTGAAGCCGCTCACCCCCCAGAACATCGTCATCGGCGGCGCCGCGGGGGCGATCCCCCCGCTCGTCGGGTGGGCGGCGGCGACCGGTGGGCTCGCGCTCGGCGCACTGGCGCTGTTCGCCGTCGTGTTCTTCTGGACCCCGCCCCACTTCTGGGCCCTCGCGCTGCTGATCAAGGACGAGTACGCACGCACCGGCGTCCCGATGCTGCCCGTCGTCCGGGGAGAGAGCGCGACGCGCCACCAGATCCTTGCCTACGCGGTCGCGCTCGTCGCCGTCACGCTGCTCCCGGTCGCCGGCGGCCTGTTCGGCGTCCCCTACCTGGTCGCCGCGCTCGCGCTCGGCGGCGCCTTCATAGCCCTCGCCGCGTGGTTGTGCATGCGGCCGTCGCGGCCCGCGGCGCTGCGCCTCTACCTCGCCTCGCTCGCCTACCTCGCGCTGCTGTTCGTCGCGATGGCGCTGGACCGGGCGGTTTGGTAGAAGAGGCGGCGTGGATCGGCGCAGCTCCTACCGCAACCTGCGCGCCGGGATGCTCCTCGCGGCGCTCGCGATCTTCGTGTTCGGGATGACGTTCGCGTTCTCGATCTTCTACATCGCCTGATGGCCGACCGCGGTCAGCCGCCCGAGCCGACCGAGCTCGTCTACCTCCCGCGACCCTCGTGGCTCCCCGCGTTCGCGGCGCTGGGGATCGCGCTCGTCGTCGTCGGGCTGTTCGCGTGGTGGGTGTACGCCGTGTTCGGGGCGGTGATCGCGCTGGTGTCGATTATCGCCTGGATCCGGGACGCCGCGACCCAGACCTCGCGCCTCCCGCGCGAGCAGCGGCCGCGCTCGGCAGTGCTCCCCGCGGTCCCGCTGCGAAGGCGCTAGCCGACGGCTTCCTGTTCGGGCGGGGTCATCCCGGAGGTCGCTCCCTCCGAGGTCCACACCCGCATGATGTCGCGCATCGAGAGCACGCCCACCGGGTGACCTCCCTCGACGATCACCAGATGGCGGATTCTCCGCTTCGACATCTCCGCTGCGGCGCGCTCCAGGCTCCAGCCCGGGGCGGCGGTGATCACGGTGTCCGACATGTGATCGGCGACCCGCTCGGAGTCGGGGTCCTCCCCCCGCCCGATCGAGTTGAGGAGGTCGCGCTCGCTGATGATTCCGGGCCCGGGCGCCGCCTCGTCGATCACGACCGCGGCACCTACCCCCTTCTCGGTCATGCGGCGGGCGGCCTCCCGCAGCGTGTGACCGGTACCCACGGTCAACACCACGCTTGTCATGCCTTCCCGTACTTCCATCGCAACCCCCGTCGACGAGAACAACCGGTAGTGCGGATTGCCGCAACCCTATAGGAAACACCACGCCGCAAGGCCGGGATGCTGCGTGGGGCGGTAGATAGGATTGCCGCCCGTGTCGGTGCCCCGCAGCAAGCTGCTCGGCCTCCCGGCCGCCGTCGTCGCGGTGGCCGCCGTGGCCGTGCTCCCCGGGTGCGACCTGCAGGAGGACGCCGATCTCGACAACGGGCGGGCCATGTTTCTGGACAAATGCGGGGCCTGCCACGCGTTCAAGGAGGCGGGGACCACGGTGGATGTCGCCCCCGACCTCGACGCCGCGTTCCAGAGCGCGCGCGACACGGGCATGGACAGCGACACAATCGAGGGCGTGGTGGAGTCCCAGATCGGGAACCCGCGCTTCACCGAGCCCGACAGCCCCGCGTACATGCCGGCGGACCTCGTCACGGGCGAGGACGCGACCGACGTCGCCGCGTACGTCGCGGAGTACGCGGGCGTGCCCGGCGTCGAGCCGCCGATCCCGCCCGACGCCGGGCCCGGCGCCGAGGTCTTCCTCTCCGAGGGATGCGGGACCTGCCACACGCTCGCCGCGCTTGGCGACGTCGCGCTGGGAACGGTGGGCCCGAACCTCGACCAGACGCTCCCCGGCCAGAGCCCGGAGGAGGTCGAGCAATCGATCGTCGATCCGGAGGCCGACATCGCGCAGGGCTTCGAGTCCGGCGTCATGCCCGACACCTACACCGACCTGCCCCGGAAGGACCTCGAGGAGCTCGTCGACTACCTGGTCGAGACCGCCGGCGAGGGCCAGTAGCAAACCCCATCCCGTCTGTGACCCCGCGATGGCGCACGCGGGAGCGAGCGAGCGTCATGACCGGTGATTCGAGTCGCGAGCGAGCGGGAGCGGAGCACATCGCGGGAATTGTTGTGGGCGGGCCGCGGTTCCCCCGATCCGCGACCCGCCCATATACCCCCCCGGCGGGTGTGACCACCCGGCCTTCCCCAACCTCACGTCACGGGTGCTGTAACCGAACAACGCGCGGGGCGGCGCCAGCGTTACAACGGATTCCGGAAACCGGTCAGTGGGTGAGAAGCGCGGACGAGCGCCGCCGCTCGCCCTCCTCGATCGCCGCGAGCCGGTCACGAAGAAAGCTCACCGCGCGGTAGTGGAGCACCCTGACCTCGGACGGGGAGCGCCCCAGAACCTCTCCCACCTCGCGGTTGTCCATCTCCATCATGTAGCGCAGCGTCAGCACCTGGCGCTGGGCGAGCGGGAGCCGCTCCACGAACAGCAGCAGGTCGCGGTCCGATATCCAGCCCAGCGCCGCGACCTCCGGCTCCTCGGGTACGCCGCCCTCGATCAGCCGCTCGATCTCCTCCGGCCCCTCGAGCTCCACCCGCCCGCGCTTTCGGAGGTCGCTCAGCGCGTGGTTTCGAACGATCGTGAACAGCCACGCGCGCAGCGGCTGGCCGCGGCGCTCGTAGCGGGGCAGCGCCTCGAAGACCTTGATGAACACCTGCTGTGTGCCGTCCTCCGCCTCGTGGGCGTCCTTGAGCAGCACCCGTAGGTATGCGTAGACGCGGTCGAAGTAACGCATGTAGAGGGACTCGAACGCCTCGCCGTCCCCGGCCTGGAAGTCGGTCACCAGGCGCGCCGAGTCGAGGTCCTCGGCGTCCTCGGACGACGGCTCGAGGCGCTCCACGAAGACCAGCCGCGCGACGTGGGCCTGCGCCGCGGTCGGAAGCGGCGGAGGCTCGACCTCGACCTGCGGGGCTCGCCGCTCCCCCGCCCGGCGTCCCTCGGCGCTGCGGATTCGCCTCCGCTCGGGACCATCTCGCGGCTCGTCGCGCGTCCGGCGCTCGGCGCCGCCGCGGCGGTCGCGCCGGCGCCGCTCGACCACGACCTCGACGTCGGGGTCCTCGGCGAAATGGTGACGGAGGTCGTCGTGAAGCTCGCCCGAGAGCTCGCGCGGGATCAGGCAATAGAGCACCGAGCGCTGCTCGGACCCCTCCTTTGCCTCCAGTCGCGCCATCGTGCCGATAATTACATCGGACCTGGCGAGGCGCCGCTTGAACGCCCCTGCCCCGGGGGCAACTAGCTGCGAACCGCTCCCTCGGCCTCGAGGTCGACGACGACGTGGGTGACCGGGAGCTCGAGCTCGTCGCGAGCGCGCTCCACGACTCCCCGCTCCAGCCACCGCGAGCGCTGCGGCGGGTGTGTCGAGACGATCACCTCGTCGGCGGGGAACGTTCGCAACGCGTCCTCGATCGCGGTATTGGGGTCGGAGTCGCCGACCTCGCCGCGCGCCCCCAGCCCCAACCCCTCGATCGCCCGCACCGACTCGGCCTGACGGCGGCCCGCGGCGTCGATCGCGTCGTCGACGTCCGAGAGCCAGTGCTTGACCGCCGAGGTCAGGGCCGGGGTGACGACCAGCACCTCGCTGTCCCGACCCCTGCAGCGGTACTCGATCTCGCTCAGCAGCGCGCGCCCGCCGACGGTCTCGTTCGCGACCACGAGCACGCGGTGGACGGAGCCGTCGCCGCGGGCGATCTCGGCCTTGCGGCGCTCGGTTCCGCGCGAGGTTCGCCACGCGGCCCCGATCCCGACCCCCACCAGGGCGGCCGCGAGCACGACGCCGAACTCGGGCCCGGCGAGGAGGCTGAGGGCGATCACCGCCGCCGCGCCCGCCCCGACGATCATCACCATGCGGAACGCGTCGGCCTCGGATCGGAGCGGGTTGTGCATCCATTCCTTCTTAGCACCGGCGATGATTTTGGTGTCGTCCGCCGGTCTCAGCTGAGAAACGGAAAAGGAGGAACGATGTCCAAGCTGACATTCGAGATCTCGATGTCGCTCGACGGCTTCATCGCGGGACCGAACGCCGATCTCGAGAACCCGCTGGGGGTCGGCGGCGAGCGGCTCCACGAGTGGGTCGTCGGGCTCAGGAGCTGGCGCGAGAGCCACGGGCATTCGGGCGGCGAGGAGAGCGCCGACTCCGAGCTCCTCGAGGAGTCGCTGCGACGCACCGGCGCCGTCGTGATGGGGAGGCGGATGTTCAGCGGGGGTGAGGGCTCGTGGGAGGACGACCCCAAGGCCGACGGGTGGTGGGGGGACGAGCCCCCCTTCGGCGTGCCGGTGTTCGTCCTCACCCACCATCCCCGGGATGCCGTGAGCAAGCAGGGGGGGACCACGTACACCTTCGTCGCCGACGGGATCGAGGCCGCGCTCGAGCAGGCTCGTGCCGCGGCGGGCGACGGGGACGTCTCGATCGCCGGCGGGGCGAGCGTGGCGCAGCAGTACCTCCGCGCAGGGTTGGTCGACGAGATTCAGCTCCATCTGGTCCCCGTGCTCCTCGGGGACGGCGTCCGCCTTTTCGGCGATCGGGGCGCCCAATCGATCGAGCTTGAATCCACGAGGGTGATCGAGTCCCCGGCCGTCACCCATCTCAGCTACCGCCCGATCGCCTGAGCGCCCGGGAGAGGGCTCGGCCGTAGACTGAGGTCGTGGCCGGGGTTGTCGCCCACAAGCCGGCGTGTCGCCACTGCGGCACCCCGGTTCAACCGCTTCATCGATGCCCGAAGTGCGGACGGCGGTCGATCCTGGCGTTCTTCATGCCTCGCCGCTGGGCGCGCTGGTAGAGGCGCCTCGGGCGAGGTCAGGCGGGCGCGAGCTCGTCCGGGAGCCCGAAGCGGCGGAAGACCTCGGGGGTGCGAAAGGCGAGGATCTCGGCGATCCGCGCCCCGCGCAGGGTGATCACGTCGAGCGCGATCGGCAGATGGGTGCCGGCTTCGGCATCCAGGGCGTAGGTGCCCCCAACGCGAGCTGCCCGTTCGCGCGCGTGGGGACGTAGCGCAGCCGCGGCGGCGGTCCCCCGGGCATCAGCCACGACTCGGCGATCGCGGCGCGGCCGCGATACCAGCCCGCGTACGGCGGCATCGAGAACGTCGCGTCCTCGGCCAGCAGCTCGAGGATCGCGTCGACGTCCCCGCCCTCGAACGCGTCCATGAACCGGTCTACGAACTCGCGCAGGCCGTCGTCCCCCAGCGCCCGGAGGGTGGCCTGCTGGCTGCGCTCGGGGAGCCGCTCGTCGACCGCCTTCCGGGCCCGCTGGAGGGCGCTGTTCACGGACGCGACCGTGGTGTCGAGCGTGCCGGCGACCTCGCGGGCCGAGAAGCCGAGCACCTCGCGCAGGATCAGGGCGGCGCGCTGTCGCGGGGGAAGGTGCTGGAGCGCCGCGACGAACGCCAGCTCGACCCCCTCGCGCTGTTCGTAGCGGGCCTCCGGGCCGGCCGGCCCGGCCTCGAGGCCCAGTCGCTCGTCCGGATACGGCTCCAACCACACCGACTCCGGGAGCGGCTCGCCGGGATCCTGGTGCGGGTCGGCGGCGGGGCCGTAGTCGACCGGGAGCACGCGCTTGGGCCGCTGCGAGATGACGTTCAGGCACGTGTTGGTGGCGATCCTGTAGAGCCACGGCCGAATCGAGCTCCGGGCCTCGAAGCCCGACAGCCCCCGCCACGCGCGCAGCAGGGCGTCCTGGAACGCGTCCTCGGCGTCGTGAACCGAGCCCAGCATCCGGTAGCAGTGCGCGTGGAGCTGGCTTCGGTGCGGCTCCACTAGGCGGCGAAAGGCGTCCTCGTCGCCGCCGCGGGCCGCCTCGAGCAGCCCTCGCTCCCGCACCGTCGATCCTGTGGGGGTGGCGCGCATCATCACGACAATAGACCCGTGATGAGGGCCGAACTCATCGCTCCGGCCGATGAGTTTCGAGGCCCGGGTCGGTCATGAGAAGCAGGGCATGCCGCCACCTCCCGGTCGTCCACCCGGAGCTGGACGAGCATCGTCACCCACGAATCCCCAAGGAGGAACGCATCATGAACTGGACGCTCGAGTTGGTTCAGGTTCCCGTCTCGGACGTGGACCGCGCGAAGGCCTTCTACGCCGAACAGCTTGGCTTCGAGGTGGACCACGACACCAGGGTCAGCGACGAGATGCGAATCGTCCAGCTGACGCCCCCCGGGGCGGCCTGCTCGATCGGGCTCGGAGATGGGATCGTGGACATGCGGCCTGGCTCCCTCCAGGGCCTGCAGCTGGTTGTCTCGGGCATACACGCTGCGCACGCCCAGCTCGTCGAGCGAGGGGTGGAGGTCAGCGAGGTCCAGGTGTTCGACGCGGGTGGGGTTCGCCCCGGCCGTGAGGGAGACGCGCTCGACAACGTCGGGTTCGTCTTCTTCAGCGATCCGGACGGAAACGGCTGGGCCGTGCAGCAGATAAGCGCTCGCGAGTAGAGCCCGGCGCGCGGTCAGCGCGCTGGTCAGCCGTCGGTGTTTGGCTGTTCGACGAGGGTGATCGTGCGCCGCAGCGCTTTACTCTGACCGTGGTGTTCGGCTTCTACAGCAGGGCGCAATGAGCGTCGAGTTCCTGCTCACCTCGCTGATCGTCGTCGCCACGCCCGGGATCGGTGTCCTCTACACCCTGGCGGCCGGCCTCACGCGCGGCGCCCGCGTGAGCATCGTCGCGGCGGTGGGATGCACGCTCGGGATCGTTCCGCACATGGCCGCGGCGATCACGGGTCTCGCGGCGCTCCTGCACACGAGCGCGGTCGCCTTCGGCGTCCTCAAGTACCTCGGCGTGGCCTACCTGCTGTATCTGGCGTGGAGCACGCTCAGGGACAAGGGCGCGCTGGCGGTCGAGGCCGAGGATGCCCCGAGCTCCGCGCGGAAGGTGATCACCACGGCGATCCTGATCAACGTCCTCAACCCGAAGCTGACGATCTTCTTCTTCGCCTTCCTGCCGCAGTTCGTCAGCCCAGGTGATCCTCAGGGCGTCATCAACATGCTCGGGTTGAGCGCCGTCTTCATGCTGATCACCTTCGTCATCTTCGGCATCTACGGCGTGTTCGCCGCCGCGGTGAGAGAGCAGGTCATCAGCCGCCCGCGGGTGCTGGCGTGGATGCGGCGTGTCTTTGCCGGCTCGTTCGTCGCCTTGGGCGCGAAGCTCGCCTTCACCAGGCAGTGAGCCGCATCGTGAGGTCGTAGCGTCGCGGCGCCGGTCAACTCGGTCGGCGGGTGCCGCGCTCGAGAGCCGCGAGGTCGTTCTCGGCCAGCTCGATCAGCGCGGCGTTGACGTTCTCGCGCAGGTGCTCGGGCGTGCCGGTGCCGGGGATCGGCAACATCGCGGACGATCGGTGGAGCAGCCAGGCGAGCGCGATCTGAGCCTGTGTTGCTCCGTGCGCGCCGGCCACCTGAGCCAGCTCGCGGGAAGAGCCGAGGAGGTCGCCCATGGCGATCGGAGCCCAGGGGAGGAATCCGATCCCGCCCGTCTCGCATTCTCCCAGGAGATCGTCGGCCGCTTGCTCGGCGAGGTTGAAGCGGTTCTGGACCGTGACGACGTCGACCAGCTGACGGGCACGGCGCAGCTCGTCGACCGATACTTCTGAGACGCCCACGAAGCGGATCTTCCCCTCGTCGCGAAGCTCGCGGATGGCGCCGAACTGTTCCTCGAGTGGGATCTCGGGGTCGATCCGGTGGAGCTGCCAGAGGTCGATCGTGTCGACGCGGAGGCGGCGCAGGCTCTCCTCGCAGTCTGCCCGCAGGCGCTCGGGGCGCCCGTCGGGGTGGCCGCCGCGGCGCAGGCCCCCCTTCGTGGCGATCACCAGTCCTTCGGGGTAGGGATGCAGCGCCTCGGCGATCAGCTCCTCGGAGCGGCCGTAGGCGTGCGCGGTGTCGATCAGGTCGACCCCCAGCCGAGCTGCCTCGCGCAGCATCTCGCGCGCCGCATCGGGGCGGGGCTCGCCCCGCACGCCCGGGAGACGCATTGCTCCGAACCCGAGCCGGTGGACGCTCAGCTCGCCGCCGATCGCGAAGCTGCCGGACACATGCGCGGGCGGGGATGTCTCCTCGAGGCGACTGCTCATACGCCGCGAGGCTACGACCTCAAGCGCGCTTCAAGTCAAGTGATGGAATCGCGAGACAGCCCCGCATTCGAAGGAGGCGTCAGGGCGGCCCGCCGCTCGCGCCCGCTCATCGCGCAGTCCGGGGGGCCTGGCCGCGGATGGACGTTCTTCCACTCCAGGGACGTGAAGAGTGTCCAGTGGGTCCCGGGAGACGCTCAGAGAATGTAGACCGTCGTGTAGACGACGATCCACATCGCGTCGACGAAGTGCCAGTAGATCCCCGGCACCTCGACGCCGAGGTGGTCCTTGGCCTTGGGGCCGAAGTGCCCCCGCCACGCGCGGACGTTCGCGAAGCTGAGCAGCAGGAGGCCGACGAATACGTGCGCGCCGTGGAGGCCGGTGAGCCCGTAGAAGATCGATCCGAACGACCCGTCGCGGGCGCTGAACCCGATGTGGACGTACTCGTTGAGCTGGATGAACAGGAACGTGAAGCCGAGCAGCCACGTCGCCCCAAGCCCGAGCAGCAGGCCGCGGCGCTGGTCGCGGCGCACCGACTCCAGCGCCCAGTGCACGGTGACGCTCGAGCTGACGAGGATCGCGGTGTTGACGCCGGCGACCGCGACCGGGAGCTCGAACTGATCGGGTGGCCACGGCTGCCCCTCGCCCGCCACGACGCGGAGGAAGAAGTAGGAGGCGAAGAAGGCGCCGAACAGCATCACCTCCGAGACGATGAACAGCAGGATTCCCAGCGTCTGGCGGTCGATTCGCGAGCTCTGGTGGGCCTCGGGCGGCCCGTGATGCTCGTGGTGATCGACCGCTACGGACGCCGACTCCATCAGCGCCGCCTCCTCCGCTCTCGCTCGCTCGCACTCATGACACCGGTCCTGTTGCTCGCTCGCTCTCGCGTCCGGGGGCGGCGGGGGCCGCCACTCCACGCCCCGACTCCAAGTGCTCGACCGGCTTCTCACCCGCCAGCTCCTTCGCCTTCTCGACCAGCCCCTCCTGGAGCCACTTCGACTGCTGGCCGGCGAAGGTAGAGATCAGGATCTCGTCGATCCGGTAGTGCTCGATCGCGTTCTGAACCGCCGCCCCCGGCTCGGGGCTCATCGGCTGGCCGGTCGCGTCGATCTCGGACCCGTACAGGGTGGCGAGCGTTCGGGCGAGCTTCTCGCACACCTCCTCACGCGTCACCTGGCCGGAGCGCGGGGAGATGATCGTGTAGCGGTGGGGGCGCTCCGCCGCCCTGCCCTTGAGGCGATCGAGGAGGTCGGGGCTGTCCACCGTCTGGGTGGCGACGACGAGGGTGTGGGTGACGTCCCAGCGCAC
>JBOGZL010000010.1:0-16494 GCA_050697195.1 Solirubrobacterales bacterium
ATCGGCACCGCGACGACCACGGAGGAGGCCGCGGCGCTCGAGGCCGCCGGCGTCGACGCCGTCGTCGCGCAGGGAAGCGAGGCCGGCGGACATCGCGGGGCGTTCCTCGGCCCGCCGGGACGCTCCCTGGTCGGCCTGGTGGCGCTGGTGCCGCAGGTCGTGGACCGGGTGGACCTTCCGGTGATCGCCGCCGGCGGGATCATGGACGGACGCGGGATCGCCGCGGCGCTCGCGCTCGGGGCAGAGGGGGTGCAGCTCGGTACCGCGTTCCTCGTCAGCGACGAGTCGACCGCGTCCGACACCCACAAGCGGCGCGCCGCCGCGAGCGCCGACGACGCGACCACGATCACGGACACGTGCACGGGGCGCGACGCGCGCGCGATTCGCACCCCGTTGATCGACGAGCTCGAGCGATCCGGACTCGACGTCCCTCCCTTTCCGCCCCAGTCGATGCTCACCCGCCCGCTGCACGAAGCCGCCGCCGAGCGCGACCGTGACGAGCTGATGTTCATGCTCAGCGGGCAGGCCGGCGCGCTCGCTCGCCCCGGGCCCACGAAGGAGATTATGGAGCGGCTCGCGCGCGAGGCCGAGGCCGCCATCGAGCGGCTCGCGGCCTGACCCGGCCTGCAGCGCGGGTTTCAGCGCGCTCCGTCGCTTGCAGGCGAATCGTTTGCCGGTGATACGTGTTTCGGCACCAGTGCGGGCATTCGTGCGTCCTCTCAAGCTGATCGTTCCCCTCGGGGCGGTGGCGGCTCTTCTGTGGAGCGTCGCCCCGGCGCTGTCGCTGACCCCTTACACGCCGGGGGCGGTCGACTTCGAGCAGCCCGTTCCGGGTGTTGAGCGCGTGGGCACCGACACGAGGGCACGAGCCTCGGGCGGGGACGGCGACCATGCGCTCGAGCGGGCCGTCCGGTTCCGATCCCCCGTGATCGAGGCGCCGGCCCGCTTCGACCTCGTCGGCGTCGCCGGCGAGCTGCGGCCGCTGGAGTACCGCGCGCGCACCGAGGGCGACGAGTGGAGCGAGTGGGTCGAGACCGCGAACGGCGACCCCGTGTACTTCGGGGGCGCGGACGAGCTCCAGGTCCGAAGCCGGGGCGTGCGCCCCGAGGGCCGGCTTCACTACGTGAACGTGTCGGGGAGCGACACGTTCGCCAACCGCGCCCTGAACGCCGCACGGGGGGCGGTCAACTCCGCGTTCATCTCGGTCGCCTCCGTCGCCTCGGTCGCGACCGCCGGCGCGATCCCGCCGCAGCCCGACATGGTCGGACGGGGGGCATGGGGGGCGAAGCGAAACGGCGGCGGCTGCAAGCCTCGCAGCGGGCCCGCCCAGGGGAGCGTCGAGGGGGCGACCGTGCACCACACCGTAACCGGGAACGAGTACTCCGCCGACGAGGCGCCCGGCATCGTGCTCGGGATCTGTCGCTTCCACCGCAACGGCAACGGGTGGAACGACATCGGCTACAACTTCCTCGTCGACCGGTTCGGCGAGGTCTACGTCGGCCGCGCGGGGGGCGTGAAGAAGGCGGTGATCGGCGCCCACGCGGCCGGGGTCAACTCGCAGACGACCGGGATCGCCTCGATCGGGACCCACACCTCGGACCCGATCTCCGACGCCGCGAAGGACGCGTTCGTGAGCGTGATCGCGTGGAAGCTCGCGCTCCACGGCGTAAAGGCGCTCGGACGGACGCGGATCGTGTCGACCGGCGGGAGCAGCAGCAAGTTCCCGTCCGGGAAGAAGGTCCGCGTGAAGCGGGTGTTCGGCCATCGCCGCGTCGGCCACACGGCATGCCCCGGCGGGGAGCTGAAGCAGGCCCTGAAACGGATCGCGACGCGCGCCCAGGCCCGGATCGCCGAGAACGGCGGACTCGTCCCCGAGTAGGGAGCGCTCCCCTATCCGGGGGTCGGGGTCGCCCGATATGGGGGGAAGTAGTCGGGTGTGGCGGCGCCATGGCGCGCGCTCCACGCATCGCGCAGCGACGCGTACTCGTCGGGGAGGTGGACCCGCCTGTAGAGGCGAAGCTCGGCGCGCAGCGGCGAGAACGAGGCCTTGAAGCGAAAGATCCCGTCGCCCGGCCGGTACCCGCCGCCGAGCACGAGCCGCTGCTTGCCCTCCTCGCGTGCCCACCGGATCGTCTCGTCGACGACGGCGTTGGTGGGGCGAAGGTGCCGGTGGTCGTGGTCGGCGCCGCCGAGGTAGCTGTACACGTCGGTGTCGTCGTGGAGGTAGAGCGTCGCGGCGACCGCCCGGCCGCCGTGCTCCGCGACCACGATCCGGGAGTTGTCGGGCAACTCCTCGACGAACGCCTCGAAGAAGGAGGGCGGGAAGTAGTAGCTGCGCCGCGCCCGCTGACGGTCCATCGTCTGCTCGTAGATCCGGTGGAGCTCGCGAGCGCCGGCCCCGCCGGCGGCGGTGCGGACCCGCACGCCCTCGCGCCGCGCCCGGTTGACGTTCTTGCGCGCCGCGTGCGTGTAGGAGTCCCGCCACAGGCGCTCGGGGTCGTCGGTGAGGTCGACGTACACGATCTCCCGGTCGCGTTCGAGCGCGGAGCCCTCGAGAAGCTCGGTGCGCGCCCGCCATGGCTGGAGGTGGCCGAACTCGGTCACGACGCGGCTCTCGCGGCACCACCGCGACAGCGCCGCCTGGAAGGCCTCGCGGGCGTCGGCGTCCAGGTCGGCGGGGGCGAACGGGCCCGTGTACTGGGGGGTGGCGGCGTCGAACAGCCCCTCGGCGGCGCGGTCCGCGAACTCGAGCTCGCCGACCGGGCGCAGGACGATCGGGTAGGCGATCGAGCCACCGGGCACCGCGAGCGTGAAGAGGCGAGGCGCGCCGCCCCCGTGGCGCTCCTGGATCCGGGCGTACTCGACGCTTCCGAAGACGCTCTCGCTCGCCGGCAGCGCCTCGCGCCACCGCGCGCCGTCCTCGACCGTGAGCACCTCCGCGCCCGCCATCACCCTTCGTACAACCCCCGTCCTGTGACGATCAGGCGCAGCGTCCGGGCGAGGATCCTGAGGTCGAGCGACAGGGAGCGGTTCTCGACGTACCAGATGTCGAGCTCGATCCGCTCCTCCCACGACAGCGAGGCGCGCCCGTTGACCTGCGCCCACCCGGTGATCCCGGGCATCACCTCGAGCCGCCGCCGCTGGCGCGGCGTGTACTGCTCGACCTGCGCCTCGATCGTCGGCCGCGGTCCGACGATCGCCATCTCCCCCCTGAGCACGTTGACCAGGTTCGGAAGCTCGTCGAGCGACAGCCGCCGCAGCACGGCGCCCACCCGCGTCACGCGGGGGTCACCGGCGCGCAGCGGCTCCCACGTCTCCGCCGGCGTCGGGTCGGCACCGAGGACCATCGTGCGAAGCTTGCGGAGCTCGAACGTGCTCCCCGCGCGGCCCACCCGCCGCTGGCGGTAGATCGGCGACCCGGGGGTGTCGGCGCGGATCGCGACCGCCGCGGCGGCGAGCACCGGGGAGGTGATCGCGAGCGCGAGCGCCGCGAGCAGCACGTCGATCGCCCGGGGCAGCCCGCCGCTCACCGGGTCCCCTCGACCTTCTCCCACGTGATCGCCGTGCCGGAGCGCAGCCGGTCCCAAAGCCCCCACAGGATCGATCCCTCGACCATCGCGTAGTAGTGCGCGAGGCGCAGGGGACGGAGCGGGACCACCGACCCGAGCGCGGCGGCGGCGAGCACCGCGAGCTGGATCGCGAGCGTGACCGTGTACACGGCGCCGTCGCCGAGCAGCGCGACGTTGGTGCCGAGCGCGATCAGGTGCAGGAACGGGGACGCGTAGCGCAGCGCGCGGTGGGAGAGCATCTGGAACCCGTACAGCGGCCCGTACCCGCGCGGGGAGAGCATCCCGTCCCGCAGCACGACCCCCCAGGTGCGGTTCATCATCCGGCGCTTGCGGGCGAACTCCCCCCCGATCGTCGGCGCCATCCGCTCGTCCGCGATCGCCTCGGGCGCGTACACCGCCCGCCACCCCCGCTTGGTGAGCGCGAACGGGAACGAGAGGTCGTGCCCACGCGCCGAGTCGAGCACGATGTAGGCGTCGCCGCGCAGCGCGTAGATCGCGCCGTTTCCTGCCGTCACCCCGCCGAGCTCCGACTCCAGCTCCCGAATCGCCATCTCGTAGCGCCAGTACGCGCCCTCCTCGTTCGCCCCGCCCTCGCCCTCGAGACGGACCCGACCGCACACGTATCCGACCCGGGGATCGGCGAACCGCTCGACCAGCCGGCGCAGGGCGGCGGGCGCCCAGAACGAGTTCGCGTCGGAGAACGCGAGCACCTCACCGCGAGCGCGCTCCACCGCGGCGTTCTGGGTCTCGACCTTGCCGCGGCGCGGGAGGTCGAGGACGAGATCGGCCCCGGCTGCCCGAGCCAGCTCCACGGTGCGGTCCGACGATCCGTCCGAGGCGACGATCACCTCGAGGCGCTCCCGCGGATAGGCGAGCTCGAGCGCGTTGCGAACCCTGCGCTCGATCACCTCCTGCTCGTCGTGGGCGGCGACGATCAGGCTCACGGAGGGGAGCTCGTCCCCGGGCCCGGACGCCTCGGCCGGCGTCGCCCCGGCTCCGCGGAGGCGCGCGATCAGCCACAGGGCGAGCGGATACGTGAGCTGGGTGTGGACGAGCAACGCAGCGGAGGCCCAGAACACGATCTCGAGCGCCACCATCCGAGCCTCAGCCGAGCAGCGAGCGGTAGAGGTCGAGCGTCTGCGCGGCGATCCGGTCCCACGAGTACGGCCCGGCCGCCGCCCGCGCCGCCGCGTCCGCGAGCCGCCGCCGCTCGGGCTCGTCGGCGATCAGCTCGTTGAGCGCCGCCGCGAGCGCGGCGGGGTTGGCGGGCGGGACGAGGTGGGCGGCGCGGTCGCGCTCGGCGATCTCCGGGAACCCGCCGACCGCGGTCAGCACGAGCGGGCGCCCGAACGCGAGCGCGATGTGGAGCACCCCCGACTGCTCCGCGTTCAGATGCGGGAGAACGACGATGTCCGCGCGGCGAAAGTACGCGGGCACTTCGGGGTCCGAGATGAACCGGGGCACCAGCCGGACGCGGTCGGGGATCCGGGCGGCGAGCTCGCGGATCGCGTCCATCGACATCCGCGGCATCCCGACGACCCACAGCTCCGCGTCGGGCACCGACCCGAACGCCTCGAGCACCACCTCCACCCCCTTGTGGGGGCGGATCAGGCCGAAGCACAGGGCCACCGGGCGCTCGACCCGGGCGAGCTCCGCGGGGAGCGGCCGCTCGTCGTGGAGCCGGGTCAGGTAGTCGAGCGCCCCGTGCGGGATCACCGTCGTCCGGGCGGCCTCGAACCCGAGCTCCTCGCTCAGTCGCCGCGCCGCGTGCTCGCTGTGCGCGACGACGGCGTCCATCCGCGACAGCAGCCGGCGCTCGCGCGCGACCCCTATCCGGCCGCGGGCGGGTCGCTCGTGGAACGTGAGCACCTGCGGCGGCCGCGCGGTCGCCGCTTCGGAGCCGTTTCGGAGCGCGGGAGGCGGGAGCAGCGCCCAGTCGACGCCCGGCATCGTCAGCCACTGGTAGTGGACGACGTCGGCCGCCGCCGAGTGGCGGCGTTGGCGGGTCATGTCGGCGAAGTGCTCGCCGAGCTTGAACGCGCGCCGAGCGGGGGCGTCGAGCCCCCGCTTCGCCGAGCGCCGGTAGAAGGCCTCGTTCACGCGATACCCGTCCGCCGGGGGGACCGGCCCGTACAGGAACCGGCTCGTCACCAGCTCGACGTCGGCCCCGGCGCGGGCGAGCGCGGCGCACAGGGAGCGGTCATACGGGGGGCTGTACGCGGATGGATCCACGACTTGGACCTCCATTGGCGAGAATTATCGACCTTGCTCCTCTCCTACTGCGTGGTGAACACGAACGGCCGCGAGCATCTGCTCGCCTGCCTGGACGCGATCCGGCGCACGAACCCGGACGGCGTCGAGCACGAGGTCCTGGTGCTCGACAACGCCTCCGAGGACGGCTCCGCCGACGCGGTCCGCGCGCGCGCCCCCGACGCGCGGGTGATCGCCCGCGCCACGCGCGCCGGAAAGGCCGAGAACGACACCGAGCTCATGCGGGCGGCCAGGGGGCGCTACTGCCTGCTCCTGAACGAGGACTCCGAGCTGCGGCCCGGCGCCCCCGCGGCGCTGATCGAGGCGCTCGAACGCGATCCGGGCGCGGCCGCCGCGGGGGCCCAGCTCCTCACCACCGAGGGGGAGCCGAAGGCGTGCGCGTGGAGGCTGCCGGGGGTGGGGACGGCGCTCGCGGGCGCGCTCTTCCTCCACCGCCGGTTGACGGTCCAGAGCGGCGGGAAGCGAACTCGGGCGGTCGGGTGGGTTCAGTCCTCGGCGATGCTGGTCCGGCGAGAGGCGGCGGAGGCCGTCGGGTTCCTCGACCCCCGGTTCTTCATCTACTCGGACGAGACCGACTTCTGCAAGCGCCTCGGCGACGCGGGGTGGCGGATCCTGTACGTCCCCGCGGCGCGTGCCGTCCACCACGACCAGCTGTCGACCGATCCCGTCGCGCGCGCCCGGCGAACGGTTGAGTTCCATCGCAACCGCGACCTCTACATGCGAGAGCACCACTCGCGCGCCGCGGCGCTCGCGGTCAGGGGACTGACCGCGTGGTTCTACGTCGCGCGGGCGCTCGCCGCGCCGCTGCTCGGCGGCGACCCACCCCGCTGGTACCTGCTCCACGCCCGCCAGGGCCTCCAGCCCGGACGCGGCGAGGGGGTCCGCGAGGCGGCGGATGCCTTCAACAGAGACCGTGCGACGGCGGACGCGAAGCGGAGCACGTCGCGCGATTGATTACCAGCCTCACCAGCGAGTGTGGGGTTGACCGCGCAGTGCGTATCCGCTTCCGTCAGGTCGACCCGCCGGGCGGTCCTAACCTGCGCACGGCTGGCGGCGACGTGGTGTTCGGAGCGGGTTCCTACCGACGCTGGCGCCCGAAGCGCTTCCCCGCCGTTCGTTGAAGGATTGTGGGGGTCAGAGCCCCCACAATCCTTCACTGACTTGGCTAGGTCGCGACGGGCCGGCAAACGGAGCCCCTCGGGTGCACATCCCGGCACAAACCCGAGCCAACCGGATACGCACTGACCGCGTATATGACGGTCAACTACACATTCGACGCTTCGCCGAGCTCAAGTGTGCGGTTAGCGACACCTCGGGTGGCTGCCGCCGCGGTCCCGCTACCTGCTCCTACCCAGCGCATCAAACGCCGATCCAATCCCGGTCGCCGAGGGACCCACCACTACCCCAACTACGCCCCGCCCCGGTCCTCATCGCGGCGCTCGACCTCGTACACCTCCTCGGTGAAGCGCGGACCACGTCCCCCCTCGGCGGCGGGCGCGGGCTCGGGCGCCTCCGCGGCGCGGAGCCGGCGCAGGCGCTCGGCCACCGCCGATGGCCGCAACAGCCGCGCGATCGTGTCGCGCTCCTCGGGGGTGAGGAACCGCGCCGCCCAGAGCACGAACGGGAACGAGAGCCACAGCGCGGCGCGGGTCACCAGCCCGACCGCGCCCTCGGTGGGCAGGAGCAGCTCCCCGGCGCCGACGAGCGCCGCGGCGACCGCGACGACGAGCGCGAGCCGGCCCCACTCGTAGGGGACCGGGAACAGCCGCTGGGTGAACACGTACATCAGCGCCAGCACCACGAGGTAGGAGGCGACGAGCGCGAGCCCCGCGCCGACGATCCCGAGCGGCGGCACGAGCGCGATGTTGAGCCCGATGTTGGCCGCGGTCGCCGCGATCGTGGCCGGGAAGTTGAACTCGGTGCGGCCGGTGCGGCCGAGGACGACGACCTGGACCAGGTAGAGCGCGTACAGCGTGATCCCCGCGGCCAGCAGCCCGATCGCCTCGTACGCGTCGAAGAACTCGGGCGCCGCGAGCAGGCGCACGATCCAGCGCGCGAGCAGCCACAGGCCGACGACGGCGAACGTGCACAGCGCCATGAACCAGGTGACGATCAGCGCGTACGCGTTTCGCGCCTCGTCGTCGTCGCGGATCGAGTACGCGAGCGGCGGCCACGCGAGCTGGAACCCGCGCACCAGGACGTTGATCCCCTGCGCGAACTTGATCGCGAGCGCGTACAGCCCCGCCTCGGCGAGCCCCGCGAGCCGCACGAGGATGATCCGGTCGATGAAGTTGAGCGAGTAGAGCGAGAGCTCGGCGGGCATCGTCGGGAAGCCGAACCGGATCAGCCGCCCCAGCAGGCCCAGGTCCGGGATCAGCCCGAGCCGGCGGCGCTGGGTGATCACGAGCCACGCCACCATCGGGACGGTCGCGAGGTAGATCGCCCCGAGCAGCCCGTTCGCCCCCTCGTCCTCGAGCACGACGAGCCACACGGTGAGCGGGATCGCCATCACGACGCCGGCCATGTTGAAGACGAAGTAGGCCTTCGCGCGCTCGTCGAGGCGAAGCAGCGTGGCGAGGTACTCGAACAGCGTGAAGACCCACAGCCCGAGGATCGCGATCCGCGCCAGGCCCGCGTCGGGCTCGCCGAGCAGCGCCTCGGAGATCGGCTCGGCGAGCGGAAGCGCGATCGCCACCCCGGCGGTGGTGGTCCAGAACAGCGACGCGAACCCCGTCCGCACGACCTCGTCGGGGTCCTCGTCCGCGAGGTAGTAGTACCGCAGCAGGGCCTCGATCACCCCGAACCGGATCACGATGCTGGTCGCGATCACGGCGACCAGCATCACCTCCGCGGCGCCGTAGTCCTCCGGGGTCAGGTAGCGCGTGTACAGCGGCAGCAGCAGGACCGCGAGCAGCTTCGAGATGATGCTCGAGGCGGTGTAGGCGGTCCCCGTCGTGGCGAGGCGGCGCAGGTAGGAGAGCATCGTCTCCCTACGCGGCCTGGACGCGCGGTCGCTGCGGCTCGGCGGCCGGACGGGGCACCCGCTGCGCGAGCGGCGAGGGGAGCGGGGCGCGAGCGAGCGCGAGGCCGACGCCGAGAAGCGCCCACGTCACGGGGTCGATCAGAAAGCCCGCGTACGCGAGGCTGTGGACGACCATCGCCACGAAGCACGCGACCAGCGCGCCGCGGGGCGCCGGAATCAGCGGCGCCGCCCCGAGCAGGGCGGCGAGCCCCGCGAGCACGACCGCGGCGTAGACCACCACCCCGAGCGCGCCCTGCTCGGCGGCGACCGTCACCGGCTCCGCGTGCGAGATCGCGCCCCCCTTCGGCTCGTCGACGTCGAGGTGGCGCTGCGCGAACTCGCTCTGAAACGAACCCGAGCCGTAGCCGTACGCCGGCCGGTCCCCGGCGAGCTCGAGGCCGCCCGTGATCAACGACACGCGGCCGCTCGAGCGGACCTCGAGCGAGCGGCTCGAGGTCGGCTCCACGCCCGCCGCGAGCACGAGGACGACCGCGGCGATCACGATCGCCGCCCCTGCGCCGAGCGCCGACCGCGCGCCCCACCGAAGCGCGACGAGCGCGACCAACCCGGCGAGCAGGGCGAACACGCTCGATTGCGAGAAGCTGAGGGTGAGACCGGCGATCAGCACCACGGAACCGACCGCGGCGGCGATCGCGCGATCGGAGCGCTCGGTCCAGATCATGTACGCGGTGGCGGCCAGCACCGCGAGGATCAGGTAGCGCCCGAACACGTTCGGGTCCCAGAACAGCGAGTTCGCGCGGAAGTAGACGTGGACCTCGTTTCCGGCGATCAAGGTCGGATTCCAGAACAGCTCGCGGGCGCCGAACTGCCACGCGCCGACCGCGACGAAGATCAGGCCCTCGAGGAAGACGATCGCGAACAGCGCGGTGAGCAGATTCGAGGTCCAGCGGACCTCGAGCAGCAGCGCGAGCATGACGGCGAACGGGACGAGGAAGAAGCACACGGTCTCGGTCGCCTTCGAGAGGTCGCTCGAGTACGCGCTCTGGAGCGCGTAGAGGACGAGGAAGCCGGCGAGGAGCCAGGGCAACGCCCGCGCCGCAAGCGCCGGCAGCGAGGAGCCGGCGGGGTCGGGATCGGGCGCGGGTCTGCGGTCGCTGTCGCGCGTCCAAGAGGCGAAGGCGGTGGCGGCGGTGCCCGCGGCGATCACGAGATACAGGGGGATCAGCAGGTTCGAGGTCTCCCCGCCGAGCTCGACCGGGATCCGGAACGCGAGCACCCCGAACGCGAGCAGGGGGAACGCGGCGGGCCAGCGGAGGATCGCCGCGGTCAGCACGGAGATCCCGATCGCGGCGGCGAGGGCGAGCGCCGCGAGCTGGGCGGGGCTGTCGCGCAGCTCGCGGAAGCGCTCCGTGTCCCACACGTCCCCCGCGACCAGGACGGGAAGGAGAGCGAGCGCGAGCACCATCGCGGCGGTCCGCGGTCGCGGCCGACGGACGACAAGCGCCGCCCCCGCGGCGGCGCACGCCGCGAGGACCCCGATCCACTCCAGCGCGTCCACGCTCAGCTTCCCCCGCCGGCGCCCGCGGGCACGCGAACCCTGATCGCGCTCTGCTCGGGGACGATCTCGCGGTCCTGGTCGAGCAGCAGGATCTCGATCCGGTACAGGCCGGGCGTCGCGACGTCGCCCTCCTCGGTCCTCCCGTTCCAGCGGAAGACCTGCTCGGTGTCGTCTCCCTCGAGTGCGCCATGATCGAGCAGCGTCCGCACCGGGGCGCCGCCGCGGTCGATGATCCGTACGACCGCGTCGTCGCTGGAACGCCGCTGGCGCCACTCGATCCGCGCCCGCTCGGCGGGCGCGGCAAAGGAATCCGTCGCCTCGACAAGGTCGAGCACCTCGCCGCGCTGGCGCGCCTCCTGGATCAGCGCGAGCGAGGCGAGCGCCGCGACCACGACCGCCACGAGCAGGATCCCGGCGAGGTATGGAGGCGCGACCGCGTCGGAATTCGCCTGCACGCGCGCAGATTACCCGGGGGCGTCGGGCGATCCGCGAAATCCGGCGCTACAGCCGGGCGCGATCCTCGCCCGCGACGACGACGACGTCCGCCCCGTCCGCGAGGTCGCGGGTCTCGGAGTCGATCGGCGACACCGTCTCGACGCCGAGGTCGCGGGCCACCGTCTGCGCCTCCTCCTCGTGACCGCGCTCGAATAGGACGGATGTCTCCTCCGCCGGGACCTCGCTGTTGGTGACGGCTCCCAGCGCGTATCCGTTCGTCTCGATGTCGTCGCCCACCTTCGCGGCGAGCCCCGCGACCGCCGTTCCGTTCAGGACCGCGACCTCGACGTCCGCCTTCACCACCCCACCCTGCTCCACGGTCGGCTCAGGTGCCGAGTCGACGTTGTCGCCGCCGCCGGAGAGCTGGAGCGACAGCAGCGCCACCACGAGGCCGAGGACGAACACGCCGGCGACGATCCACACCAGCTGGCGTGCGTTCGGCCCGCGGCTGACCCACCGCCTCCACGCCGGCTGAGTCGCGAGCGCCGCCCGCTCGCGGGTGACCCGGGTGGCCGCGGGCCGGTCGGCGGTGACGCGCTCGGCCGGCGTCCTCGTCGCCATTGCCTCGGCGTCTCGCGCCGCCGCCTTCACCTCCGCGCGGGCTGCCTGCGCCTCCCCGGTGGCGCGCGCGGCGGCCGCCTGCTGCGCGACACGGGCGCCCGCCACCGCGGCCCGCTCCGCCTCGCCGACCGCGTCGGGCTCGCGGTCGGCCCACAGGCTGAGGCGGTGGATGTCCCGCGCCTGGGAGAGGTAGAGCGGGAGGAAGATCAGCAGACCGATGAACGCGCCGACCCCCGCATACACCCCGGCCTGTTGAACGACGTCCATCGGATCCAACCCTCTAGGAGACCTGGGAGTCCGCGAGCCCGATCACCACGGCGACCGGGGCGCCCTCGGCCAGCGGCTTGATCTCCTCGCTCATCTTCAGCAGCCTTGTCCTCCCGAGCTGCCTGCGGAGATCGGCGGCGAGCTGCTCGGCCGCCGGCTTGTCCTTGGGCGCGTGCATCACCAGGCTGTCGTCGAAGCTCGTGCCGGCGTCGGAGACGTTCCCGACCTTGTATCCGGCCTTCTTCACGTCGGCCGCGACGGTGTCGGCGAGGCCGGGGACGCCCGGCGCGCCGCCGACACCGGACGCGTTCAGCACCGCGACGGTCGTGTCCTCGGGCGGCGGGCCGCCTCCCCCGCCGCGCTTTCCGCCGCCCGCCTTCCCGTCATCGCCGACAAGCCCGAATCCACCGGTGACCACTCCGGCGGCGATCAGCACGACCCCCGCGGCGATCAGCGCCAGGTAGCGCCCCGCGGGAAGCCGGTCCCGGATGCCCTCGGGGACGGGGACACGGCCGAGGAGGCGCTCGGAGACGGGTTCCGGCGCCGCCGCGGGCGCTTCCTCGTCCTCGCGGGAGACGCGCGCCTCCTGGGCTGCGGCGGTCGCCGCTTCCTGGGCCGCGGCCGCCGCCCGCTCCGGCGCGCGCCCGGCCCACTCCCGCAGTCGGCGCACGTCCCGTGCCTGCTGGAAGTACAGCAACACGAGCACGGCAAGCCCGAGGAAGGCGGCGAGGCCCAGGAAGGCCCCGATCTGCTCGATCACGTCCATGCGCGCTGGCGCATGTTAGGGAGTGGCCCGGGGCCCAGGCTCAATCCAAAAGGGCCGTCGCGGCGCGCTGCTCGGCGACGAGGGCGACGACTCGCTCCGCGAGGCCGGTCTCGTCACCGGCCCCGACGAGTCGCTCGAGGTCGGTGACGGTTCGCTCCACCCACTCGGGATCGAGCCGGCGCTCGCGGATCGCGCGAACGATCCGGCTTGCCTCCGTCGGCTCGGAGCGCTCGTCGACGTTGAACAGCTCCTCGTTGAGCTTCTCCCCCGGGCGCGGTCCGATGATCTCGATCGCCACGTCCTGGTCGGGCTCGTAGCCGGCGAGGCGGATCATGTTGCGGGCGAGATCGATGATCCGAACCGGGTCCCCCATCTCGAGCACGTAGACCTCTCCCGCGGCGCTCCCCAGGTCGCCCGCCCGGATCACGAGCTGCACCGCCTCGGGAATCGTCATGAAGTAGCGGGTCATGTCCCGGTCGGTCACCGTCACCGGCCCGCCGCGCTCGATCTGGCCGCGGAAGATCGGGACGACGCTCCCCGAGGAGGCGAGCACGTTGCCGAACCTGACGGTGATGAAGCGGGTGCCGGTATGGCGATGGCCCGCCGCCTCGACGATCCACTCCGCCATCGCCTTCGAGGCCCCCATCACCGTTCCGGGGTTCACCGCCTTGTCGGTGGACACGAGCACGAACCGCTCCGCTCCGGCGACCGCCGCCGTCTCCGCGGTCACCCGGGTCGCGATCGCGTTGTTGCGAACGGCCTCGAGCGGGTTCGACTCCATCAGCGGCACGTGCTTGTACGCGGCGGCGTGAAACACGACGTCGGGCTTGAACCGCTGCATCACCTCGAGCATCCGATCGCCCTCCTTGCAGTCGGCGAGCACCGACTCGACGCCGCTGAAGTGCCACTCGTCCAGCACCTCGCGATCGATCTCGAACAGGTTGTCCTCGGCGTGGTCGAGCAGCACGAGCAGCCGCGGGCGCACGCGCGCGATCTGGCGCGAGAGCTCGGCACCGATCGAGCCGCCCGCCCCGGTCACCAGCACGATCCTGTCGGTGAGGTAGGCGCCCACGCGGTCGAGCTCCATCACGACCGGGTCGCGGCCGAGCACGTCCTCGACCTGGACCTCGCGGAGCTGGCGGGTGAGCTGCACGCCGCCGCGCAGGAGCTCGAACACCGTCGGCAGGGTCCGAACCGTGATCTCGCGCTCGCGGCACGCGGCGACCACCTTTCCCCGCAGGACCCCGGGGGCCGAGGGGATCGCGATGATCACCTCGTCGGGCTTCGTCTGGTCGAGCACGCGCCCGATCTCTTCGGTCGATCCGAGCACCTTGAGGCCCAGCAGGCGCATTCCGCGCTTCCGCGGGTCGTCGTCCACGAACCCGATCGCCTTCGAACCGAGGTTCGGGTTGAGCAGGATCTCGCGGACGACCATCTGGCCACCCGACCCGGCCCCCACCACCAGCGCCTCGCGCCCCTTGCGGCGGCGGGCCGACCGGGCCGGGCGCTCGGCCACGAACCGGCCGGCCATCCGCACACCGCCGACGAACAGCAGGCAGAGCAGGAAGTCCATGATCACGACCGAGCGCGGGATCCCGACGGAGAACGGCTGGGCGACGGTGAACACCACGACCAGGACCGCGCTTGCGATCGCGACCGCGCGCAGGATCAGGGGGAAGTCCCCGAACCCGAAGTAGCGCCACCACTTGTGGTTCAGCCCCAGCGCCGTGAAGACGATCGCCTTCCCGAGCGCGACGAAGGCGATCGAGCCCCACAGCATCGTCCAGTAGCGCTCCGGGATCCCGCCGGCGACGTCGAGGAACCGGAACTGGAAGGCGAGGAAGAACGCCACCGCGGCGACCGCCGCGTCGGCGAGGAACTGCACCAGCCGGTGCCGGTAGACGGGGTCCTTCATGCGCTCCACGAGCGGGCCACGAGTGTAGAGCGGCGCCTGTGCAAAGCACAGACCAACCGGGAGCTACTCTCCGCCGAGCGCGAGCTCCACCTCGTGACAGATCCCATCCCGCCGCGCCTCATAGGGGAAATGCTCCAGCACGCGGCGGCGGGCGCGCTCGCCCGCGTCCGGGCCGAGCTCGAGCGCTTGTCGCACGCCGTCGGCGATCGCGCCCGGCTCCGGAGCGTCGATCACCACACCCGCGTCGCCGACAACCTCGAGCAGGGCGCCCGCGTCGGTGACGACCGGGACGCATCGGGCGAGCATCGCCTCCGCGACCGAGAGCCCGAAGCCCTCGTGCCGGGAGGCCTGCACGTACACGGCGGCGCGCCGAAACCACGAGTCGAGCGCGCCGTCGTCGAGGTAGCCCGTGAGCTCGACGTTCGGCGCCGCCGCGGAGCGCAGCTCGTCGATCGCGCCGTCGGCCCACCGCCCCGCGAGCACGAACCGGACGTCCGGGAGCTCGGCGGCGGCGGCCACGAACGGGCGGTGGCCCTTGCGCTCGAGGTTGAGCCGGTACACGATCCCGACGCTCAGCGCGACCCGCTCTCGCTCGCCCTCGGCGGGGGCCGTCGCGAACCGGTCCGGGATCCCGTGGTGGACCACGGTGACCCGATCGGGGCCGAGGCCGAGGTTGGCCCCGATCTCGGCCAGCGAGTAGTTGGAGTTCGTGACGAGCCGGGTCGCTGCCGCTATCGTCCGCCGCGTCATCCACCTCCGGACCCCGCCGCGCTGTGCGCCGTAGGAGATCTCGGGCAGGGCGGCGGTGTCGAAGCCGCCGATCACGAGCACCGAGGGCTTCCGCATCATCCGCGCGAGCGTCAGCGCCGCGAACGTGTGCCAGGAGGCGAACCACCCGAAAACGACGTCGGCGCGGCGCAGCTTCGCGACCAGCTCGAGGGGGCGCACGCGCAGCCGCGGCTGATAGTAGTCGACGACCTCGAACCGCTCCCGCAGCGCGGCACGGTCGATGTCGGTGAACGTGTTGCGGCGGCTGTGGACGTAGAGGACGGTGGCCATTTGCGAGGGGATTGTTCCCTAACCTGCGGGACTCACCGTGACCGACTTCATCGTCGACCCGATCGTCGAGTTCGCGACCAACGTGATCGACGCCACCGGCCTCCCCGGGGTGTTCTTCCTGATGCTGCTCGAGAGTGCCTGCATCCCGGTCCCGAGCGAGGCGATCATGCTGTTCGCGGGTTTCAACGTCTCGGAGGGCAACCTGACCCTGTTCGGGATCGTCGCGGCCGGCGTGCTCGGCAACATCGTCGGATCATGGGTGGCGTACGCGGCCGGGTACTACGGCCGCCTCGAGCTGCTGGAGAAGAACCGGCTCATCCACGTCAGCCGCAAGCACCTCGCGTGGGCGGATCGATGGTTCGAGCGCTACGGCGACGCGACTGTCTTCTTCACCCGGATGCTGCCGATCATCCGAACGTTCATCTCCCTCCCCGCCGGGGTCGCCCGGATGCCCTTCTGGCGCTTCACGGTGCTCACCGCACTCGGGTGCATCCCCTGGGTCCTGATGCTGGGGATCATCGGGCGCGAGGTCGGCAACCGGTGGGAGGAGTGGCGCGACTACCTCCACTACGGCGACTACGTCGTGCTCGCCGCGATCGTCTTCCTGATCGTCTATCTCGTGGTGAGGCGCCGGCGGGGCAAGGCCGAGGACGACGACGGGCAACCCGAACCGGGCGGGCAGCGGCAGGCCCTGGTGGGCGAGGGGCCCGACTAGCTTGGGCGCGGCGGCCGCCGCAGGGGAGGATGGGTCCCGCGACACTCTCCCGGCGCGGGCGGTTGCCCTGGGGCTGATCCAGGGCCCGACCGAGCTCCTTCCCGTCTCCAGCTCGGCCCACCTGATCCTCGTCCCGTGGCTTGCCGGCTGGGGCTGGCACCGGCTCGATCCGGAGATGCGCAAGAGCTTCGAGGTCGCGCTCCACGCCGGCGCCGCCGGGGCGCTCCTCGTCGGCCAGCGCGAGGTGATCGCCACCGAGCTGCGGCGCTTCGACGCCCGCCGCGCGGCGGTGGTCGCGCTCTCGTTCGCGCCCCCGGCGATCACCGGCTGGGCGC
>JBOGZL010000011.1:0-19633 GCA_050697195.1 Solirubrobacterales bacterium
CGACGGCGAATGCGGCGGCGGCGGCGCGCGGCGAGCGGACCCCCGCAGCGCTCAGGGCGGCGCCCACCCCGAGCGGGATCAGCGTCGCGACCGCGGCCTCTAGCTCGTTCCCGATCCCGAAGAACCGGACCCCGAGCGCCGGGTTGGGGCCGATCAGCGAGAGCACGGTGAGCGGTGAGCCGATCAGGACGTCGACCGCGTACGCGAGCACGCTGGCGGCGCAGGCGACTGCGGCCGCGGCGTAGCCGCGAACGAGGGCAAGGGTCGCCGCCGCGAGCACGGGGCAGCCGAGCCCGACGATCACCCTCTCGGCGGTCTCGCTCGGCTCGAGCGCGCCGCACAGCAGCAGCACCGCCGGCACGTAGATCCCCGACAGCGCGAGCACCGCGAGCGCCACCCGCGCGCCGCGGGCGCCCATCACCGCGGCGCTCAGAGCCGCGAGGGCGGCCCAGATCAGAAGCGTGGTCCCGATCACCGTGCCGCGACGGTCCCCGATCTCAGCGATCCGCTCCTCGAGCGAGACGAGCCGCTCGGGGTCCGATTCTCCGGCGGAGCGGATCGCGCTCCCGGTCATCGCGTCCGGGACCTCGATCCCCAGCCGCCCGAGGATCGTCGGCGCGAGGTCGGTGGACAGGACGAGGCCGTCGAGCCGGGTGCTGTCGGACGTGAGGCTCCCCTCCTCGAACCCGCGCCCCGCGACCCCGATCGCGAGCTGGTCCCCGTCCTCCTCCGGAGGAGGGCGCTCGATCGCGATCAAGAGGTCGTCGCCGCTCAGCTCCCGGGCGAGTCGCCCGAGGGCGGCAGGAGCGACCGAGGTGACCGCGAGGCCGGCGCAGCCGGGGTCGGGACAGCGGGCGCGCCGGCCAACTCGTCCGTCGGCGTTCACCGCGGAGAGCGCGGGTCGGCCGGCGAGCGCTGTGGCGGCGGCGAACCCGCGCTCGCGCTCGATCGTCGTCGCGAGCAGGCCCGGGACGATGTCGGCCGGCGCGCTGCGGGCTCGATCGAGCACAGCCCTCCAGAGCACCGGGGGCACCCGCCCGCGGACCGTGAACAGGCGCGGGAGCGGGCCGTCGTAGAGCGAGTCGAAGACCCGGTTTCCCTGTCCGATGTCGAGATAGGTCTGCTCGGCCGGCACCTTCGCGAGACCGGCGCTCATCAGTCCCGGCGACAGCCCCTCGACCGCGTCGAGCTCGACCGGGTCAGTGCCCGCGGGGAGGAAGGCGAGCGTCACGGTCATGTTCGCGCCCGGCGCCTGCGCGCTCGCCGCCGAAGCGGGCGCGAGCACCGCGAGCGACGCCGCGAGCACCGCCACGGCGAGCCTCGCGGCGCACCTATAATCGGGGCCACGCCGCCCCGCAGAGGCGGTTTTATCAGTAAGGGATCCCCTCGTGGCCGACCGCACGTTCGCGAAGTTCACCTTCTTCAAGCTCGACCCTGCATGGCACCGCAGGGACGCCGAGCAGCGCGCGCAGGATAAACGGGAGTTCCGCGCCGCCTGCGACGACTTCGCGCTGGAGCGCTCGCTGCGCGCCTACTCGACGGTCGGGACGCGCGGCGACACCGACCTGCTCCTGCTCTCCCAGAGCCCGGCCCTCGACGACCTCCACACGTTTCACGTCGTGCTCGCGCAGAGTGGGCTCGCGAGATGGGCGCAGGTTCCCCACTCCTACCTCGCAATGACCAAGCGCTCGCCCTACTCCGAGGCCGAGGCGCGGACCGAGATCTGCGTGTCGGAGCGCAAGTACCTGTTCGTGTACCCGTTCTGGAAGCAGCGCGAGTGGTACCGGCTCCCCGCCGACGAGCGCCGGCGGATCATGAGCGACCACATCGAGATCGGGCGCCGCTACCCGCAGATCACGATCAACACCGCGTACTCGTTCGGCCTCGACGACCAGGAGTTCGTCGTCTCGTTCGAGGCCGACGAGCCGGGCGAGTTCCTCGACCTCGTCCAGGAGCTGCGTGGCTCGGAGTCGAGCTCCTACACGCTCCGCGACACCCCGATCTTCACCTGCGTCGCGATGTCCGTCGCCAAGGCCCTCGACGCCCTCGACGGCGCCGCCACCGCGCGCAGCGAGCCCGCGATCGCATAGTCGCACGATGCCCGGTTCTCCCGACAGCCCGCTGAGGGTCGCGATCGTTGGCTCCGGCCCCGCCGGCTTCTACGCCGCCGAGCAGCTCCTGCGCCGCGAGGGGGCCGCCGTCGAGGTCGACATGTTCGATCGCCTTCCCACCCCATTCGGGCTCGTGCGCGGCGGCGTCGCGCCCGACCACCCGAAGATCAAGTCGGTGATCCGGGTGTACGAGAAGACGGCGGCCCGGGAGGGGTTCCGCTTCTTCGGCAACGTCCACCTCGGCCGCGACGTCTCCCCCGCCGAGCTCGCGGACCGCTACCACGCGGTGGTCTACGCCTACGGCGCGGAGACCGACCGCCACCTCGGGATCCCGGGCGAGGACCTCCCTGGGAGCGGTCCGGCGACCGCGTTCGTCGGCTGGTACAACGCCCACCCCGACTACGCGGACCACGAGTTCGACCTCAGTTGCGAGCGTGCGGTCGTGATCGGTAACGGCAACGTCGCCGCGGACGTGACCCGGATGCTGGCGCTGACCCGCGAGGAGCTCGCGACCACCGACACCGCTGACCACGCGATCGACGGGCTCGGCGAGTGCCGGGTGCGCGAGATCGTCGTGCTGGGCCGGCGCGGGCCGGTGCAGGTGGCCTTTACGAACCCCGAGCTGCGCGAGCTCGGCGAGATGGCGGACGCGGACATCCACGTCGACCCGGCCCAGCTCGAGCTCGACGAGCTCAGCCGCACCTACCTGGAGTCCGAGGCCGACATCACCGCGCGGAAGAACATCGAGATCCTGACCGGCTTCGCGAACAAGGAGCCGGAGGGCAAGCCGAGGCGGATCGTGCTCCGCTTCCTCGCGTCGCCGGTCGAGATCCAGGGGGACGGCCGGGTCGAGCGCGTGGTCGTGGGGCGAAACGAGCTCTACCGCGACGAGACGGGCGCAATCCGCCCCCGCGACACCGGCGAGCGTGAGACGCTCGACGCTGGGTTGGTGCTGCGCTCGATCGGCTACAAGGGGATCGCGGCCGAGGGAATCCCGTTCGACGAGCGCCGCGGCGTGATCCCCAACGAGGCCGGGCGGGTGATCAAGGACGGCGACCACCTCCGGGGTCAGTACGTCGTCGGGTGGATCAAGCGCGGACCAACGGGAGTGATCGGGACGAACAAGAAGGACGCCCAGGACACCGTCGACAGGCTTTTCGAGGACCTCGAGGCCGAGCGCATGCACCAGCCGGCCCATCCGGAGCGCGACGCGATCGAGGCGCTGCTGGCGGAGCGGTGCGAGGCGGTGACGTACCAGGGATGGGAGGCGATCGACCGCGCCGAGGTCGAGCGCGGCGAGCCCCAGGGCCGTCCGCGGGTCAAGTTCTGCTCGATCGACGAGATGGTGGAGATCGCGTTGCGCGAGGCGGACCCCGTGGCGGGGTAGCTGTCGGCGCGGCGCTGCGACGTAGAATCGGGGCCGTGGCCATCGAGCTGGACGAGGTTCGCGAGCTGATCCTGGAGGCGCTGCCGGGGGCCGCGGTCGAGGTCACCGACGACACCGGCGACGGGGACCACCTGCGCGCGGTCGTCAGGGCGCCGCAGTTCGCCGATCTCAGCCGCGTGGAGCAGCACCGCCTGGTCAAGGCGGCCGTGCAGGAGCGGATGGACGACGGCTCGATCCACGCGCTGTCGGTGAAGACGATCCCGGCGGCGCCGGGCGGTGCCTCGGGAGAGAGCGGCGAGACCGAGGACGAGGCCGTAACCTCTGAGATGGACGCCCAGAGCCCGCCCCGGCAGGAGGACCGAACCGATGACTGATTCAGCGCTACGCGACAAGGTCGAGGAGCTGATCCGCGACAACCCCGTGCTGCTGTTCATGAAGGGCACACCGGAGGCCCCCCGGTGCGGGTTCTCGATGAGGGTGGTCGGTGTCCTCGACTCGCTCGGGGTCGAGTACGGGGCGATCGACGTCCTCCCCGCCCTCGACCCCCTTCGCGAGGCGACCGGCGAGATCTCCGATTGGCGCACCTTCCCCCAGCTCTACGTCAACGGCGAGCTGGTCGGCGGCGCCGACATCGTCGAGGAGATGTTCGAGTCGGGCGAGCTCGCCGAGCTTCTCGACGTCGAGCAGCCTGCGGAGCCCGAGGCCGCCCGGCCGAGCCCGAACGGCCACCCCCCCGCTGGCCAGAGCCCGCCGATGCAGATCGAGTAGCGGCTCGGCGCGGCCCAACAACGGCGGGAATTAAGAGGTCCAGCGGGGCCGAATGCCAGCGAAAGCCGGCGAAGCCGGCCTCGTCCCTCACCGCACACTCGGCGTCCTCTCCACCGCGAGTGTGGAATTGGGGTCGCTATACGACCCTGATCGCACAGTCGCGCTCAGCGGGGCGCCGAGTGTGGCGTTAGGGACGCGCGGGTCGGCAGCGAACGAACCAGAAGGCGAAGCAGCTCAGCGCGGCCAACCCGAGCCCGACGGTCGCCCAGATCGTCGGCGAGACGTCTCCGCTTAGCGCGCTGATGACGGCGATCAACAGGCAGACGCCGCCAACACCCGCAAGCAGACCCAGGCTCGCCGGCCACCTCCGTCCTCGTCCCAGCAGCACTCCAAGGAGCAGGACACCAAGGAGCAGAAATGGCGCCCCGATCGTCAGTACCGCGACCAACCCGAACGTGATCAGAAAGCCGGTGCCGGCCCAGTAGAAGAAGCCCCAGTCTCGATAGTGAACATCTGCCATCGGCCGGGACGATACATCCGGCCCGCGCCTAACCGCACACTCGCGGATTGACGGACGACGCCTGTGATGCTTGCCTCGCGATGCGAGGTCAATCGCACACGCGCCCTCGGAAAGCGGGCGGATGTGCGGTTGTCGCGGCCGAAGATCGGGGCGGAGCTAGACGCTCGTCGCCTGTCGGCCGCGTCCTCACGCCTCGCAGGCCCTACTTGGGTGACAGGGCGAGTTGCCCTGCGTCCCCGCCTCCGGCTGCGTGGTCGGGCCAAACAAAGTCCTTGAGATCGACGCAGCCCGTCACCGCCCTGCCCGACTTCCTCTCGACCCGAACCAGCTTCCCGCATCCGCCTCCACGCGACCGATTGGAGTCGACGACGCGGGCGGGGTGGGCGTCCCAGCATCCCTCTCCATCCGCGGCAAGCCGATACGACGCCCCGAAGCCGCTACCTACATCAAGTTCGACGCCGCACCAGAACCAGGGGCGGTTCTTTTGTTGGTGCAGCCGCCACCCCCGCGACCGGGATGCTCGCGCGCCAGCGAGGAACCGAGCTGGCTCCCGTCGACGCCGACGACCCGTCCTGGTCGAGGGAGGACGAACCCCGCTCCCACCATTAGAGCGGCGAGGACGAGGAAGCCGATCACGGGGCGCAGCATGGGCAAATGGTGGCACGTGACACGCCTGTCTCGGTTCGGTGTCCGGCATGCAGGGCTTCGACCTACACTGATCCGATGCGGAGTGGCGGGCTCAGGAGCCCGCTCGCGCGAACGCTGCTCGTCACGGCCGTGCTGCTCGGCGTTGCGATCATCCTCTGGATCCTGGCGACCGTGATCTCCTGGGAGAGCGAGTGCCCGCCGGGGGGCGGGTACCAACCCGCAGGCCTCGACAAGGGAATCTCCCTCTGGCCACCTGGCGCGGAGTGCCCTCCGGGTCGCATCATCGAAGGAGAGGGCTACGGCGGGAACGACATCGTCGCCTACGAAGCCCTTCCGTGGCTCAAGTGGGCGATCCTCGGCCTGAGCATATCGGCCATGGCAACGCTAATCGCGGGCCTCGGAGCCAGCATCAACTCGCCGCGGTCGCGGCCGGAGACCGGGCGGAGCTAGACGCTTGCGGTCTGCTCGGCGGCGTCCTCGCGGACCTGGAACGAGGATCCGCAGCCGCACGCGGCGACGACGTTCGGGTTGTTGACCGCGAACCCGGCGCCCTGGAGGCCGTCCACGAAGTCGACCTCGGAGCCGAACACGAACTGCATGCTGGTCTTATCCACGATCACCGAGACACCGTTGTGCTCGAAGACGTGGTCGTCCTCGCGCGGCTTGTCGAACGCGAGCGAGTACTGGAAGCCCGAGCAGCCGCCGCCGCGGACGGCGACGCGCAGGGCCTGGTCGGGGGCGTCCTCCTGGGCCGAGAGAAGCTCGTTGACCTTCTCGGTCGCCTTGTCGGTGAGGGTTATGGCTTCCGTGGGCGTGTTCACAACATGAATTGTAGTGGGCGCTCGGGACCGTGCTACGCGGGCGCGGATCGCGCCCCGTGCTCGTGCTCGAGGTACTCGATTATTCGCTTCGAGTCGTGGATCACCTCGTCCCCGTCGATCAGCACGGGGACGCGGTTCTGGCCCGTCAGCTCGACGATCTCGGGGCGATCCGAGCGCCGGTACGGGACGCGCTCGGTTTCGTGGTCGACCCCCAGCCCCTTGAGGCGGCGCGCCACTGCCCCGCAGGGACAGAGGAAGTTCGTCGGGGTGCGGCACCGGTACAGCACGACCCGTCCCCCGGTGGGCTGTTCCGTGGAGCTCATCGGCCGAGCACCCTACCGCCGAGCCGCAGCGCCTGCCCGGCGAGGTCGAGCGGGACCATCATGGGCTGGCTCTGGCCGACGCGGTTTCCGAGCCGTTCCATCTGCCACCGCACCGTCTCCTCGAGCGTCTCCTCGTGTGGTCGCGACCTGAAACCCAGCTCCCGCTCGGCCTTCTCGGAGCTGTAGGTCCACCACTCCATCCCCGAGCGCACCTCGTCGGGCGTGGTCGGCACCGGCAGCCCGACGCGGGTCAGGACCTCGACGCCCGCGAGCGTGAGCGAGCCCGGCAGCCGGAGTCGCGGCGGCGCCACCCCGGAGATCCGCGACAGGTCGGCGAACAGGCGGTCGAGGGTGAAGTTGCGCGCCCCGAGGATGTAGCGCTCGCCGACCTTGCCCCTCTCATCCGCGAGCAGGTGGCCGGCGGCGACGTCGCGGACGTCGACGATGTTGAGCGCCCCCTCGACGTATGCCGGTATCCGGCGCAGGAGGAAGCGGCGCACCAGCGCGTTGGAGGTCCCGCCCCCGCCCGGGTCGTCGGGGCCGAGCACGAAGGTGGGATTGACGCACACCACGGACAGGCCCTGCTCCGCGCATCGGAACGCCTCCTGCTCGGCCTCGTGCTTCGAGTTGACGTAGGTGTTCCCGAGCCGGCCGCCCGTGAACTCCTGGCTCTCGTCGGCCACCCCGCCGCGCTTCGCCGGCCCGATCCCGCCGACCGACGACGTGTGGACGACCCGCTGCACCCCCGCACGCCTCGCCTCCTCGAGAACATGGCGCGTGCCGGTGACGTTGATCTCGAACACGCGCTCGCGGTCGCGCGGGCGCATCGATGTGATCCCGGCGACATGGAACACCCGCTCGACGCCCTCCATCGCGGCGCGCACGGAGCCCGCGTCCAGGACGTCGCCGCTCGCGCGCTCGAACTCGATCCCCGAGAGCGGCTCCAGCCGGGAGGTGGGACGCGCGAGCACGCGCACCTCGTCACCCCGCGCGGCCAACGCCCGGACGAGGTGAGAGCCGAGGAACCCCGTCCCACCGGTGACGAGCGTCTTACCCATCGCGCGGGATGGTAGACGCGGTTCGGCCGGCTCCCGTCCGGAAGGTGATAGAACCGCGCGGGTGGAAGCGGCGTCCGCCAGTCCCGCACTCGTGTGCGACTCGACGACCTACCTCCCCCCCGAGGAGCTGTGCAGGCACGACATCCAGCTCGTGAGCCTGTACGTGTCGGTCGAGGGCCGCCAGGAGGCCGAGCTCGAGATCGACGATTACGCCGAGTTCTACGACCGCCTGAGGGCGAGCGAGGAGGGGGCCACGACCTCGCAGCCGTCGGTGGGCGACTTCGTCGCCGTGTACGAGCCGCTGCTGGCCGCCGGAAGGGAGATCGTCTCGATCCACATCTCCGCCGGGATCTCCGGCACCTACGAGGCCGCGATGCAGGCTCGCCAGCGGCTGATCGACGAGGGCAAGGGCGGGGAGCGGATCCACGTCTACGACAGCCGCACCGGGGCAGGGGGCATGGGCCTGGTCGTGCTCGCCGCCGCGGCGGCGATCGAGGCGGGGGGCGACGCCGCGGCCGCGCTCGAGCGCACGAACGCGGCGCGCGAGGCCTTCAAGATGTGGTTCGCCGTCCAGACGCTCGAGTACCTGCGCCGCGGGGGACGGATCGGCGCCGCCCGCGCGCTCCTGGGCTCGACTCTCAAGATCAAGCCGATCCTCACGCTCGAGTACGAGATCACGCCGGTGGAGAGGGTCCGGACGTGGAGGCGGGCGATGGAGCGGCTCGTCGACCACATGCGCGAGCGCCACGCCGACGGCGCCGACGCATGGGTGGTCCAGCACGTGCAGGACCCGAGCACCGCGGAGCAGCTCGTCGAGCAGTGCCGCGACGTGTTCGGATGCGATCCGCTCTTCGTCTCGGAGATCGGCCCGGTGCTCGGCGCGCACGTGGGGCCCGGCCTTATCGGGGTCGGCGGCGTGCCCCGCGGCCTCCTCGAATAGCGCCCCGCCGACGCTAACCTGTCCGCCGGGACGGATGCCGGTACTGCGCGGAAGAGAGATCGCCGCACTGGGCCTGATCGTGGTGATGGTCCTGGGCAGCCTCACGCTGTGGCTGGCCGTCCCCCTGGCGTGGTTGTGGGGTGCCTCGCACGTCCACCAGTCGCTGGACCCGAGCTTCGGCTCCTACCTTGCGATCGCGATCGGGATCCCGACCACGATGCTGGTCCTGTTCATGCTCCTTCGCCGGGTCGACGCGTTCCACCGCGACCTCACCGGTGGCGGCGTCGACCAGCGCCCGGTTCCCCCGCCGTGGCGGCGAAGCATGCGCGACGAACGCGACATGCACGCCCCGACCTCGGCGCTCGACATCATCCTCGTCGCGACCGCGATCGCCGCCGGGCTCGTGATGCTGCTCTGGTTCGCGTTCTTCGCCGGCTCTCCGCTGCCGCAGTAGCGCTCAGGGAAACAGGTCGCTGACGTCGGTGATCCGCCAGTAGCGGCGAGGGGTCACCGCGAGCTGGATCAGAGCCGCCTCGCGCGGATGGCTCATGAGCACGACCGCTTCCGCCGTGGCCCTCCGCCCGAACCCGGTGCCCGCGAGGTAGACGAGCTCCGGTCGCCGAAGAGCGAACTGCTGAGCGCCGGCGGCGATCCGCTGCGGGCACGCGGCGCCGCCGAGCCGGATGCGCTCGGACTCGATCAGGACGGGACAGGCGAGGCTTCCCTCCCCCTCACTCGCGCCTACCAGGAAGGCGATCGCCACGATGTCGGCCGCGAAGAGCTTGTTCACGAGACACACGGCCTTTCGTCGGAGCTTCCGCCTCTGCATGCATCGGCTGGGAATCCGGCCCAGCGGCGATCCGGCCGCGTGGGCCTGCGCGTCCAACGGATCGGTAGCGCCGTCGGGGGTCAACGAGTAGTCACGTCCGTCCACGACGACCTCGCCCAGCTCGGTTTGCTTCGTGAGCGTCTTAGCGCCGGCCGGGGCCGGGGCGAGCAGGCCCACGAGGAGCATCACGCAGGCCGCCGCAAGGCCGAAAACGCCCCGCTTGGCGAGGAACTTGGCGATACCCCCCTATCGGCTCGCCGCGGTGCGTTCCTTAGTCGCGGCGTCGCCTGCGCAGCGCGAGGAACCCGCCGACCACGAATCCGGCGATCGCGGCGCCGGCGACTATCTCGTTGCGGTGCTCGCGCACCTGGCGGCGCCAGTCGGTGAGCTCGGTGACGCGGCGGCGCAGCACCTCGACCGAGCCGGCGAGCTCGCCGCGGCGCACCTCGACGTCGCGACGGATCTGGTCCGAGGTTCGCCCCGGCGTCCCCGACGGGGGTCCCGCCGGTGACGGCGGGGTTCCGCCCGCCACTCTCTCGGGGGTGGTGCTCACGGCCTGCGCCCTCCGACGGGCGGCTCCGGTCCGCCGACCGGCGATTCGGGTCCGCCGACCGGCGGCGGTGGCGAGCTCCCGGGCCGCTCGAGCTCGGCCTCGAAGGTCTCCCGCGCCAGCTTCGCCTCCTCGATCGCCATGTCGGGCGTCGGCGGGGCGCCGGCCTTGAAGGAGCGATACGCGAACAGGCCGGCGGCGATCCCGACGAGGAGCCAGAACAGGCCCTCGATCAGGAAGCCGAGCCACACGTCGTCCTCGAAGAAGAGGTCGTTCAGGAGCCACGCGATCCCGTGCATGAACATCGCCAGCGCCATGAGGACGAACACTCCGGCGACGATCCCCGCGACCGAGCCTTGGAGGATCTTGTTGACCTTCTCGGAGACCTCGGTCTTGGCGAGCTCGATCTCCTCGCGGATCAGGCCCGAGGTCTGCTCGGAGATGTCGAGCACGAGCTCCCCGACGGAGCGGTCGTCGGAGCCGGTGTCGGGACGCGGAGGCGGTACCCGCTCAGCCATGGGCGCTCACCGTCCGCGTCACTCCGGAGGGTCCTCGCGGAACAGCCGGTGCCACAGCACCGTCGAGACGCGGTGCGCGGCGAGGCTCGCGAGCGCGCCCGTCGCGGCGAGCATTCCGCTCCACAGGAGCCTTCTGACGATGTCGTTGTTCACGTTGCCTCGGTGCCGGCGCGGGCTGAGTTGACTTTCCCCCTCCGGCTGGCGGAGTAAACCACCTCCGCGTCGTCCGGTGCCGCTTGGGGCATGTCCTGGAGACGGCCGTAGTCTCCCCAGCGCTCGAAGAAGCTGCGGTAGACCGTGTAGGTCCAGCGCGGGTCCTGGACGTCGAACGCGGCGTGGGCGCCCCCGGGGACGATCCACACCCGGACGAGCTCGTTGCCGGCCGCGGCGGCTTCGAGCATCCGCGCGTGCTCGACGGTGACGATCATGTCGTCCTCGGAGTGAAGCACCAGCACGGGGACGCGGGCCCCCGCGATGTGGTTTCGCGCCGAGGACCGCTCCCAGATCTCGTCCGCGGTCACCCCGTAGTAGGGAGCCGCCATCGCCTCGACCGGCTCGACCAGGGTGTCGATCGTGTCGGGCCAGCGGCTCGCACGAACCCGGGAGCGCAGCATCGCCGCGAACATCCGGTTCATCGCGTACGCGGGGTGCCTGCGCGGCACCGTCCGCGAGAGGCGCTCGGCGGCGCGTCGGGTGTCGGCCGGGCTGCAGATCGCGAGGATCCCGCCGTCGAGCGCCTCCTCCGCGCCGGGAAGATGCGAGCCGCCGAGCACGGCCGAGCCCCCGAGCGATATGCCCACCGCCCCGACGCTTGTTGCGCCGAGCTCCTTCAGGTGGCGCCCGGCGAGCACGATGTCCTCGCCCTCCTTCCACCCCGCGGTCGACGGCGCGTGGCTGAGCAGCTCGGTGAGGCCGAAGCTGCGCAGGTCGACGGCGGCGACGTTGAAGCCCCACTCGAAGTACGCGCGGACGGCGATCTCGCGGACGTAGTCGAAGAGGCGGTTGGAGAACAGCCCGTGGACGACGATCAGGCCGGGGCGCTCCTCCTGGTGCAGCGCGATCATCGCCGCGATCCGCTCGCCGTCCGCGCCGGCAAAGTGGTCGTGGCGGAACTGGCTCGGATAGGAGTAGCCGAGCCCAACCGTGTGGCGGTGCTGGGCGACGACGAACGCGGTCCAGTCGGGAAGCCCCTTGCGAAGCTGCGCGGTCGCCGATGGATGGAGCCTGTGGGGAAGCGCCTCGAGGTCGCTCATCAGCGCACCCATCGTGCGCTCGCGCCGCGGGGGGACCGGGAGCGCGGGCGACGCGGGCTCGAGACGCGTGAGGAGCGCGCGGAGCGGCCCCGACACCAGCTGTCCGAGCAGCCACACCGGGGTCATCACGAATCCGGCGACCACGTTGACGAGCTTCGCCACCCCGTGCAGGACGCGGTCCTGGCGCCGCGACGTGGCCAGGGACTCCCACATCTCTAGCCGCCGTCGGTAGAGCCCCGCGCCCCGTCGCCGGCCGGGCTGCGGGGCTCGAGGCCGCCGCAGATCGTCTCCACGACCATCTCCTTGGCGCGGTCGAAGTCGCCCTTCCCCGCCGGGATCAGGTCGAATACCCACCCCGACAGGAGCTGCTCGATCGCGCCGTAGAACCACATCGCCGCGAACTCGGAGTCGACGTCGCGGCGAAACTCGCCCCGCTTCTGGCCGTCGGCGACGATCTTCGCGATCGCCTCGTACGCGCGCCGGATCTCCGGCAGGTGGGTGCGCCCGAACGAGTTCGCGGCCCGTGTCACCTCGACGATGATCACCTTCATCAGCTCGGGGTCGTGGCGGTAGGAGTCGACGATGAAGGTCGCGACCGCGGCGAGCTTCTCCCGCGCGGGTATGTCCTGGGCGTCCACCTCGTCGGTGGCGGCGAGCAGCAGGGACCACCGCTCCGTGAACAGCTCGTTGAGGACCTGGTCCTTCGACTTGAAGTAGTGATAGACGAGCCCGTAGGCGACGCCCGCCTCGTCGGCGATGTCGGAGACGCGGCAGTGGTGAAATCCCTGGCGCGCGAACACCCGGATCGCGGCGTCGAGGATCATCCGGCGCTTGTCGAGCGCCTGTGCCTGGGCCATCAGGCGCGGATCTCCTCGGGCCAGGTGTAGGACTCGGGGCGGCGGTTCGCGAGCGAGGGAAGCGACTCGCGCACGCGGTCCTGGTGCTCGAAGTCGAGCTCGGCGGCGATGAAGGTCTCCCCGTCGCCGGCGGTGGCCAGGATCACCCCCCACGGGTCGACGATCATCGAGCGCCCGTAGGAGTGGTAGTGGGGCGGCGCCTCTCCGAGGT
Organism: Solirubrobacterales bacterium; assembly: GCA_050697195.1. GTDB lineage: Bacteria > Actinomycetota > Thermoleophilia > Solirubrobacterales > 70-9 > DASPWW01. The sequence continues at coordinate 12,795 of JBOGZL010000011.1, forward strand.
GGTTGGGCGCGACCACGAACGCCTGGTTCTCGATCGCCCGCGCGCGCAGGAGCGGCTCCCAGTGGTCCTTTCCCGTGTGGAGGGTGAAGGCGGCGGGGACGACGATCACGCGCGCGCCGCGCACGGCGAGGATCCGGTAGAGCTCGGGGAAGCGGAGGTCGTAGCAGACGGTCATCCCGACCTGGACGTCGCCGACCGGGGCGATCACGATCTCGGTCCCCGGGTCCTCGTGCTCGGACTCGCGGTACGCGACGCCGCCGACGTCGACGTCGAACATGTGGATCTTGCGGTAGGTGGCCTCGATCTCGCCGTGGGGGTCTACGAGGACCGAGGTGTTGAAGAGCTTGTCGTGGTCGGGGTCGCGCTCGGCGATGCTGCCCGCGACCACGTGGACGCCGAGCTCGCGCGCCCACGAGCGCACGGCGGTGATCGTCGGGCCGTCGAGCGGCTCGGCGCCGGCGAGCAACTCCTCGCCGCCCACGAGCAGGTTCCACTTCTCGGGCAGGGCGATCAGCTCGGCGCCGTCGTCGGCGGCGGCGCGCACGAGCCGCTCCGCGGTCTCGAGGTTCCGCTGCTTGTCGTCCGTCGAGTTGAGCTGTACTGCGGCGGCGCGCATCGTGCCCCATCTCCTCCGCTGGTTGACTGACCAGTCAATCCAGGGTCGGACGGAGTATAGGCTCACGCCGGGCATGCCGCCGAGGAGGTCCAAGATCCTCGTCTGCACGACTGCCAAGCCGGCAGAGAGGATCAAGACGCTTCCGATCACCGCAGGGGCCGGAAAGGCGCGCAAGATCGCCTTGCGGCTTGGACCCGGCGAGGCGGGTCTCTCGCCGCTGCCCGACCTCTCCCCAGGCGACGAGCTCAAGGTCCTGGTCGAGCTCGCGGTCACGACTGACTGCCGGACGGTCACCCAGGGTGACTGCGTCAAGCAGCCGTACGGCTTCAGTCCCCGAGTGCGCGCGCGTCTGCTGTTGGCCGACAATCCCAACGCGACGGCGAAGAGGAAGGGTCACGCTCTCATGCTCCACGATGAGACGGCGACCGTCACCCAGGATCAGCATCACCACGTCTTCGTCCTCGAGCCCGCGCCACTGACGATTCCCGATGAATGGGACGCGCGGGAGAACTACATCATCGTCACTCTTGACGCCAGCAATCGGTACGCAAAGCGCAACCACGTGCTGTTGGTCGGCGCGAACGAGAAGGGTGACGTCAGGCAGGACATGGCCCGGATCAACGTCGCCCGCCTCAGGCCGGGCGACGACCCCGCCCCGACGGCCACCACCGTCAGGACGCTGAGCGCCAACCGGTTGCCGCTGACCAAGGAGAAGCATGTCGTCTTGTCGGTTCCGGTGCCGACCCTGGTCAAGGACGAGCAACTGGTAGTCGGGGCGATGGTGGAGGCGAGCGGACGCGGCTTGCCATACAAGGCCCGAATCTCCGCGCGCGTCGTCCTTGCCGACGGTCCGGCCGAGACCGATGCCGGGAAGGGTGCGCGAAAGATCGACGCGTTGAAAGGCGAGATCTCAGAGCACAACGGCACGAACTGCATGCCAGGAACCACGCAGACCGTGCGCGCACGCAAGGTGGGAGTCCTGCGGGTCACCAAGGATGCGAGTGGCCCGCACTACGTGAACCTCGTCGCCGAGAGCGCCGACCCGGTGGAGGACCGCGTCGACAAGTCCCTGGCCCTGACCCGCGGCTCCCTGAGCGTGACCCGATACCCGGCGACGTGGATGGGATGAGCGGCACGCCGGTTGTCCCCGCTGGACGACCGTTCTAGAGCTTCCACGAAGCCCTTCCCCCGGGGTCCACCGGGGGCTATTCTCGCTTCAGCGGTCAAAGAGTCAGGTACAGGAGGTTTGCGATGACTGGTTACCGCAATCCGCTCCACTGCGTGCTTCCCCCTTTCGTGCTGGAGAACATCGCGGCACAGGGGGATGAGGGGCAGCGGACCTGGGCGGCTCGGGCACTGAATCGCGATCAATCGATTCGCCTCGCCCGCGTCCAGAACGCCAAGGCCCGGGGCCAGGGTCCGCGCGAAGGTGCCGATGCGCTGGCGGTCAAGGCCGAGCCCAAGCCCGAGCGCATCATCCGTGACGCCGACGGCAAGGAGACCGTCACGGGAAAGGTGGTGCGTCGTGAGGGCGAGAAGGCGACCCGCGACAAGGCCGTCGATGAGGCCTACAACGGCCTCGGCCACACTTTCGCCTTCTATGAAGAGGTGTGCGAGCGCGACTCGATCGACGACGCCGGGATGCCCCTGCGCGGTGTCGTGCACTTCGGGAAGGACTACCCGAACGCCTTCTGGGATGGCCGCCGGATGGTCTTCGGCGACGGGGATGGCGAGATCTGCGGCCGGATGACACGCTCCCTCGATGTGATCGGCCACGAGCTCGCCCACGGGGTGACCGAGGACGAAGCCGGGCTGGAGTACTACGGGAAGTCCGGTGCACTCAACGAGTCGATGTCCGATGTCTTCGGCTCCCTGGTCGAGCAGCACAAGCGAAATCAGAAGGCCGACCAGGCGGACTGGTTGATCGGCGAGGATGTCTGGACACCCAAGGTCAAGGGCGATGCGCTGCGGTCGATGAAGGCCCCGGGGACCGCCTACGACGACCCCTTGATCGGCACGGATCCGCAGCCAGCGCACATGAAGGACTACGTCGAGACGATGGAGGACAACGGCGGCGTCCACATCAACTCGGGGATCCCGAACCACGCCTTCTACCTGGTCGCGACCAAGCTTGGGGGCTATGCCTGGGAGCGGGCCGGACGGATCTGGTACGAGGCGCTGCAGAACTCGGCCCTGAGGCCGCGCTCGACCTTCAGTCGCTTCGCCGTGATCACGGTTCGCGTCGCCGAGCGGATCTATGGGAAGAACAGCGCAGAGCTCGAGGCCGTTCACGACGGCTGGGAGGGGGTCGGGGTCGCGACACCGAACACCTGAGCCTGCTCGGTGCGGGTTGAGTTGACACGGAGCGGGGGGCTGGGCGGAGCGCGACTGACGACGGAGGTCGACAGCGCCGAGCTCCCGGACGCCGAGGCTCGACGCCTCGAGGAGATGGCCGCCGGTATCGACCTCGGGGATCTCGCGAATCGCTCGCCGCTGCGCGGCTCGGGCGCCGACCGCTTCCAGTACGACCTCGTGGTGACAGACCGAAGCGCCCGGCACGAGATCACCGTCAGCGAGGACGCCGCGTCATCTGAGCTGCGAACGCTGATCGACTGGCTGCTGGCGCGGGCGAGAGGAGCTGCCGATGACCAGCGGTGAAGGCGGGCGCGAGGGATCGCCGACGCGGGAGTTGGCTTCCACGGTCAGCGCCGTCGCCGGGGCGGTGGCGGCCGCGGCGACATTGGTCATCGTCCCGGGGGGCCTGGCGCTCTATCTGCGGCTGCGCGCCCAGGACCTCCCCGACGACCCCGGCACGGTCGTCAGCCTGCCGAGTCAGTTCCTGATCGGGATCGGCGTCGGATATCTGCTGATCCCGTTGCTGATCGTGGGCGGCCTGGCCGTCATCGTCCTGCTCGTTCCCGGCGGGAGCGATGAGCCCAATCCGAAGCTGCCGGCGCCCAGGCCACTGTGGGGCGGGGATGTCTGGGGGAGGGTGGTCGGATGGGTGGCCACGGCATTGATCCTCGGCGCGATCGGGATTGCGGGCAAGGTCCCGTCTCTCTTCTTCGATTCCTGGCCCCCCTGGTGGGTCATCGGGGCGGCGATTCTGCTGGCCGTGGTCGTCTGGATCCTGCTCAGCGTCCTCGTCGCCGAGCAGAGACGTGCACCTGTGAAGGGACTGGCGGAGTCGGTTCCAGGGATCGATCTCGCGCGGCACTGGCGGGAGTGGAACGGCTTTCTGCTGCTCGCCTTCGTCACCGCCCTGACCGTCGGCCTCCCGTTCGCGATCGACTCCTCGCCTCCCTGGTGGAGCTTCGTTCTCTCGGCGACCACGGTCACCGTGTGGCTAGCGGTGAGTCAGCCGATCACCCGGAAGTACGAGACCCGGGTCTTCAGCCTGATCGGGGTGGCGATGACCACGCTGATCACGATCCTGGTGTTCCTGCCCTGGGGCGTTGCGTTCGCCGCACTCCGGGGCGAGTTTCCGAATGCCACGGTCTGCACCTCGGACGGAGGGCGGTTCGACGGGGTCTTGATCGGGGAGACGAGCGACCGGGTCTACGTCGGCGAGCCGAACGTCGAGGTCGTGGCGTTCGTGCCCAACGAGCTGAGCGAATCGATCGACAGACTGCGGAACGCGGGCACCGCCGTGACACTGGAGGACGATCTCGAGGGCGTTTCCTTCGGTCGCACCGACGCGGTCGTGGTAAATCTGGAGAACCGACCGTTCGATCTCGAGGACCTGGTCAAGGCCGCCAACGCGCCGGAGCTGGGCTTCGCACGCAGCGACAAGCTGAGACTCGAGGAGCCCCGTGCCAGGGCGGCGGGGATCGACGTCACCAAGTCACGGAACCGGGTTGTCACGGACCTACCGGCGCTCGTGGATCTCCTGCTGCGCCGCGATCAGGGCAGGCGCGCTCAGGTGACGCCGAAGCCGGGTCGGCGGATCGCCTCGATTCCCTCGAACCGGGTCACGCAGATCTTTATCGGCGGGAGCGGAAACTGCCCGGTCCTGCCCAGCGGAGGACCCTAGGTCACGCCGGATCACGGGGCAATCGCTCGTGCCGCGCGAGGCGCCCCGCTATCTCGGTGAGCTGGTGGTCGTGCGTGTCGATCAGCCGCCGAGCGGCGGCCGCGAGCCCCTCCAGCGCGGCCGGGCTCGCGTCGTCGAGACCGAGGGGCGTCTCGAGGCGAGTCTGGAGGCGGAAGTACCGCGGGCCATTGGCGCCGATCTCGTCCGCATCGGGGAACGGGTCACCAGGGTCGTGGTTGAGGATCATGTGAGCCCAATGATCGGCGGCGTCGGACTGGCCGTCGAGAACGGCCCCGATGAGCGCCGGCTCGCCGCTTCGCGGCCGGATCCACCCGACCTTGCCCCAGCGGCGGACCTCGCGCTGCTCGAAGCCGGACTCGCGCACCCCGGTCCCGAGTGAGACGACGAGCAGCTCCTGCGGATGCAGGTCGGCCGGCTCGTCCTCAGCGCGCTTCAGTGCCTCGGCTATCGCGGCCACTGTCGGATTCGAGGCGAAGACCCCGCCGTCCACCAGGGCACGGTCGTCGAGCCCGTGTGAGGGGAAGTAGGTCGGCGCTGCAGCGGTTGCCAGCGCGGCATCGACCATCTGAGGGTTCCGCTCCCCCGACTCGGCCGCGCGCCAACGCTTGAAGAAGTGCGGCTCCCGCCGCCTCATGTCGTAGGACGTCACGACGACGTCCCGCACGGCGTCTCGCAGCCTGACCTCGCCCAGCGTCTCGCGGAGGACCCGCTCGAGCGTGGCCGGCGAGTACTTCGGCCCGAGCCACCCGCCCAGGGACAGAAGCCCGTTCAGCCCGGCGTGGAAGATCCTCGGACCCTGTTCGGTGTAGAAGCGGACCAGATCGGCGGCGCCAAGCCGAGACCGCTCGCCGCTCGCGTCCGGAGCCGTGAGACCGAGCGCTATCAGCCCCCCCGTCGATGTCCCGGCCATGAGGTGGAAGCAGTCAGAGAGCCCCCGCCTCTCCCCCGCCTCACGTCTCACCCGTTCCTCGAGCTCTTGGAGGACTAGCGATGGGATGAGACCGCGAATGCCCCCGCCATCGACCGACAGGATCCGAAACCGATCGCCGGCTTCGCTCACGGCGCGGTGCGCGCTGGGCTGGTCACCGAGTCAAGGATGGCCCGCATGTCCTCGCCGACCAGGACCTTCGAGGCCGGCTCGTCGGCGTCGTTCGGCCACCGCACGAGCCGGATCTCGCTGTCCGCGATCTCGAGCCCGGTGACGTCGCCGTCGCCGAATGAGCAGCAGCCGGTGTTGAAGTAACACGGCGGATCGATCGGCAGCGGCGGGGGCCCGCCCCGGCGGGCGGCCGCCTCGATGAACTCGAGCTCGGCACGGAGCGCGGCGAGCTTCGCCGGGTCGGGGTCGGCCGCCACACGCAGCTCCTCCAGTTCGCGCACGACGTTCGCGGCCTCCCGCTTCGTCACCTTCGGCGGCCGGCTCGTGCCGAACACCGGGCGATGGGTGTGGCCGGCGATCAGGACGGGCTTCGCGGGATGGTCTTGTGCCCACGCGAACATTGCCGCGTCGTGGCGCTGGCGCAGGTCGTAGTCGGTCGACGGGCTCGTCGAAGGGAAGTTCAGCCGGCGTTGGATCGGCCGCCAGATGTGGCGGACGACGAGCCGGGAGAACCACGCGTAGCGCTCGCTGTCGGCGGTCCCCTGGTGCCCGTGGGCGAGGAAGATCAGCCCGAGGCGCTCGCCGCCGCTCGTCACCTCGAGCTTCAGCGCCTCCGCGACCGCGAGATCCGGGAAGACCGGATGGAGGTGCTTCTCGACCTCGCCGGGGCGGTTCCACTGGTCGTCGTGGTTCCCCCAGAAGCGCCGGTAGCGGCCCTGCTTGTGAAACTCGGCCTCGAGCGCAAGCGTCTCCGGATATGCCTCGAGCACCTCCTCGGGCCGGCACTCCCACAGCTCCTCGACGTCCCCGAGCACGTAGAGCTCGAAGCCGGACTCGAGGTAATAGCCGAGCGCGGCGTGGTATGCGCGCTCGCAGCGCCAGAAGTCGTCCGCCCCGTCCCGCGCCCCCCTGTGATGGTCCGAGAACACGACCACCCGCGCCGAGTCGAGGTCGAGCTCGGCCTCGGGCGTTCGTTGGTCGTCGAACGCCTCGTTCAGCCCCTCCGCGATCTCGCGCTGGTAGGAGTCGGCCTGCTCGGCCACGGGCTCAGGCGCTCCCGGGTGAGGCAC
>JBOGZL010000012.1:0-8113 GCA_050697195.1 Solirubrobacterales bacterium
GCCGGAACGCGCTCGAATCCGAGCAGGCCGAGGAGCTCGACCGTGCGCTCGACGTCGTCCGGCCTCACCTCGAGCGAGACGTGGTGGAGCACGGGGGCAGCATCGCACGCAGCGGCGCTCAGGCCAAGAACGAGATCGGCACGATCGCGGCGACGGCGATCGCCGTCGACCACGCGACGGCTCCGGCGGAGATCCGGAGGTCGAGCCCGTAGGCGTGGGTGACGATCATCGTGTTGATCCCACACGGCATCGCGGCGAGCAGCAGGTAGGTGTCGGGGAGGTCGATCAGCGGCAGGGCGAGCAGCGCCAGGAGCGCCGGCGCGAGCAGGAGCCGGATCGCGACGATCGCCGCCACGGGCGCGTCGAACGGGGGCGGGACCGGGATCGCGCCCTCGTCGGCCTCCTCGGCGAGCGCCGCGCCCACGGCAAAGAAGCCCAGAGGGAGGACCGCGACGATCGCGATTCGCGACGCGTCGACGAGCACGTCCGGGGCGAGGAATTCGGGCGCGATCAGCGCGAGGGCCGCCGCGTACAGCGGCGGGTTTCGGGTCAGGAACGCCGCGACCCGCTCCCGCGGGCCCTCCCCGGCGGAGGCCCCGAACGCGGCACCGACCGAGAACGCGCCGAGCAACAGGACCGGCGAGGAGACGAGGATGTCGTAGACGACGGCCTCGGAGAGGGCGTCGAAGCCGAGCAGCGCCGCGACGAGGGGGTAGCCGAGATAGCCGGTGTTCGCGATCAGCGTGCAGCACAGGAACGAGCCGATCGCCGGGCGCGAAAGGCGGAGCGCCCGGGCGGCGACGAGCCACGCGACCAGCGCCGCGGTGCCGAGCGCCGCGTACGCGAGCACGACCCCGACGCCGACGTTGACGTCGATCTCGGCGCGGGCGAGGTTGAAGAACGTGACCGGCGGCAGCACGAAGTAGAGGACGAACAGCAGCGCGCGCCGCGCCGCGATGCCCGCGCGCCCGCCGTAGCGGCCCTCCGCCCACACGCCGACCGCGGTCGACACCAGGATCGTCGCCACGATCGCCAACACGAGGCCGCGAAGCCTTGCAGGCGACCACGCATCGAGCGGCGGCGAAGAGTATCGTTTGACTCAGGCAAGTAAATGCCGGCTGTGAGCCAGGACATCGAGGCTGCGACCGAGGAGCGGGTCGCGGCGGTGCGGGCGTTCAACCGCTTCTACACGAGGGTGATCGGCCTGCTGCGTGAGGGCATGATGAGGACCGAGCACTCGCTCACCGAAGCGCGGGTGATCTTCGAGCTCGCGCACCGGGACTCCACCGAGTTGCGCGAGCTTCGCGAGGCACTCGACGTGGACGCCGGGTACCTGAGCCGGATCCTCGGCCGGTTCGAGAAGGCGGGGCTCGCGAGCCGGGCGCGCTCGCCCGCCGACGGACGGCGCCAGCTCGTGCGCCTCACCGCGAGGGGCCGAAGAGCGTTCGCGACGCTGGACGAGCGCTCCGCCGAGGAGGTCCGCGGGCTGCTCTCGCGGCTCACCGACGAGGACCAGCGGCGGCTCGTCGGGGCGATGGGCGCGATCGGCGACGTGCTCGCCGACCCCTCCCGCGCGCGGTCGTTCGTGCTCCGGCCCGCGGAGGCGGGCGACCTCGGGTGGCTCGTGCAGCGCCACGGCGCCGTCTACGCACGGGAGCGCGGATGGGACGAGGGGTTCGAGGCGCTCTGCGCGCGGATCGTCGCCGAGCACCTCGAGAGCCGCGATCCGGCGCGCGAGGCCACCTGGGTCGCCGAGGTCGACGGCGAGCGGGCGGGAGCGGTGATGTGTACGAAGGAGGACGAGCGGGTCGCGCGGCTCCGGCTCCTCCTGGTCGAGCCGTGGGCGCGCGGGATGGGGATCGGCACCCGGCTCGTCGAGGAGTGCATCCGGTTCGCGGGGCGGGCGGGGTACGAGCGGGTCACGCTGTGGACGAACGCCGTCCTCACCGACGCGCGGCGGATCTACGAGCGCGCCGGGTTCGAGCTCGAGCGGGAGCAGACCTATACCCGCGGCGAGCACGGCTGGGGGGACGACGTCGTCGGCCAGGAGTGGGGGCTCGAGCTCTAGCGGACTCCGGCGTCCGCGGCCCGGACGAGTCCAAGCTCCACGGCGACCTCCGAGAAGGCCGCCAGGGCACGGTCGATCTGCTCCGCGCTCAGCGCCGCCGAGAGCTGGGCCCGAACCCGAGCGGTGCCCTCAGGGACGACCGGGAAGCCGAACCCGGTCACGTACACGCCGCGCTCGACGAGCAGCTCGCTGAACCGGATCGCGAGCGGCGTGTCGCCGACCACTACCGGGACGATCGCGCTCTCTCCCTCCAGCGGCCGGAGGCCGATCGCCTCGATCCCGCGCCGGAACCGGTCCGTGTTCGCGCGCAGGCGCTCGAGGAGCTGCGGGTCGTCCTGCAGCTCCTCGAGCGCGCGGCGGGAGGCGCTCGCGACGGCGGGCGGGAGGCCGTTCGAGAAGAGCTGCGCCCGGGAGCGCTGCTCGAGCAGCGCGCACAGCGCCTCGGCGCCGGCGACGAACCCGCCGGCCGCTCCGCCCAGCGCCTTTCCGATCGTGCCGGTGACGATCACATCGTCGCGGCCGAGGCACCCGTACCGCTCACACACCCCGCGCCCCTTCGCGCCGATCACACCCAGCCCGTGCGAGTCGTCGACGATCAGGGTCGCGCCGTGGCCCTCGGCCACGTTCAGCAGATCCGGGAGCGGAGCGAGATCGCCCTCCATGCTGAACACGCCGTCGGTGATGATCAGCACGCGGCTCTCGCGGGGGGCGCGATCGAGCTGATGGGCGAGGTCCTCGGGGTCGCAGTGGTCGTACACAGCCTTGAAGCCGGGCCGGCCGAGCCGCACCCCGTCGATGATCGAGGCGTGGTTGAGGCGGTCGGAGAGGATCGCCGTGTGCTCGTCGGAGAGCACGTCGATCAGCGCCTGGTTGGCGTTCCAGCACGAGGTGTAGGTGAGCGCCGCCTCCGTGCCGAGGAAGCGGGCGAGGTCGCGCTCGAGCTCGACGTGGGGGGAGAACTTGCCGCAGATGAAGCGGACGGACGCGGTCCCGACGCCGTAGCGCTCGACGCCGTCGATCGCGGCCGCGACGACTGCCGGGTGGTTGGCGAGGCCGAGGTAGTCGTTCGAGCACAGGCACAGCAGCTCACCGTGGCCCTCGACCTCGACCGTCGGGCCCTGCGGGGAGGCTAGGACCAGCATCCGCTTCATCGTCCCCGCGTCCCGCATCTTCTCCAGCTCGAGCCGGAGGTCGGCCTCGAGCGCGCTCATCGCCGATCGCGCTCCGAGACCGCCGAGTCGATCGCGGCCTCGATGACGTCGAACGCCCGGCCGAGCGCGTCGGGCGGCATCAGCAGCGACGGCTGGAGGTTGAGCGAGGTCGTGCTCGAGTCGGCGATCACCCCGTTGCGACAGGCCTCCGCCGCGACGGCGTCCTGAAGCTCGATTGCGCGCTCCTTCGTCTCCCGGTCGCGAACGAACTCGATCGCCTGGAAGCAGCCCACCGCCCTGACGTCGCCGACGGCCTCGAACCGGTCGCGCACCCGGGCCAGTCGCTCGGCGCCGACCCGCTCGAGCTCGCGCACGTTCTCGAGCACGGGCTCGCGCTCTAACGCGTCGATCGTCGCGAGCGCCGCGGCGCAGGAAGCCGGCAGCCACGACCACGTGCTGCCCGTGGGCACGTCGTCATAGCCGCCCATCGCGCGCTCCGATCCGAGCACGGCGCCGATCGGCATCACCCCGCCGCCCATTGCCTTTCCGAGGCACATCAGGTCCGGCTCAAGCCCCCAGCGCTCGCTCGCGAACAGATGTCCGGAACGCCCGAACCCCGTCTTGACCTCGTCCAGACAGAGAAGCCAGTCGTGCTCGCGGCAAAGCTCGGAGAGCGCGGGCCAGAACGGGTCCGGGGGCGCGACGCACCCTCCCGAGCCGAGCACCGGCTCGATCACGACCCCGGCGACCTCGCTCGGGTCGACGGCGTGGAAGAGCACGTGGTCCCTCATGTAGTCGACCGTCGCATCGCCGCTTCCGCCGGGCCGGGGCTCGCGGAACGGCGACCTGTAGGCGTGCGGGTAGGGAACGTGCACGAAGCCCGGGACGAGCCCCCGCAATCCGCGGCTGATCTCGGAGTGCTCGGCGCCGAGCGCGGCGGCGGTCGTCGACTCGCCGTGGTATGAGCCAAAGAACCCGATCACGACCGACCGGCCGGTCGCGCGGCGCATCATCTTCACGGCGATCTCGATCGCCTCGGTGCCGTTGAGGGCGATGTCGAAGCGGGTCAGGCTCGCCGGCGTGATCTCGATCAGCCGCTCGGCGAGCTCTGCGGTGAGCTCGGAGACGAGCGCGTGGCTGTCCTCGTTGCCGAACTTGTGAATCGCCACCGCAGCAGGCTCGATCAGGTCCTCGCGGCCGGCGCCGAGCGGGACCGAGGCCGATGCGGAGGCGAGATCGAGATACACGTTCCCGTCCACGTCCTCGACCGTGTAGCCGCCCTTTCGCGCGATCGCGAACGGGGTGAGCCCCGCCGAGAGGCCGGGGTAAGCGAGCCGCCCCAAGCGCTCGAGCACGGCCCGGCTGCGCGGACCCGGCGGCTCGACCCGGATCAGCGGCGCCTCGAGCTCGGCGGCGAGCGGCCGGGCGGGGTCGCTCATCGGGCGACCTCGGCGGTCCGCAGGGCATCGTCGGCGCGTCGCGCGTGCGGGCCGGGGATCGCCCGGCGAACGGTTCGCCGAATCCGCAGCGAGCGCGCGTCCCGGAGGACCTCTCGGGCGCAGTTGCGGCCGTTCGCCCCGGTGACCCCGCCGCCGGGGTGCGTTCCTGCGCCGCAGAGATAGAGCCCCCGGACCGGCGTGCGGTAGTCCGCCCAGCCGCGCACCGGCCGCATGTTGAAGAGCTGGTCGAGCGACATGTCCCCGTGCAGAGCGTGGCCCCCCGCGATCCCCAGAACGCGCTCGAGGTCGGCGGGGGAGAGCACCTGCCGGTGGACGATCGAATCGGGAAGGTCGGGAAAGTGCTCGCCGAGCTTCGCGATCGCCCGGTCGGCGACCATATCTCGAACCTCGTCCCACGAGCCGTCGGCGAGCCGGTAGGGCTGCGAGTTGACGTCGATCGTCACCACGTGATGCCCCCGGGGCGCGAGCGATGGGTCGTGGACGGTGGGGACGCAGAGCTCGATGTGCGGATCGGGGGCGGGGCGGCCGGCGCTCGCCCCGGCCTGGGCGGCGTCCATCTCCGCGAGCGTGGTGTTCACCTCGACGATCCCCCGGTGGTAGGGCTGCACCCCGTCGCCGTCCACGGCGCGCGCAACCGGCAGCGCGTCCACGCCGAGATTGATCTTCATGCTCGTCCCCTCGCAGCGGTAGGCGCGCACGGCGGCGACGAACTCGGCCGGGAGCGCCTCGGCGTCGACCAGCTGGAGGAAGGTGGTCTTCGGATCGGCGTTGGAGAGCACCCGGGCGGCGCGGAGCTCCTCGCCCCCCTCGAGCCCGACTCCGGCCGCGCGGCCGTTCTCGACCACGACCCGCTCGACCTGCGCCGCCGTGCGGATCTCGGCGCCGGCCTCCCGAGCGGCCTGCGCCATCGCCGCGGTGACGCGCCCGATCCCGCCCTGCACGAAGCCCCAGCGGCGTATTCCGCCCCCCGCGTGCTCCGAAGCATGGTCGTGGAGCAGCACGTAGGCCGTCCCCGGGGTGGACGGGCCGGCGACAGAGTCGTTGATCGCGTGCCAGCCGAGCGCCGCCCTCACGTGCTCGGACGTGAAGCGCTCGGCCAGGTACTGAGTGGCGGAGGTCGAGAACAGGAAGCCGGCGTCCGCGATCAGCGCTCGGCGGGTGGCCGCCCGCAGCCCCAGCCTGGCGAGTCGGGCGAGGTCGCGCGGGCGGCGGCCGCTCGGGTCAGGCGGGGTGTTGTCGATCAACGGCGCGATCAGCTCCGCGAGGCGGCCGAGCTCGGCCTCGAAGCGGGGAAGCGCCCGCGCGTCGGCCTCCGAGAAGCGTGCGAACTCGCGCCGGGAGAGCTCGAGGTCGTCGTGGACGTGCAGCGCGGCCCCGTCCGGGTACAGATTGAGCGAGGGTCCGGCCGGATCGACGACCACGCCTCGTTCGGCGAGGCGCAGGTCGTGCCACACCGGCTCGCGCAGCATGCTGATCACGTAGGCGCCGGTCGAGGCACGGAACCCCGGAGCGAAGTCCTCGGTGACGCAACACCCGCCGACGATCTCCCGTCGCTCGAGGACGAGCGTCCGCAGGCCGGCGCGGGCGAGGTAGAAGGCGGCAACGAGACCGTTGTGGCCTCCCCCAACGATCACAGTGTCGTAGCGATCCGGGGTCACGACTCGAGCTGGCGGATCTTCGCGAGACGGTAGGCGACGACCGCGAACAGCGCGGCCGCCGCGAGCATCAGCATGCTCATCGCGGCGCCGCCGTTGAGGTCGCCGCTCTCCAGGACGAGATCCTGGACCGCGTTCCCGAGCATGTACCCGCTCGTGCCACCTACCAGCGCGGGGCTGGCGAAGTCGGTGAACAGCGGGATGTACACGAGCAGCAGCGCGATGAAGATTCCCGGGGCGATCAACGGCAGCAGCACGCGCCTTGCGGTGTGCCACCATCCGGCCCCGAGGTCTCGGGCGGCCTCGAACAGGTTGCTGTCGATCGCCTTCATCGCTGCGTAGATCGGGATCACCGTGTAGGTCAGATAGCTGGTGGCGAGCACGATGATGACGGCGAACTCGCTGAACAGGAGCGCGTCAACCGGCTTGTCGACCAGCCCGATCTCGAGCAGCGCCGAGTTGATCAGGCCCTCGCGGCCGAGCAGCATCCGCCACGAGTAGATCCGCACCATCGGGTTGAGCTCGTCGGCGAGGACGAGGAAGAGCAGCAGCGGCAGCTCCAGCCGTCCGGCCTTGAACGCGAGCACGTAGGCGAGCGGGACGGCGATCACGAGCTGGATCAGCATCGCCGAGGTCGCGATGATGACGGTCGTCAGGGCCACCTCGCGATACAGCGGGTCGGTGAGGATGTTGGTGAAGTTGGTGATCGTGAAGCCGTCGCGCCCGCTGAGCACGCCGTGCTCGAGGCTGATCACGAGCATCACGACCATCGGGACGAGGAAGAGCACAAGCAGCAGTCCGGTGGGCGCTGACATGAAGGCGAGCGGACGCAGCCGCCTGCGTCGGCGCGCGGCGGAGGGCAGCCTGCGCGGGATCGACGCGGTCTCCATTAGCGCACCCCGCCGGTGACGAGCTCGGTGAGGGCGCGGTCCCCTCCCCGCTTGCGGGTCAGGCGCTTCATCAGCCGCCACGCCCCGAACACGGCCACCACCTGGGCGAGCGCGATCACCGTGGAGACCGCGTTGACGAGCGGCAGGTTCTCGGACTGGCGCAGGATCGAGAACACCCACACCGGGAACGTCTGCTCGAACCCGCCGTTGAAGAACGAGATCTCGAAGTTGTTGAACGACCACGCGAAGGCGAAGATCGCCGCGGCGGCAAGCGACGGCGCGACGTGGGGGAGGACCACCTGTCGCATGAGCTGCGCCTGCGAGGCCCCGAGGTCGATCGCCGCCTCCTCCAGCGAGCGCGGGAAGCGGACAAGCCCCGCGGAGATGATCGCCACGACGAGGGGGAAGGTGACCACCAGGTGCATGAGGCCGATCGTCTGAAGCGACAGCGTGACGCCCAGCTGGCTGAAGAAGATCAGCCCGGCGACGCCGATGATCAGCCACGGGACGACGAGGACGGAGCCGTGCAGTCCCGCGAGCACGCCCCTCCCGGGGAAGCGAAGCCGAGTCAGCCCCCACGCGGCAAGGGAGCCGAGCACGAGCGAGCCGACGGTGACGATCGACGCCACCAGCAGCGAGTTGAGCACCGCGTCACGCGCCTCGCTCGAGCTCGAGGCCTCCTCGTACCACCGGGTGGTGAACCCCTCCCAGGGCAGCGAGATGATCGACGAGTCGTTGAACGAGAACAGCGCCAGCATCAGCACCGGCCCGAACAGGACCGCCAGCACGAACGCGCCGAGGACGATGCTCGCCGCGTCCGGCAGCCGCCGCCGCAGCCGGTGCCCCAGCGGGGCGCCGCGCCGCGGTCGACCGGGAGCAACCGGCGAGG
>JBOGZL010000013.1:0-5250 GCA_050697195.1 Solirubrobacterales bacterium
CCAACGGGTATCTGCTCGAGCGCGACGCCGCCGCTCTGGTCGACGCCGGGATCGACCGCGTCAACGTGTCGATCGACTCCCTGGCGCGCGACCGCTTCTTCCACATCACCCGCCGCGACTCGCTGCCTCAGGTGCTGCGCGGGCTCGAGGCGATCGCCGCCTTCCCGGAGGTGCGGCCGATCAAGGTCAACGCGATCGCGATGCGCGACTTCACCGAGGACGAGGTCCTGCGCTTCTGCGAGTTCGCGCGCTCGACCGACTACCAGGTGCGCTTCATCGAGTTCATGCCGCTCGACGGCGACCGCGCCTGGACCCCGGACGCCGTGCTGAGCGGGCGCGAGATCCGGGAGCAGATCAAGCGGCGCCACACGCTCGAGGAGGTCCCCCGCGAGCCGCACGCGACGGCTCGGGTCTTTCGCTTCGCGGACGGGCGCGGCGAGATCGGCTTCATCAGCCCCGTCTCGGAGCCGTTCTGCGCAGACTGCAACCGCATCCGCCTGACCGCCGACGGAAGGTTGCGCACGTGCCTGTTCTCGATGCACGAGACCGACCTGCGCGATCCGCTTCGGGCCGGCGCCGGCGACGCCGAGTTGGAGGAAATCGTCCGCGACGCCGTGTGGCGCAAGGAGCTTAAGCATCACGTCAACGAGCCGGGCTTCCGCCCCCCGCCGCGGACGATGAGCCGGATCGGCGGGTAAGCGGGGGGCAGGGCCGACCATGACACTGGGTGCTGCCGCGGAGGCGGCAGGACCCTAGCCCTCAACCCCGCCGGCCCCCGGCCAGCTTCGCCGAGCCGCAGGGGTGATCGGTGCCCTACTCGACCTTGATCGTGCCGATCATGCCCTGCTCCCGGTGGCCCGGAACGGTGCAGACGAGCGCGTACTCTCCGGGGTCGAGGTCCACGGTGAGCTCGGCGCTGTCGCCCGGCTGGACGTCCGGCGTCGCCGCGAGTTCATTCGAGGGCTTGTTGGGATCGGGGCCCTCCTCGATCGCGAGGTTGTGCGCGATGTTGCCCGTGGTCTCGGCGGTGATCGTCTCATCCTGGCTCACGGTCACGTCGTTGGGCCCAAACTCATACTCGGTCATGTCGACCGTCTGACCGCCACCCGCCGCCTCGGTCTCGGTGGCCGTCTCGGCCGGCGCGGCCGCCTCCTCATCGTCGTCGCCACCGCAGCCGGCGGCGATCCCGACCACGGCGATCGCGAGGAGCAGGGACAGCATCCGCAGGCGCCGCACGTGCCTCCTTCCGGCCTGGGTGCGGACATGAATGTATCGCGATCGTGGCTGCGCGCGCATCGAGCGTGTTCCGTGCGACGCAGCTACCCTGGCGCGGCTGCTCGCCGATGCCGGGCCCCCGCCGAGTACGGGTCCATTCACCGAGGTGGGCAGACAATCCTCGGGGAGTGGCTCACGTTCAAGGCCGCCTTTCGTGTCCTCGGCCACTACCTCGTCGAGCGGGAGGTACTGCGGGACGGCTACGGGGCGCCTCGAGCGCGCGCCGCGACGACGATCGAAGGAGTGGGCCGGGAGGGCGCGCTGCGGCGGAAGCAGCTTAGCCGGTCGGTCCGAAGCGCTCAGTGCGAATTTGCTGCGGCGCGACGCCCGCTTGCATCATCAGTTCGCTGGCGGTCTCGACGAACCCGTGGGAGCCGCAGATGAAGGCGACGGCGGTGTCGGGTTCGGCCTCGGCGATCAGCGATTCGTCGACGCGCCCGGTATGGCCGGTCCAACCATCGGGGGGCTCGCGGGTGGAGGTGAGCACGGCGTCGTCTCCGAGCTCCTCGGCGTAGATCACGTCCTCCGCCGATCTGATCGAGTAGACGAGCCGCATTTCGAGCTCGGGCATCGCGCGACGCCGATGACGCAGCATCGCCATCAGCGGCACTACCCCGGACCCGCCGCCGACGAGGAGAACAGGCGCCTCAGCGCGCCAGACGAAGTAGGAGGCAAACGGACCCCGGACCTCGACCTGATCACCCTCGACCACGACCTCGTGAAAGTAGGGGGAGACCTCGCCGTCGGCGAGCAGGTCGATCGTCAGCTCTATCTCTCCCGCGTCGAGCGGCGAGGAGGCGACCGAATAGGAACGCTCGGCGCGGTACCCGTCGGGGGCGGTCAGCCGGACGTCATAGTGCTGGCCAGGCAGGTGTTCCATCCACATCGGCAGCTCGATGCGAAACGACTTCACGCGCGGCGTCTCCTGCTTGATCGAGGTGACAGTGCCGACCTGCCAGCGGCCCGGGGCGCGCTGTTCGACCGGTGTCAGTCGGTCCAATAGCGCTCCTCCCTCCAGGGGTCGCCGCGGTTGTGGTAGCCGTTCTGCTCCCAGAAGCCGGGCTCGTCGTGATCCATGATCCGAAGCCCGGCGACCCACTTGGCGCTCTTCCAGAAGTAGAGGTGCGGCACGAGCAGCCTGGCCGGCCCACCGTGCTCGCGGGCAGCGGGTCGCCCTCGTGCTCGGTGACGACCCACGCCTTGCCGTCGGTGAGATCCTCGATCGGCAGGTTCGTCGTGTAGCCGCCGTGGGAGTAGGCCATCGCGTAGGCGCCCAACGGCTCGGCCTGCTCCAGCAGGGTGTCGACCGAGACCCCGCGGAAGCTGGTGCCGAGCTTCGACCACTTGGTCACGCAGTGGATGTCGCACGGCACCGTCTCGAACTGAAGCTGGTGGAACTCCTGCCACGTCCACTCGGTCTCCTCGCCGACCTGCCGTCGATCCGGAAGCTCCACGCGTCGGTACCGATATCGGGCGTCGGGCCTGCGGTGAGGACGGGGAAGCCCGGCTCCGCGTATTGGCCGGGGGGAAGCCGATCGGCGAGCTCCTCCGGCGTGTGTCGGCGGCGCGAAAACCCTCGAGAGATGAAGTCGCTCATCTGGCCAGCCCCAGCACTCTACCCGCGGGGTGCACGACGAACTGGACCCCAACAGGGAGTGATCGGTCCGCGCGCCTTAGGTTGGCTGCGGGTGCGTGCGCCGAACGGCTTTCCGCCCCAGGTCACACCCGGCAGGCGACCACGGTCGAAGCTCACGAGGGGCGCCGATTCGCGCTCGCTAGTGCTGCGAACGGCGTCCAGCGATCAGCTCGAGCGCATGCGGGAGAGCGCCCGTGATCGCCTCGCCCGCCTCCTCAATGCTTGCGGGGTTGCCCGGGAAATTGTTGATCAGCGTCGCGCCACGGATCGCCGCGGCGCCACCCGCCGCTGCGGCCGCCGCCCTTCTCGAGCAGCGCAATCCCCTCGATCGTCACCCCGCGCTCGATTCCCTTGACCATGTCGTAGACGGTCAGGGCCGCCACGGCGCACGCGGTCATCGCCTCCATCTCGACCCCTGTGCGGACAGTGACGAAGGCCTGCGCGGTCAACACAACGACGCCCTCCGCCGCGTCGACCGTCGTCTCGACGTCGACCCGGTCGAGCAGCAGCGGGTGGGCGAGCGGGATCAGCTCCCAAGTGCGCTTGGCCGCCTGGATCCCGGCCAGCCGCGCGGCACCGAGCACGTCACCCTTCGGGGCGTCGCCGGCCTCCACGGCCTGAGCAGTCTCGGGGCTCATCCTCACCCGCGCCTCGGCGCGCGCGCGCGCACGTCGCGTCTCCGGCTTGTGGCCGACGTCGACCATGCGGGCCGCGCCCTCCTCGTCGAGGTGGGTGAGCCTCGTCTCGCTCACCGAGCTCGGCCCCCCGCCGGCGCGTCCTTCGGAACCGTTCCCTCGACCCACCGCGAAACCCCGCGGTCTCCATCCTCAACCTCCCGCTTCCAGATCGGGGCCTCGGCCTTGATCCGGTCGATCGCCTCGCGCGCGCCGGCGAACGCCTCGGCGCGGTGGCGGGCGGAGACCGCGACGATCACGCTGGGCTCGCCGAGCGGGACCGCCCCGACCCGGTGCTCGGCCGCGGCCGCCTCGAGTCGGTGCCGGTCGACGCACTCGCGCAGGATCGCCGCGATCCGTCGCTCGGCCATCTGCGCGTAAGCCTCGTACTCGAGCCGGTCGACGTCGCGGGTCGTGCCCTGGAAGCTAACGATCGCACCCGCCCCGGGCCGGATGACCTCGCCGGCGACGGCGTCGAGCGACAGCGAATCCGCGCTGATCCGCACGTGGGGCTCCGAATCCGCGCGCGGGCCGGTCCCGCCGCCGCCGCTCACCGGCGGGATCAAGGCGAGCTCGTCGCCCGGGGCGAGCGGCGTCTCTGTCGCCGCGTACTCGCGGTTGACCGCCGCCAGGACGGGCATGCGCTCCAGCATGTCCCCGAGGCCGTCCCGATCCCGCAGCGCCTCGAGCGCGTCCGCGACCGTCGCCCCGTCAGCCAGCTCGAGCTCGAACGCGTCGCGACACGCGCGCTCGCGGAGCATCGCGAACAGCCGCACCGTGACGGTCACGCCGCTCATGGTAGAAGCTCGATCTCGACGCGCTCACCGGCGCTCACGCTCCCGCTGTCGGTCGGGATCAGGGCGAGCGCGTCGGCCCCCAGCATCGAGGTGAGCACGTGCGACCCCTGCTCGCCGGTTGTGCGCGCGTGCCACCCGTCTTCGGCGAGCTCAAGCCGGCAGCGCACGGCGTGGGCGCGCCCCGGCTTCTTCGCGTAGTCCTCGTCGAGGATCGCCGTCGCGCGATGCCGCCCAGGGTTCGAGCCGAGCAGCGCCTCGATCGCGGGCCGGGCGAGCAGGAACGTGACCATCGCCGAGACCGGGTTCCCGGGCAGCCCGAAGACGAGGGCGCCGTCCGGGTGGGTGCCGAACGCGGTCGGCTTCCCCGGACGCAGCGCGACTCCCCAGAAGACCTCCTCGACCCCCAGCTCCCCGAGCGCGCTCCGCACGTGGTCGTGCTCGCCGACCGACAGGCCGCCGCAGATCACGACGACGTCGTGGTCGAGCGCGCGCTCGATCGCTCCCGGCGTGGCGGTGGACTCGTCGGGCACCGTCTCGACGCGCCCGACCTCGCCCCCCGCGCGCTCGGCAAGCGCCGGTACCGAGTGGGCGTTGGAGTTGCGAACCCCACCGGGGCCCAGCGGCTTGCCGGGCTCGTGCAGTTCGTCGCCCGTGGTCAGGACGCAGACGCTGGGCCGGCGCGTGCACTCGACGGCGTCCCGTCCGACCGCGGCGATCACCCCGAGCTCGGCCGGCCCGAGCACGGTTCCCGGACCGACGACGGCTTCGCCGCTGCGCACGTCCTCGCCTGCCCGCCTCACGTTTCGCCCCGTCTCGACCGCGACGCCGATCTCGACCCGACCGTCGCGCGAGCTCGTGTCCTCGACAC
>JBOGZL010000014.1:0-2329 GCA_050697195.1 Solirubrobacterales bacterium
CTGAACGTCAACCCCGACCGGCCCGGCTCGGCGTACGGCTACGTCGACATGGGCGGCTGGGTCGGCGGCCAGGCGGAGTACGTGCTCGTGCCCTACGCCGACTGGAACCTCCTGAAGTTCCCCGACAAGGATCAGGCGATGGAGAAGATCCTCGACCTGACGATGCTGTCGGACATCTTCCCGACCGGGTACCACGGCTGTTACACCGCCGGGGTCACGTCCGGCTCGACGGTCTACATCGCCGGCGCGGGACCCGTCGGCCTCGCCGCGGCCCACTCGGCCCAGCTGCTGGGGGCGGCGGTCGTGATCGTCGGAGACCTGATCCCCGAGCGGCTGGAGCAGGCGCGCAGCTTCGGCTGCGAGGCTATCGATGTCTCGAAGGGCGAGCCGAAGGACCAGATCGAGCAGATCCTGGGCGTGCCGGAGGTCGACGCCGCCGTCGACGCCGTGGGCTTCGAGGCCCGCGGACACGGCACGGACGCCGATCACGAGGCGCCGGCGACGGTCCTCAATTCACTGATGGACCTCACCTCGGCGGCCGGCAAGCTCGGCATCCCGGGCCTGTACGTGACCGGCGATCCGGGCGGCGTCGATGATGAGGCCAAGGTGGGCTCGCTGTCGATCCGGATCGGCCTCGGCTGGGCGAAGTCGCACAGCTTCACCACCGGTCAGTGCCCGGTGATGAGGTACCACCACGGCCTGATGCAGATGATCCTGAACGATCGCGCACAGATCGCAAAGGCGGTGAACGCCACGATCATCACGCTGGACCAGGCCCCGGACGGATACAAGGACTTCGACCAGGGAGCCGCCAAGAAGTACGTGTTCAACCCCAACGGCCTGATCAAGACCTGACGTCCTGATGCCGCATGCGCGCCGCGGCCTGCGCCGCGGCGCGTTCGGCCACCTGCTCACCGGGAACCTCGTCCTGGTAGGGCGGCCGTGGCTCAGCGCTTGTGGAGCCGCGGGCGTCGCTACGGACTTCTTCTTCAGTGTGAGCAAGGGCTCTTTTTTGGGTCTCCACCGGTTCGAGTGGCTGAAACCTGACCTCATCTGAGAGGGAGGTCGATCTCGATCCCGCCGCAGCAGAGATAGACCAGAGCGACCAGGGGCGCCGCCGAGAAAGCCGAAGGAGCGGTGGCTGATCATCCGCCCGCCACCCCGACCGGGCTGGCGCCCGCGGCGACGCTCGCGGGGGCCTTCGCGGCGAGCGCGCCGCCGGCGCCGATCGTGTACTGGGAGACGTTGGCGTCGTTGAGGTTCGTGACGTAGGCGCTCGGCGCGGCCGCCGGCGCGGCCGCGGGGAAGCGTCGCCAGCGCGGCCGCCAAGGCCAGCGCCTGCGCGGGGACCAGCCGCGTCAGTCGAACCGCTGGCCTGACGATCAAGGCAAAGCGCCCCCGGGAGGCGTGTTCGGGCGCCTCGCGCACCCTCGCGGGCAACCCTACATCACCCCCCGCGCCTCGGTCAACGCGCGCCCGCTCGGTCGCCAACCCACTGCTGATCGAGCGCGTCGACGCTCGGATCCACCCGAAGCTCCTTGCGGTGCGGCGGTCAACGCCGCCGACGACGAGGCCAGCGCGGCGCCGCCTCCCACCGACCTCGAAGCCCGGCGTCTCGGAATTGACTGTGGTCAGCCGCCGATCCGGCTCATGGTGCGCGGCGGGGGGCGGAACCCGGGCTCGTTGACGTGGTGCTTGAGCTCCTTGCGCCACACAGCGTCGCGCACGATCGCCTCCAGCTCGCGGTCGTCGGCGCCGTCCCGGAGCGGACCGCGCAGGTCGGTCTCGTGCCGGGAGAACAGGCAGGTGCGGAGCTTTCCGTCGCTGGTCAGGCGGATCCGGTTGCAGTCGGCGCAGAACGGCTCCGAGACCGGGTTGATGAAGCCGATCTCGCCCTCGCCGTCGGCGAAGCGAAACACCCGTGCGGTCGCCGAGCGCTCGCGCGCGAGCTCGTCGAGCCGGTACCGGGACTCGATGATCGCCCTGATCTCGCTCCCGGTCAGCACCGCGTCGGGGGTCCACGCCCGGTCGGCGTCGAGGGGCATGAACTCGATGAAGCGCACCTGGTAGTCGGTGGTGCGGGCGAACTCGCAGAAGCGCAACACCTCGTCCTCGGTGAAGTCGCGCATCGCGATCGCGTTGACCTTTATCGGGCGGACCTCCGGGAAGGCCGCGATCGCCTCGAGCCCCCGCAGCACCCGGGGCAGCGAGTCGCGGCGGGTGATGTGGAAGAAGCGGTCGCGCGCCAGGGAGTCGATCGACACGTTGACGCGGTCGATCCCGGCGTCGACCAGAGCGGCGGCGTCGCGCTCGAGCAGATACCCGTTGG
>JBOGZL010000015.1:0-2811 GCA_050697195.1 Solirubrobacterales bacterium
GTCGGGCAGCGAGGCCGACTCCAGCCAGTCGCAGAGCTCGGCCGCGCGCGGGGTCGTGGCGGGGATGATGTCCTCGAAGACCTCGAACGCGTGCAGCGGCGGCGCGGGCTGGCTCTCGGTGGCCCTGAGGTCGGGCTCGAGCCCCCAGCCGTAGCCGCCGTCGGGGTTGCGGTAGGCGCTCAGCGCCGCGAGCGCCCCGTCGGGCGCAGCGTCGTCGAGCACGACCTCGAGCCGGCGTCGGTCGAGCACCCGCGCGTGGGCAGCCACGAACCGAAACGCCGCGTCGAGATCGACCATGAGCGCAGATCCTCCCACCGCACGGTCGCGGCCGTCTTTGACGTTTCGGACGTCGTGCGCGCTCAGCGCGGCACGGAGTCGGCACGAACCGCGCCGCCCCCGCGACGTGACCCGGCCGACAATCCACCGTTGTGTGTCCCGGGATGTATTCTTTACGTATGGCAAGAAAGGTAAAGAACAAGAGGGGCCGAAGCACTCGTCCCCGTGACCGCACGAGGATCTCCAGCAAGCACCAGGTGACAATTCCGGCTGACGCTTTTCGCGGTGCCGGGTTCCGCACCGGCGACGACCTGCGCGCCGAGGCGCAGGGGGCCGGACGGGTCCTCCTAACCCGGGTGGATGAGCTTTTGGATCGCTACTCCGGCTGCCTGGACACGGGCGGCAGGCTCCGTGAGCAGATCCTGGACCTGCGCCGCGAGTGGCGGTAGTCCTCGACTCAACGGCGGTCGCCGGCTTCCTCGATCGCCGCGATGCTCTCCACGAAACCGCAGCCGCCCTGATCAAGGCGCTGCTGCCGACACAGTCCCTGTTCGTCTCCGTAGTCACCTATGCCGAGGTGCTGACCGGCGGAGGGCTCGGTCACCATCCCCCGAGGGCGGTGCGCGGTTTCTTCGAGGACGTGATCTCCGAGATCCTGCCGGTTGATCCCGGGATCGCCGAGCGCGCTGCCGAGCTCCGCGTTCGGCGCCGCTCGCTCCGGATGCCGGACGCGTTCATTCTCGCGACCTCTGAGCTCCATCCCGACGTCGAATCGGTCGTGACCGGGGATGCGGAGTGGACCAGGCTCCGCAACCTGGACCTTCGTATCGAGCTACTTGCGTAGCGCGAGCCTGCGGGCGGGGAGCTCGTCGGTCGCGGCCGAGAGCTCGACCTCGAACCAGGCGACGCCGGCTTCGGCGTCGACCCCCCAGTCGTCGGCGAGTCGCTCGAGCAGATACGAGCGCCACCCGATCGGCTGCGCGGCGCTGTCGTCGATGCTGAAGTAGTCGATATCCCGACCGCTCAGCGGGAGCCGGAACCCGTCTCCCTCGCCGCTGACCTCGACCCGGACCGTGTCGGCCCCGACCCTCGGCTCGATCCAGATCCGGCCGCCGTCGCCGCGGATGCAGCTCGCCGCAACCGCGCGGCCGAGGAGGCCGGCTGTCAGCCTCGCCCCCGGATCGATCTCCTCGAGCGCGACCTCGAGCGCGTCTCGCACCTGCGCCGGCGCGTCGTGGTCGAGCCCCAACTCGAACTCCAGAATCCCTTCTGGCACCCCTGTATTCCGCATCTCGGTTCCCTCCGATTCGCGTTTGCAGGGACAAGAACACCACAAACACCGAAAAGTCGCAGTCCCACCACAAACCCCGCCGCGGCGGACGCGGAGCGGAGCACGTCGCGGGTGTGATTCCTGCTATTGCTCGCCGCCGCCGGCGAAGTCCTCGGGGCTGACCTCGTCGAGGAAGTCCTTGAACTTCTCCACGACCTCCTCGGTGTCCTCGACCTCGTGCTCGAACTCGATCGAGGACTCCTCGATCACGTCGTCGGCGGCGAAGATCGGGGCGGAGGTGCGGACGGCGAGCGCGAGCGCGTCGGAGGGGCGCGAGTCGATCTCCATCTCGGAGCCGTTGACCGAGATCGTGATCGAGGCGTAGAAGGTGTTGTCGCGAAGCTCGGTCACCGAGACCCGCTCGCACTTAGCCTCGAACTGGTCGAGGAGGTCGTTGAGGAGGTCGTGGGTCATCGGGCGCGGGGTCGACGCGCCCTGGAGCTTCATCAGGATCGCCGCGGCCTCGGGGTGGCCGATCCAGATCGGGAGAAAGCGGTTGCCGTCCACGGTCTTCAGGAGCACGATCGGCTGCTTGCCGACCATGTCGAAGCTCACTCCGTAGATCTGCATCTGCTGCACGAATTCGCTCCCGGCCTCGCTCTGCGGCCATTATAGGTACGAGGGTCACGCTCGCCGGGGGGCTGGCTTGGCACAATCGACGCGATGTCGGACTCGCGACAGCAGGTGTGGATCGACGCCCCGCTCGAGGTCGTGTGGGAGCTGATCGCGGACGTCAACCGGCACCCGCAGTGGTGGCCGCGGGTGGTCGACGTTCAGTGCGACGAGCTCGCCGAGGGATGCACCTACAGGGAGGTGGTCTCGACGCCGGTGGGCAAGGACGAGATGGAGCTCGAGATCGAGCGACTCGACGACTGCGAGGAGCTCGCGATCCGGTGCATCAACACCGGGACCTTCGTCCAGTTCGCGCTCACCGAGGCGCGGGGCGGGACGTTCGTGGACGGGAGGATGGGAATGGACCCGCAGGGGGTCGTCAACCGCGTCGTCGACACGATCATCGGCCAGCGCTACTTCCGCGCCTGGCTCGGCAACTCGCTCGACTCGATGCGCCAGGCGTGCGAGGAGCTCGCGGTGGGCGCCGCCGAGCGCGAGCCCGAAACCTAGCTCGTCAGCCCCGCGGCGTCCTGCGCCTGCCACCTGTCGTTGAAGATGTCCATCCGGGTGATCAACCCGTCGGCGACCGTGTA
>JBOGZL010000016.1:0-7296 GCA_050697195.1 Solirubrobacterales bacterium
GCGGGCGCCGGCGGCGGCGGAGGCGGTGGCGCCTTCGGTGGTGGCGGCGGCGGCACCGGGAGCGGCGGAAGCGGCGCCGGCGGTGGCGCCGGCGGTGGCTCGAGCGCGTTCGGGGCCGGCGCGACGAACACGTCGGTTGGCGCGGACAGCACGGGTACCCCGTCGGTGACATTCACCTTCGGGGGCGACGGCCCGGGGCCGGGTCAGTTCGAGCTCGGCAAGGCGAAGAAGAACAAGAAGAAGGGCACCGCGAAGCTCACGGTCGAGGTGGGCGGCCCGGGGACGCTCGACCTCGCCGGCAAGAGCATCAAGCCGACCTCCAAGGAGGCGACCGCCGCGGGCGAGGTGAAGCTCAAGATCAAGGCCAAGGGGAACAAGAAGCGCAAGCTCAACCAGAAGGGCAAGACGAAGGTCACGCCCGAGGTCACCTACACCCCGACCGGCGGCGACCCGGAGACGAAGGAGAAGAAGGTCAAGCTGGTCAAGAAGTAGCGTCCCCGTGCGTCGCAGCGGCGTAGACTCCAGTCGCGGCGACGAGATCTGTACAGCGGGGAGCCGGAGCGGCCGCTGAGAAACAGCGGGCAGGCGCCGAAGCGCTGATCGAGCGGCCGCGGCTTGCCGCGAGGGTGGACGAGGCCGTCGCTTCGGGCCCGTTGCTGGTGGTGGCCGGTCCCGGGTTCGGCAAGTCGACGCTGCTCGACCAGGCCCTGCGCGCGCGTGGGCTCCCGGTGGCGTGGATCGCCTGCACCGATGCGGAGCGCGATCCGGGGCGACTCCTGCTCGCCATCGTCGACGCGACCAGGAGGGCGACCCCCGGCGCGGCCGACGCGTTCGCGGAGCGGCTAGCCGCCGCGCCCGGGGGAATCAACCCGCAGGCGGCGACCGACCAGCTGCTCGCGGAGCTCGCGGACCTCTTGGTCGAGCCGCTGTTCGTCGTGATCGACGACGCCGAGCGCCTCGAGGGCGCCGACGGCGCGCTCGCGCTGGTGGAGAAGCTGCTGTGCGCCCGGATCGCCACCCTGCGGGTCACCGTCGCCGCGCGGCGACCGCCGAACCTGCGGCTCGCGAAGCTGCGGGCAGCCGGGGGCCTGACCGAGCTCGGGGCGGCCGACCTCGTGTTCAGCGCCGAGGAATCGGCAGAGGTGCTGCGCCTGTCGGGCGGCGATCACGCCGGCGACGGGGACGTCGAGGCGGTGGTGTCGGCGGCGCAGGGTTGGCCACTCGGCGTCGCGCTGCTCGCAAGGCTCACGCCCGCCCACCGTCGGGAATGGACCACGGCCGCGGCCGGCGATGCCCCGAACGCCGCCTCGCTCACCGCGCTTCATTCCTACCTTGCCGAGGAGGTCCTCGACTCGCTCGACCCCGACCTCCGGGAGGCGGTGGTCGACTCGAGCGTCGCACAAAGGATCACCCCGGGTATCGCCGCGGCGCTGGAGTGGCCGGACGACCTCCTGGAGCGCGTCGAGCGCGCCGGCGTCCTCGTTCAACGAGGCGGCGGGCGGGGCGAGTTCTCCTATCACCCGCTGTTCCGCGAGTTCCTCCTCGCCCGCTTGGAGGCCGAGCGGGACGAGCCCGCGCGCCTCGCCCTTCGCGCCCGAGTCGCCCCCGCGATCGCGACGAGCGGCGATCCGATCGAGGCGATCGATCTCTGGCTCGAGGCAGGGGAATGGGAGGAGCTGACCCCGTTCCTCGAGCGGGAGGGGCCCGAGCTGATCCGCGGGTCGCCGGGCCTGGTGCGCGGGGTGGTCGAGCGCCTGCCGCCGGCGGCTCGCGGGGAGCCCGGGATCCGGTTGCTCGAGGGTCAGGTGGAATGGGCGGCCGGCAACCATCCTCGCGCGGCCGAGCTGCTGTGGGAGGCGGTCGACGGCCTCCGTGGTCGCGACGATTCGCCTCGCGAGTGGATGGCGCGGTTCATGATCGCAGACAGCCTCGGGGCGCTCGGGGACGTCGACGGCGCGGTGCGGGCGGCGGAGGGATTCGACGAACCCGCGGCGTCCGCCGCCGGCGCGTTCGGACCGGCCACGGCGATCATGGCGGCGATGGTGCTGGCGGGATTCGGGCGGTTCGAGGAGTCCGAGCGAATCGCGGAACGCGCCCGGCGCCATCCCGACGCGGACGCGATCGCGAACGTCGAGGCGGTCAGGCGAGCCTTCATCGATACCGCGCGCGGCGATTTCGACGCATCGCTCGAGCGGGCCCGCGCGGCGCTTTCGGAATCGAGGCGCGAGGACCCGTTCAACGTCCGGCTCTACGTGATGAGCTGCGTCGCGGTGTTCCTGGAGGAGCGCGGCCAGTGGAACGACGCGATCGCGATGTGGACTGAGATCGAGGAGTTTGCCGGTGAGGCGCTCGCTCCGTTCCTCGCGCGCGAGAACCATGATTGGCGCGCGAAGCTTCACACGCGGGCGGGGCGACTCCCGGAGGCGGAGGCCGAGCTGGCACTCGGAGTTCCGATCGAGCGGGGTTGGCGCGCCCATGTTCACCACGTCGCCCGCGCCCGCGTGGCCGCGATGCGCGGCGACGCAGCGGAGACGTGCGCTGCCGCCGAGCGGGCGATCGAGATCCAGCCCTCCGCCCCGATCCTGTTCCGGGCGTCGGTGGCCTCGGACCTGGTGCCCGCCCTCGCGCGGACCGGGAGTCGTCAGAGGGCGTGGACGCTTCTCGGCGACACGATCGAGGTGGT
Organism: Solirubrobacterales bacterium; assembly: GCA_050697195.1. GTDB lineage: Bacteria > Actinomycetota > Thermoleophilia > Solirubrobacterales > 70-9 > DASPWW01. Next base: position 2,684 of record JBOGZL010000016.1, read on the forward strand.
GGATGAGGCGCTCCCCAGCGGTGGTCTCGTGCCCCGCCCGGGACTTCTCGCGCTTCGCGCCTGGCTGCGTGAGGGAGACGGCGATCAAGCGGGCGCTGATGAGGACCTTCGCGTGGCGTGGCGGGACGCGGGTCCGGTGAGGCCGTACATCCTGCGACGCGAGTGGGAGCAGCTCCAGCCGCTGCTGTGGTCCGCCCTGGAGCGGCGTCTGCTCGACGCGGACGAGGTCGTGAACGCGATCGGGGAGGCGTTTCCCGACGGCCTGGCGCTGGTCGAGTTCATGGCCCATCCACTGCCGGAGGTTCGTCGAGCCGCCCTCGACCCCGCGACCGCGTCGGGTCATCCCGAGGCGGTTCGGCGGCTGCACGAGCTGGTCGCGGACGAGGAGCCCGGCGTCGGCGCGGCCGCCCGCCGCGCGCGAGACCGGCTCGCCGAGGCGGTGCCGCCGCTGCATTTCGGACTCCTCGGTGATTTCTCCGTTCGACGTGGCGCCTGGGAGATCGAGGACGAGACGTGGGATCGCCCCACGGCCGCGAGGGTGGTCCGGTTCCTGCTCATTCACCGGGCTGAGGTCGTGCCGGCGGAGGTGGTCGTCGAGGCTCTGTGGCCGAAGCTTCCGCCGGAGCGCGCGCGGAGCAGCCTGCACACGGCCGTGTCGCGGGCTCGCCGCGCACTCGACCTGCCCGATGCCGCGCACACGGTGCTCGAGTCAATCGAGGGCGGTTACCGCCTCAGGCTTGGGGAGCGCGACACGGTGGACGCTGAGGACTTCGAGGCCGCCGCCGCGGTGGCGCTCGAAGAGACCGGGCGCGATCGGCAGCGCCTGCTCGAGCGCGCGCGATCCCTGTGGGGAGGCGAGCCGCTGCCGGCCGAGCGCTACAGCGAGTGGACGATCGCATGGCGCGAGCGGCTCGTCGACCGCTACGTCGAGCTCCTCACCGCCCTGGTTGCGCTGCACGTCCGCAACGAGGACCACCCGAGCACGATCGCGGCCGCGCGTGACATCGTCGAGCTGGACCCGCTCAACGAGGCGGGCCACCGCGAGCTGATGGCCGCGTACGCCCGCTCAGGGAGGACCGGCCACGCGCTCCGCCAGTACCTCGAGTGCCGCCGCGCCCTCGTCGGGGAGCTCGGCGTCGAGCCCGCCGAGGCGACCTCCCGCCTCCAGGCGCAGATCCTCGCCGGCGAGTCCGTCTAGCGGGTCGGGACGACCGCGGTAAGCCAACGGTTAGCGTCGGCGCGTACGTTGCCAACCGGTGGCAACCCGGACACGCAAGGGAGCGGTTCTTCTGGGGACGCTGGTCGTGCTTACGCTGGTCCTCGCCACGCGGGCCGACGCGTTCGTGTACTGGTCCAACCCCGGGTTCGGCGCGGGCGAGCAGATCGGGCGCGCCAATCTGAACGGCAGCGGGGCGATCTACAGCTTTATCACGGGCGGCAAGGCGCCCTGCGGCGTGGCCGTCACCAACACGCACATCTACTGGGCCAATTCGGAGGCGACGACGATCGGGCGGGCCAACCTGAACGGCGGTGCTGTGAACCAGAGCTTCATCACCGGTGCGGACGCACCATGTGGAGTGGCGGTGAGCGGGGAGCGCGCGCCACACATCTTCTGGGCAAATGCCGACACGATCGGGCGCGCCAATCTGAACGGCACCGGGGTGAACCAGAGCTTCATTACCGGCGCCAGCGGACCCAACGCCGTCGCGGTCGACTCGCACTTGTACTGGACCAACCCGCTCACGGGGTCGATCGGGCGCTCCAACCTAAACGGCAGCGGAGTGAACCAGAGCTTCATCACCGGCCTCGACGACCCGTGGGGCGTGGCGGTCGACGGCTCGCACATATTCTGGCCCGAGCTCCTCGGGGGGTCGATCGGGCGCTCCAACCTGAACGGCACCGGAGTGAACCAGAGCTTCATCACCGGAGCCAGCGGGTTCCCGTGTGGTGTGGCGGTCCACGGCTCCCATGTCTACTGGGCGGACAGCCTCGGCGGGGGGATCGGACGTGCGAATGTCAACGGCACCGGCGTTCACCACGGCCTGATCCCGGGGGCGGGCGGCGCATGCGGACTCGCCACCGATTCGCTGTTCCAGCTACCCGATTTCGAGGTGCCGGTCGCCGTAAACAAGTTCGACTTCGGCGGGCTGATCAAGAACAAGGACAAGGGCACCGCGAAGCTGATCGTCGAGGTTCCGGGACCCGGAGAACTCGAGCTCGAGAAGACGAAGAAGGTCAAGCCCGATACCGAGCATGTCGAAGCGGCCGGCGAGGAGAAGCTGTCGATCAAGCCCAGGGGCAAGGCGAAGGAGAAGCTAGAGGAGATCGGCAAGGCTAAGGTCAAGGCCAACGTCACGTTCACGCCCGAGGGCGGCGAGCCGAACACCGAGGTCAAGTCGCTGAAGCTGGTGAAGCGATGAGGCGCCGCTTAGTAACCATTCTTCAGGCGCGGTAAGCCGGCGGTGAGGGGCGCCGCCTAGCGTGGCCGCATGGCATCTAGGCGAGCCCGGTGGCCGGCCCTCATCCTTGCGGCGGCGGCAGTCGTCCCTTGCCTGCCAGCTGCCCGGGCAGAGGGGTTCGTGTACTGGACGGAGCTGACACGGGAGGGCGACATCGGTCGAGCCAACCTCGACGGAAATCCGGCCAGCGTCGACCCCGAGTTCATCGAGGCCGGAGAGTTCGCCGAACCGTGCGGCAGTCCCGCCGTGGACGGCGCGCACATCTACTGGGCCGACGGGAACTTCAGCGAGAACGCCGGGTTGATCGGGAGGGCAAGTCTGGACGGCACCAGCGTTGAGCCTCGATTCATCCGGCTGACCGCTGAGGCCCGTCCCTGCGGCGTCGCGGTGACGGGCTCGCACATCTACTGGGGAAACGCCGGCCCGGCCGAGACCGACGCGATCGGGCGCGCGAACCTCGATCGCAGCGGCGTGGACCAGGCGTTCATCGGCGGCGCGCGGGAGCCACGCGGGGTGGCGGTGGGCGGCGGGCGGATCTACTGGTCGAACTTCGACGGGAGCTCGATTGGGCGCGCGACCCTGAGCGGCACCGGCGTGAACCAGAACTTCGTCGTCGGATCCGGGCTCAACGCCGGAGGGGTGGCGGTCGGCCCCGCCCACCTCTACTGGGCGAATGAGGTTCTGTTCCCTGCTCCGACGATCGGTCGCGCGAACCTGGACAAGTCCGCGGTGACGAACAGCTTCATCCCGGTTCCCGATCAGCCGGCCGGAGTGGCGGTCGACGCCGCCCACATCTACTGGGGCCTCGCAGGGGCGATCGGGCGGGGGGGCCTCAACGCCACGAGCGTGGACCAGGGCTTCATCGCGGACGCGGATCCCAGCGGGGTGGCGGTGGACGGGCTTCTTCCCTCGAACGAGTTCTTCCTCCGCAAGGCGAAGCGCGAGAAGAAGAAGGGAACCGCGAAGCTCACGGTCGAGGGTCTGGATCCCCCGGGCGGGCTCGAGCTGGGGAAGACGAAGAAGGTCAAGGGGCGCCGGATCGCGGTCGAGGCAACCAGCACCTCGCAGCTGCGGATCAAGCCGAAGGGGAAGGCGAAGCGGAAGCTGAAGGGCGGGGGCAGGGCGAAGGTCAAGGCCGAGGTCACGTTCACGCCCGACGGCGGCGAGCCGAGCACGCAGTCGAAGTCGGTGAAGCTGGTGAAGCGATGAGGCGCCGTCTGTGCCTGATCGCCGGCGCGTGCGTGCTCGCGCTACCGGGGACGGCGTCCGCCGCGAACACCTACGTCGATCAGACGCGGCCGAACAACGACGGCGGCTGCCTCACGCCCGCGACCGCCTGCAAGACGTTCACCGGCCCCGGTGGCGCCGTGGCGAAGGCGGGTCCCGACGACACGATCTTCGCCGTCGACCCCGCCGCTCAGACGACCTACAACGACACGATCGTGCTCAGTGCCGGGAAGTCGCTCGTCGCCCAGAGCCCCGATCCGGCCGAGACGATCATCGACAACGGGGCCGCCGCGGCGCCGGCGGTCACCGTGAGCGGAACCGGGACCGGTCAGGTACGCGGATTCACGATCCGCTCCGACCACCGCGCGATCGAGATCCATCGACCGGCGACGATCCGAGACAACGTCTTCGACGATCCCGGCCCGATCACCACGACGTTCAACAACCACATGGAGATCGGGTTCGGCGCCGGCTCACCGCTGATCACGGACAACACGTTCGTCGATCCCGCGCCGACCACCACCGAGAACCAGATCGCGATCGTCACGACCTCCAGCGGGTCGCCGACGATCTCCGACAACGAGTTCGACGACTTCCTCGAGGCGGTGTTCGCGGGGGGTAGCGCCACGTCCTCGCCCAAGATCTCGGGAAACGACATCGCCGGCACGCGCGTGGCCGTCAACGCCGGCGCCGGGATCGGGGTGATCGCCGGGACGCCGACGATCACCGACAACTTCATCCACGACCCGGTACTCGCGTCGCCGAACGACTTCATCACTGGGATCAGCATCGACCAGGGGGGCGGCGGGGCGGCAGGCGCCACCCTGAAGCGAAACCGGATACTCGGGCATAGGTGGGGGGTTACCGCCGAGGACACGTCACAGCCGGTGTCCCTCGAGAGCGACCTGATCGCGCAGAGCGTGGTCG
>JBOGZL010000017.1:0-11064 GCA_050697195.1 Solirubrobacterales bacterium
CGCCCGGGACGACGATCGCGCTGACAAGCGGGTGCTCCGAGCGCGGCTCGGGGACGAGCCGGGCGCGGTGGGGGATCTCGGGATGGGGCACCGCAGTCGCCGCGATCCCCCGGCGCCGGAGGTGCGCGTTGACCGCGGCGGCCTGGAGCGCCGGGACGCCCGACTTCTCGTCCACGCCCGCGGCGATGCTCCCCGGGACGGCCCGCCAGTGATAGAGCACACGCGGGAGATGGTGGACCCGCTCCGTCCGCTCCGAGACCCGCAACAGCAGCTCGAAGTCCTGGATCGTGTCGAAGGCGGGGTCGAAGCCGCCCGCCTCCAGCACCAGGGTGCGGCGCACCACAAGCAGGTGCCCGACGTACATCGCCCCGAGCGCATAGACCGGCGACCAGTCCGGCTTGCGAAACGGGGCGACCCGCTCCCCGCGACGGTCGAGCTTGTCCTGGTCGGAGTAGATCACGTCGAGCGACGGGTCGGCCGCGATCGCGCGGGCGACCTCGGCGAGCGCATCGGGCGCAAGCACGTCGTCGTGATCGAGGAACGCGACGAACTCTCCATCGCACGCCGCGAGAGCGCGATTCGACGCGGCCGAGATCCCCGAGTTCTCGTCGAGCAGCTCCACCTCGATCCGCGGATCCGCGGACGCGTACGCGCTCAGCATCTCTCGCACCCCCGCCCGCCGCGACCCGTCGTCGGCGATGCACAGCTCCCACCGAGACTCGGTCTGGGCGAGCACCGAGTCGATCGCCGCGCGCAGGTGCTTCGCCTCGGTGTCGAACGTCGGCAGCGCGACCGAGATCGGCGGCGCGGGGCTCAAGGTCGCCGCCGTACGGCGCGCGAGATCCGTGCGGCCGCCCGAAGCGGCGCCGTGACCCGCCAGCTCAGCGTGGAGCGGAAGTTGCGGGCCACCTCGTCGACGTGCTGCTCGAGCTGGGCGATGCGCGCGGCCTTCCGCCCCAGCTCGGCGTGGAAGGACTCGCGGAGCGCGTCCAGCTCGGCCTGGCGGTCCGAATCGCTCACGACACCACCGACGCCCATCGCTCGGCGTTGAGCTCGTAGATCTCCCGCAGCATCTCCTCGATCCCGTACCGCAGCCGCCACTCCGGGTAGTCGGCCCGGAACTCGTCGAGGTCGCTGATCCACCACCGGTGGTCCCCACGCCGCGCCTCCTCGCCGAGCTCCCACGTCAGCTCCGTCCCCGCGATCCGCTCGCAGAGCGCGATCGCCTCCAGCATCGAGCAGTTGCTCTCGCGGCCGCCGCCGATGTTGTAGACGGCCCCCGCGCGGGGGGCGCGATGGAAGGCGAGACAAGCCTCGACGAGGTCCGCGCTGTGGATGTTGTCGCGAACCTGCTTCGCGCCGTAGCCGAACACGGTGTACGGCTCGCCGGTCGCCGTGCACTTCATCAGGTAGGAGAGGAAGCCGTGGAGCATCGTGCCGGCGTGATTCGGACCCGTGAGGCAGCCGCCGCGGAGACACACCGTCGGCATCCCGAAGTAGCGGCCGTACTCCTGAACGAGAAGGTCGGCGGCCGCCTTCGAGGCGCCGAACAGCGAGTGCATCGAGGAATCGATCGACATCGAGGTGTCGATCCCGCCGTGATAGCGGTGCTCCGCGGGGAGCTCCAGCCGGGTGTCGAGCTCGTCGAGCGGGAGGCGGTTCGGCGTGTCCCCGTACACCTTGTTCGTCGAGATGAACACGAAGCTGGCATCGGGGGCATGCCGGCGGGTCACCTCGAGGAGGTTCAGGGTCCCGTTCGCGTTCACCGCGAAGTCGGTCTGGGGGTCGCCCGCCGCCCAGTCGTGGGAGGGCTGGGCGGCCGCGTGGACGATCAGGTCCAGGTCCCGCCGCTCCCGCTCCCACAGCGAATCGATCCCGTCCCCGTCCCGGATGTCGAGCTCGAGCGAGCGAAAGCTCGGGTAGCGCTCGACGAGCGCGCGCGTGACGTGCGCCGTGGAGGCGTCGGGCCCGAAGAAGCGCGCCCTCATGTCGTTCTCGAGCCCGATCACGTCGTGCCCGGACTCGGTCAGCTCGCGCACGGCCTCGGAGCCGATCAGCCCTCCCGAGCCGGTGACGATGGCGGTAGGCATGGGTACCATTTTCCCGATCCCGCGCCACATCGTGCGGTGAACCCCATGCACGTGGAGGAGACCCAACCAGAGGCGCGGAGACGGGGCGCGGCGCGCGCCGGCCCGGCGACCGACTCGCTCCCGCGCGACGAAGGGCTCGAGGTGACGCTCGAAACCGCTCTGCCGCGGGCGCTCGCGGTCGGCCGGGGAAACGCGATCTTCGTCTACGGCTCCTGCTCTCATCGCAGCCGCAGGGTCACCGACGTTCGTCTGCTGGTCGACGCGCGCGCGATCCGGCCGATGGCGCAGGGGATGCCGCGCCGCGACCTATACGAGGCGGGACGTCCTTACCGCTCCGGGTTCTGGGGAATCGTCCCGTTCGCGCCGACGGCCGCGCCACGTGTTGCGACGCTGGGCGTCGGGGCGACGCTCGACGACGGAAGCGAGGTGTGGAACGAGCTCGCGTCCTTGCGGCTCGAGCCGACCGGGGGATCCGCGCCGGCGTCGTGGCGCGACGGATCGGGCTCCGAGGGGGCCCCGGTCGCGATCTGCATGGCCACCTACGATCCCCCGCCGGAGCTCTTCCGGCACCAGATCGACTCGATCCGCGACCAGACGCACACGAATTGGGTCTGCGTGATCAGCGACGACTGCTCCGACCCCGCGCGCTTCGCCGCGCTCGAGGAGATCCTGGACGGCGACCCCCGCTTCGTGCTGTCGCGATCGCCGCGGCGACTCGGCTTCTACGGCAACTTCGAGCGCGCGCTGTCGAGCACGCCGGCCGCTGCGGCCTACGTGGCGCTCGCCGACCAGGACGACCGCTGGCACCCGGCGAAGCTCGAGACCCTCCTGTCCCGGCTCGGCGACGCCGGGCTCGCGTACAGCGACGCGCGGGTGATCTCCGCCGAGGGAGAGGAGGTCTCCGCCACCTACTGGAGCCGCCGGCGCACCAACCACACCAACCTCGCCTCGCTGCTGGTGAGCAACACGATCACGGGGGCGGCGTCCCTATTCCGGCGCGAGCTGCTCGCGCGCATCCTCCCGTTCCCGCCCGAGCTCGGGACCCAGTGGCACGACCACTGGATCGCGCTCGTCGCGCTCGCGAGCGGGCGCGTGTCCTACGTGGATCACCCCCTTTACGACTACGTTCAGCACGAGGACGCCGTCGTCGGCCACGCAGTAGCGAACCCGGAGCGAAGCCGGCGCAGCTCGCGCGAGCGAATCGCGATCCTGCGCGAGGACTGGCATGCCGCATTCGGCGGCTGGTGCTGGAAGTACTTCTACGGCGTCTGCCGGGTCGTGCTCCTGGCGCGCGTTCTGGAACTGCGCTGCGAGGGCTCGCTCCGGGGACGGAAGCGCCGCGCGGTGAAGTGGTTCGCTGCGATCGATCGCTCCCCGCTCGGGTACGCGTGGCTGTCGGCGCGTCGCATCCGCCGGCTCGCGGGGCGCACCGAGACGCTCGGGGGGGAGCGGCTCTTCCTCCACGGCCTCGCGTGGCGGCGGCTGATCGGCGTCCTCACGTGGCGGCGCGAGCGCCCTCCGAGATGGCTGCACAAGGACGCGTCGCTCCCCCCGGCGGGCTAACCTCCCGGCGTCGAATGACCTACTCGATCGTGGTCGTGACGTGGGAGTCCGCGGTCGATCTCCGCACGCTCGTCGCATCCATGAACTCGCACCTCGACGACGACCGCGAGCTGATCGTGGTGGACAACGGCTCCTCCGACGACCCCGTCCGCGCCGCGCGCGAGTGGAAGGGTGAGGCGCGGTTCATCGGGATGGAGCGAAACGCCGGGTTCGGGGTTGCATCGAACGCCGGGGTCGAGGGCGCGGGGCACCCGGCCGTCGTGATGCTGAACCCCGACACCGAGCTGCTCGACGCCGGCCTGGACGAGCTGGTGAGGATCTCCGTCGAGCGACGTGCCCTCGCCGGCCCGCGGCTGCTCAACGCCGATCTGAGCGTGCAGCCCTCGGCCAGCGGGCCGCCCGAGGGTGTCTGGCCGTGGCTCGGGGCGGTCGTTCCGGGCGCCGTCCAGCCGGCTGCCCTCAAGGCGCGCACGGAGCCGTGGCGGCTGGAGCGCCCGACGAGGGTCGCGTGGCTGACAGGCGCCTGCGTCGCCGGTCCACGGGAGGTCCTGCGCTCGCTCGGCCCCTTCGATCCCGCGATCCACATGTACGCAGAGGACATGGACCTCGGCCTGCGGGCGGCACGCTCGGGCGTGGACTCCTGGTTCTGCCCCGACGTGTGCCGCGTCGTCCACCGCGGTGGGACGTCCGCGGCCGTGATGTTCCCGGACGGCAACGAGCACGCCGTCGCGGCGAACCGGCGGGCCGTGCTGCGGCGAGCGTACGGGCCGCGACGCGAGCGAGCGGCGTGGCTCGCGCAGCGCCTCAACCTCCGGCTCCGGGTGACCGCGAAGGCCCTCCTCGGCAGGAGCGCGGCGCGCGAGCGAGCCGAGCTGGCGGCCACTCGGGCGGCGAGGCCCGACGGCCTGTAGCGGGCCCTGCCGGGGGTACGCTCTGGTGGCGGTGTCCGGAGGCGACGGCACAGAGGGCCGCGAGGCGCCTGACGCGGCGGGCGGGGACCCCGCCGGCGAGGTCGCGCGCTTGAAACGCGAGCTGAACGCGGTCGACACCGAGCGGATCCGGCTTCGGTCGGAGCTGGAGCAGATCCGGCGCTCCCCGGTGGGACGGCTGATCGACCAGGCCCGGACGATGCGGACGATCCTCGACCGCCACCTGTGGCGCCTGCGCACCAGGCTGCCCCGCTTGACGCGCGGGGGCGCGGACCGCCCCCGGCGGCTCCCCCCGCGACTCTCGGGGTCCGAGCTCGCGTGGCTCGCCCGGCGCCGCCTGTCGCCGCGGCGCGCCGGACAGCCGCCTGCGCCCGTGGCCGCCCCCGCCGGCGGAGCATGGCTCACTCCCATCCTGGTCGACTACTTCGGGCGCGACGGCAGCACCGCGATCATGGCCCTGCTCGCCACCTCTACCGCCGTCGTCGTGGACGAGAAGTACCCCTACGAGCGCCGCTACTTCACCTACCTGTGGCGCTGGTCCCGCCTTCTCTCGCGAACGGACTGGCCCGGCGCCCTGTGGGCGAAGGACGACGTCGTGTCGATCTCCCAGGAGCAGGACCAGGCGCTGCTCGGGCCCCCGCCGTGGCTTCCGCGGGAGCTTCTCGAGGGGGGACGCGACGGCGCGCCGATCTCACGCCGCTGCTTCGAGCTCGCGTGGGGAGAGCTGTCGGCAAGGGCGATCGCCCGCGCCGGCGAGGGGGCCGCGCCTCGCTATTACGCCGAGAAGCACTGCAACACGTGGCACGTGGACTCGCGCGAGCTTCCCCCGCTGAAGCTGATCGTGCTGCTGCGCGACCCTCGCGACACGCAGGCTTCGATTCGCGCCTTCGAGGACAAGGAGCCGGCGACGAGCTTCGCGATCCAGGACGCGTGGGCGGGCACCGATCGCCTCGACGGGATCCTCGACCGCCACCGCCAGCGGCTTCGCTGGATCGCCGGCCTGCTCGAGGACGAGAGCGTTCCGGTGATCCGCTACGAGGAGCTCGACGAGGATCTCGGCGGTGTGGCGCGTCGTCTCGGGGAACGGCTCGAGATCGAGCTCGACCCCACGGCCCTCGACGGAGGCGAGCTGACCGCACGGCACGGGTCCTCGAGGGGCAACGGCCGAACCCGCTGGGAGCGCGACCTGGATCCGCGGATCGCGGAGCGCTTCACCCGGGAGCTTCGCCCGGAGCTCCGGGCCGTCGGGCTTTCGAGCTGACCTCCTCGATCACCCGCCGGAGCGCCGACCGGGCCGCCTCGGGCGTGAACCGCTTGAGCACGTCGCGCCGACCGGCGGCGGCGATCCGCTCCGCCTCGTAGCGGTCCCGAAGCATCCGGACGATCGCGTCCGCCAGCGCCCGGGGGTCCTCGGGGGGAACGAGCAGGGCCGTCTCGCCGTCCCGGAGAGCCTCGGGGACCGCGCCGACCCGGGTGGCGACGACGGGACGCCCCGCGACCAGCGCCTCGCAGCCGGCGCGTCCGAACGACTCCGGGGCACGCGCCGGGTTGACGAAGACGTCCGCCGCCGCGTACGCGTCTGCAACCCGCGGGCAGGATTCGGCGAACGTGACCGCGTCGGCGACCCCGAGGTCATCCGCGAGCGGAGGAAGCTCGGCGCGGAATGCGTGGTCCTTGCGGCGGGGAAACGGCCTGCCGACGAACACGCAGCGCGCTGTGGGAACCTCGCGCCTGACCAGTGGGAGCGCCCGGATCAGGATGTCCTGTCCCCGCCCGTGGGTGACGTTCCCGACCGCGACGACGCACGGCTCCTCGGAAGAGATGCCGTTCGCGGCCCGAAAGCCCGCTCCGTCCCCCCCGCCGTAGACATCGGGTATCGGCGGGTGGGCGACGGTGGGCGGGCGACCCCCCGAGGCGCGGAACTGCGCCGCGACCGCTCCCGAGCAGGCGACCACCGCGGCGGCGAGACGTCGGTTCGCGGCGACGAGCGCTCGCCTCGACGCCCCGGGGGCGAACCGCCACTCGCCTCTCGCCGCGGTGAGGATCTCGGCCGCGTAGACGACCGCCGGGACCCGCTCCAAGCGCGCCGCGAGCAGAGCCGTCGGAAGCGTCGTCGTGGCGACGACGACGACCTCCGGCCGGGCGGTGACCAGGTGGGCGCGGAACGCGCGCAGCTCGCGAACGAAGCGGCGCGGGGAGCGCGCGAGGCCACGTGCGCCCTCGGGCAGGGTGATCGCCGAGTAGGGAAGCTCGGTGACGGGGGCGCGCGGCCGAAACGCATCCGCGACCGCGCCCGGGCCGGGGACGACCACTTCGAGCACCCCGGCCTCCGCGAGCCAATCGAGCGAGGACTCGAGGTCCCGGAACGGCCCGCTGATCTCCGCGAGGTGGAACACGGCCAGCGTCCTCGGCGGGCTCATCGAGGTCATCCTCGGCGGATGCGCGCGCGCCGGGTGGCTCGGCGCCGCAGCGTCGCGAGCGGGCCGGGCGCGCTCGCGCTCACCGCGTCGGCGGGATACGACTCCGTGGGCAGAGCGGCGCGATAGCCTCGTACCCGCCCCCGAAGCCCGGCGAGATTGCGGTCGACGATCGCCTGGCCGGCGCAGAGGACGGCATCGCGCGCGAGCACCCCGGCGGCGCGCGTCGGGCTGCGCAGCACGCCCCATTTGCGGACCACGTACCCGCGCCCGAACCCCATCAGGTAGTTCTTCGCCGCGGACCCGGAGCCGAGCGTCGCCGAGTGCTCGTGGGTTCCGAGCGCGGCAGGGGCGAGCGCGCACCGCGCCCCCCGCCGGCGCAGCCTCAGCACCAGGTCGACGTCCTCCCAGTAGGCGAACAGGCGCTCGTCGAAACCGCCGGCCTCGAGGAAGGCGCCGCGATCGAACGCCGCCGCCGCTCCGGACGGGCCGATCGGATCCGGAATCGAGGCGTTCAGGCGAGAGGTCGGCTCGCCGTTCAGATAGTCGAATACGAGCAGCGTGCGGTCGAGCTCCATACCGGCCGAGTCGATCAGCGACGGATCGCGCCCGTCGCGCATCACCCCGGCCGCCATCACCGCGGCGCTCCCCGGGTCGAGCGCGCCCGCGATCGCGGCGACGAACCCGGGGTCGCACACGCAGTCGTCGTTGACGAGAACGAGCGCCTCGCCCTGCGCCCGTCCGGCGGCGACGTTCACCGCGCGCGAGAAGCCGGCGTTGCGCTCCAATCGGATCACCTCGACCGCCGGGCGGGCCGCGCATTCGCGGGACACCGCCTCCGCGACCGAGCCGTTGTCGACGACGATCGTCTCCTGGGCGCCGTCGCCGGGCTCGAGCGTGTCGAGCAGCCTCCCGAGACGCTCCCCGCCCTCGACCGAGGGGACGATCACCGATGCCGAGCGCAATCGCGTCCCTAGCTCATCCACCCGCGGGGAGGCGGTCTCCGCCGGCGGGGACCGCCTCCACCACCATCGTGCCGCCCCTCCGTGCGAGCCCGGCGCCGAGCTCGAGGGCGAGGGCGACGGGAACCAGCAGCGGACCGGCGAGGGCCGTGACCGCGAGATCTCGCCGTCGGTCCCGCGGCACGACGTCGCCGAGGTCGCGCTTGAGAAACCGGAAGGCGACGTCTCGCTCGCGGGTGAGGCGGTTGAGCAGCGTCTGCCACATGCCGAGCGGATTCTGCTCGATCACCAGGTGACTGACCCGGTCGACGCGATACCCGGTGCGCCCGAGAAGGGCTCGGAGGCCGGTCGAGGTGAAGTGAGTTCGATGCCGGGGAACATCCTGATGGAACCATCCGTCCCCGCCGATCCGGGCTTGGAGGCTGCCGAGGTCGGGGCAGGCGACGATCGCCCGTCCCCCGGGCGCGAGCCAACGGCGGGCGCGATCGAGCGCCTCCCCGGGGTCGTCGAGGTGCTCCAGCACGTGCCACAGGACGACGGCGTCCTGGCTTCCCGAATCGATCCGCGCCTCCTCGATCCCGACGTTCTGGACCGCCACGCCCCGGGAACGCGCAGCTGCCCCGCCGCCGGCCGCGGGCTCGATCCCGGACACCCTGTATCCGTCCGCGTTCAGACGCGCGAGGAAGCGCCCGTCCCCCGCTCCTACCTCGAGGATGCGAGCCCGGCCCGGGACCCGCGCCAGAAAGCGGGTCCGGTCGATCTCGGACAGGCGTCGCAGGGGCTCCAGGAGCCAGTCGAGCGAGCCGCGGGCGTCCGCGTACGTCCCCGCCTCGTAGAGGCCGACGGTGGGGCTCGAGCCGGCGTCCATGGTCACCGCAGAGCCGCACCGCTCGCATCGCGCGAGCGGGTAGGCGTCCCGGCCGGCGAGCTGCGGGTCCGTGACCGAAGCCTGCCGCCACGGCTTCAGCCGTCCACCGCACGCGGGGCACATCGGGCGGGGGTGGCTAGAAGGCGCCGGTCCCCCGAACGATCACGGGGACGGTCTGGAAGAGGATCCTGAGGTCCCGCCCGAGCGACATGTTCTCGACGTAGTCGAGCTCCACGGCAAGCCGCTCGGCGAAGGTCAGCTCACCGCGCCCGAACACCTGCATCGGGCCGGTCATCCCGGGCTTCACCTCGAGCCGGAAGCGGTGGTCGGGCTCGTAGCGCTCGACGAGGTCCACCTGCTCGGGCCGCGGCCCGACGATCGCCATCTCACCTCGCAGCACGTTCACGAGCTGGGGGAGCTCGTCGAGGCTGAACCGTCGCAGCAGCCGGCCGACCCTCGTGACGCGGGGGTCGTTGCGGAGCTTGAACATCGGCTCGCGGAGCTCCTCGAGGCGGACGATCTCCGACAGCGAGTCCTCCGCGTTCGCCGCCATCGTGCGCAGCTTGTGCATCCGGAACGGACGGCCACCGGTCCCCGCCCGAAGCTGGGTGAAGATCACCGGCCCGCGACTGTCCAGCTTGATCGCCAGAGCGACGAGCGGGAACAGCGGGCCGAGCACGACGAGAGCGGCCGCGGCGACGCAGAAGTCGAACGCTCGCTTCAGCATCAGGGTCGAGCGCGAGACGTCCCAGGTCTCGTAGTCGAACACCGGCAGGTCGGCGACCTGGGAGATCCGCAGCACGGGCAGGGCTCGCCCGCGAAGCGGGCTCACGACGCTGAGCTTCACCTGGCGTGCGCGACAGGCAAGGACGAGGCGGGCGATCAGGTCTGGGTCGACGCTCGGCGACGCGACCACCACGCGGTCGACCCTGGAGGTGAGCTCGTCGAGCTTCTCGGGTGCGAGGCCGTCGTGCGCGGAGGGGTCGCCGTTCTCGACCACCCGCAGGTGCATGTCGGTGAACAGCTCGGCCTTCCTCACGATCGCGTCGGCGAGCTCGCCCGAGCCGATCACCGCGGTGAGCTCGGGCGGGGTCGCGCGTCGCCACACCCAGCGCACGATCCCCCGGAGGACGAACGCCGAGAGCGCGGCGACGAGGAACATCCGCGCCGCACCCGCGGTCGTCAGCGACTCCGCGGGGGTCAGCGGAAGCAGCAGGGCGACGGCCGCGGTGCCGCCCGCCGCCCAGGCGAGGATCCCCGGGACCTCGTCCACCGTGAGGTGGCGGATTGCCTCGTGGTCGCGGTCATACAGGCCGACGAGCTTCGCGAGCAGCAGCCACAGCGGGAGGAAGACGAGCGCCCACGGAGCCTCCGCGAGGGACAGTCCCGCGCCCGCGATCGCGGCGATCGTGGCGATCGTGTCGGCGAGCGCGAGCATCCGGCGGCGAAGCGCGTCGCGCCACCAGCGCGGGTACACGGCGGGTGAGGCCGCCTCGCGGCCGTCCACGCGAGCCGAGGGCGGCGTCTCACGCTGCCCCTCTGGTGCCGGCGCCAGGCCCTGATCCCTGAGCGCCTCCGAAGATCTCATCCGCGCACCCTCCCGAGTCCTTCCCCGGTATGCCGACCCGAGGATATTCCACTCGGGTCCGCGCGCGCTCCGGTCGCCGCTACCACGGGACATCCACTGCACTCGAACCCTCCGCCTGCTCGGCGCTCTCGGAACCGGACGACTGCGAGCTCCCGGCCGACTTCTCGACGCCCTTCTCGGTGCCGACGAAGATCGGCGCGCGCGGGTACAGGGCCCGGGCCCGGTAGTACCTCTCACCCGCGGCTGCCCGGTCGCCCGCCTGGGCCTCTATTCGCCCCGCGACCCACCACAGCGACCAGTCCTCGGGCGCCCTGTCGATCGCCTTGGCGATCGCCGCGCGCGCGGCGGGGACGTTCGGAGCGCGCTCCTGGACCAGGGCGAGCTCGAGCCACGGCTCCGCCGCCCACGGCTGCAAGATGGTCGCGTCGGTCGCGTCCTGCGCCGCCGCCCCGATGTCCCCGCGATCGAACGCCGCGCGGCTGTCGTCGAGCTTCACCTCGGTGAGAAGGAGGACCCCGGCGATCCACACCGCGGCCCAGCCCGCCAGCAGGGTGGCCACTCCCCAGCCAAACGAGCGCCGGGGGCGCTCGCTCGGCGGCGCGCCGTCCGAGCCGGCGGCCGCGGGGCGCACCCGGCCACCCCGGGGC
>JBOGZL010000018.1:0-18384 GCA_050697195.1 Solirubrobacterales bacterium
CCGGTGAAGCCGCCGCCGCCGAGGACCAGCGCGGTCTTGGACGCCCGCTTCCGCCGGCGCCGGCCGCGCGCGGAGCGCTTCGGCCCCGGCGGCGTGTCGAACTCGACGACGTCGCCCATCGCCGCGCGGTTATAGCAGGCTGGGTGGCCAGCCAGACCGGGTCGGGCACTAGGCTGGTGCGGATGCGTACTACCCGGCGGGCGGGGCGGCGAGCCCTTCACCACCGCCGGCGTCTTTAGGGTGCCCTAACGAACTCCGCTGACTTAGGGTACCCTAACGCGGCATGGAATCCGACCGAATCCGAGCGAGGGCGATCGTGCTCTGCGCGGCGAGCCTGGCCGCCGGGGCGTGGTTCGCCGCCTGCGGTGACGATGGCGGAGACGGGACTCTGACCGTTTACTCGGGCCGCGAAGAGGAGCTCGTCGCGCCGCTGTTCGACCGCTACGAAGATGAGAGTGGCGACGAGGTCGAGGTCCGGTACGGCGACTCCGCCGAGCTCGCGGCGACGATCCTCGAGGAGGGGGACAACAGCCCCGCGGACGTCTTCTTCAGCCAGGACGCCGGGGCGCTCGGGGCGCTTGAGAAGGAGGGGCGGCTCGCGGAGCTGCCTGTCGAGCTGGTCGAGGAGGTCGATCCGGAGCTCCGCTCCGGGGAGGGCCGCTGGGTTGGCACTTCGGGGCGGGCGAGGGTGGTCGCCTACAACACGGAGGAGCTCTCCGAGCGCGACCTCCCGGCCTCGTTGCTCGACTTCACCGACCCGCAGTGGGCGGACCGGATCGGCTGGGCGCCGACCAACGCCTCGTTCCAGGCGCAGGTGACGGCGCTGCGCGCCACCGAGGGGGATGAGGTTGCCGCCGAGTGGCTCGAGGGCGTCGCCGCCAACGATCCAGAGGCCTTCGAGGACAACGAGGCGGTTCGAGACGCGATCGCGGCCGGAGAGATCGACGTCGGGTTCATCAACCACTACTACGTCGCCCAGGCGCGGGAGGAGGAGGGGCCCGAGTATCCCGTCGACGTTTACTTCCCGCCCGACGGAGACATCGGGGCGCTGATCAACGTCGCCGGCGCCGGGGTAATCGCCGGTGGCGACGAGAGCGAGGGATTCGACTTCGTCGAGTTCCTGCTGACGCCGGAGACGCAGCGCTTCTTCTCAGAGGAGACGAAGGAATATCCGTTGATCGACGAGGTCGAGGCGGATCCCTCCGTTGTTCCCCTGGAGCAAATCGAGCAGCCAGAGATCGACCTCGGCGACCTGGATGACCTCAGGGGCACGCTGGAGCTGATCGAGCAATCGGGGGCGCTGTAACGGAGGCTGCCTCCTCCAGCTCGACGGGACCATCCGGCCGGGTCCGGCCGCCGGCCTTCCTGCTCGCGGCCGGCCTGGTGCTGGCCGGGGCGATGGTGCTTCCGCTCGCCTATCTCGGCGTCACGGTCGCGGACTCGGCCGACGCGGCGCTCGACGCGATCTGGCGCGAGCGGACCGTGCAGCTCGTGCTCCGGAGCGCCGGGCTCGCGGCGGCGGTGACCGCGGCGGCGATCGCGATCGCGGTGCCGCTCGCCTGGCTCACCGTTCGCACCGATCTTCCCGCGCGGCGGATGTGGACGGTCGCCGCGACGCTGCCGCTCGTGATTCCGAGCTACGTCGGCGCCTACGCCCTTCTGTCCGCGCTCGGCCCCCAGGGGTTGCTCCAGGAGCTGCTCGAGCCTCTGGGGGTCGAGAGCATGCCCTCGATCACGGGTTTTTGGGGCGCGTGGCTGGTGCTCACTCTCTTCACCTACCCGCTCGTGTTGCTGCCGGCGCGCTCGAGCCTGCGGCGGCTCGACCCCCAGCTCGAGGAAGCCGCGCTCGGCATGGGTCGCTCCGCACGGTCGACCTTCCGCACCGTGATCCTGCCCCAGATGGTGCCCGCGATCGGCGCCGGATCGCTGCTCGTCGCGCTCTACGTGCTGAGCGACTTCGGCGCCGTCTCGATCATGCGCTTCGACTCCTTCACGCGAGAGATCTACACGCTGTATCGGGCAAGCTTCGACCGCATCGCCGCGGCCTCGCTCGCCGCTTTGCTGGTTTTGCTGATGCTGGTGCTCCTGTGGCTCGAGTCGCGCGCTCGCCGGCCCGGGGCGCTCTACCGCACCGCCCCGGGTAGCGCGCGGCCGTCGCGCCACTTTCGGCTCGGCCGGTGGCGCTGGCCGGCACTTGCCTATTGCGCAACCGTCACCCTGTTCGCGCTCGCGGTGCCGGTCGCGGTGCTCGTCTACTGGTCGCTGCACAGCTTCGCCGGAGAGCTCCAGTGGGCGGACGTGACGCGAGCCGCCGGGCACTCCCTGATAACCGCGGGTCTCGCCGCGGCGGTCTCAGCCCTGTGCGCGATCCCCCTCGCCGTCCTCTCGGTCCGATTCCCGAGCCCCGTGTCGCGGGGGATCGAGCGCCTCAGCTACACGGGCTACGCGCTCCCCGGGATCGTCGTCGCGCTGGCGCTCGTCTTCTTCGGGACGAGGGTGGCGATCGGCCTCTACCAGACGCTTGCGATGCTCGTGTTCGCGTTCGTGGTCCTGTTCTTTCCGCTCGCGGCCGGGGTGACGCGGTCCGCCCTGCTCCAGGTGTCGCCCCGGGTGGAGGAGGCCGCGCGCAGCCTTGGCCGGTCACCGCTGGGGGTGCTGCGAACGATCACGGCGCCGCTCACGGCGAGCGGGATGCTGGCGGGTGGCGCCCTGGTGTTCCTGACCGCCGTCAAGGAGCTGCCGGCGACCCTGATCCTCGCCCCGGTCGGCTTCGAGACCCTCGCGACCGAGATATGGAAGGCGACCAGCGTCGGCTTCTTCGAGCGCGGCGCGGTCCCCTCGCTCGTGCTGCTGGCGATCTCCGCGATCCCCCTCTACATGCTGACCGCGCGCGAGTGACGGGCTCCCGCCCCGGCGCGACCGTCAACATGTCGGGACGATGAGCGCAATCTCCTGCACGGGGGTGCGAAAGTCCTTCGGTCCGGTGCGCGCGGTCGATGGTTTCGATCTCGAGGCGGAGCCCGGTGGGATCACGGCCCTGCTGGGCCCAAGCGGTTGCGGCAAGACGACTCTCCTGCGTCTGGTCGGAGGCTTCGAGCGCCCCGACGAGGGCACGATCGAGGTTGGCGGGCGTGTGCTCGCGGGCCCGGATGCCTTCGTCCCGCCGGAGCGACGGCGGATCGGAATCGTGTTCCAGGACTATGCGCTCTTCCCCCACTACGACGTGGCGGGGAACGTCGCCTACGCTCTCGGGCGAAACGGGTCGCGGGAGCGCGTCGTCGAGGCCCTCGGGCTCGTGGGGCTGGGAGCGCTGGGGGATCGCTATCCGCACGAGCTCTCCGGCGGCCAGCAGCAGCGCGTCGCGCTGGCAAGGGCCCTGGCGGCGAACCCGGACGTGATTCTCCTCGACGAGCCGTTCTCCAACCTCGACGCCGGTCTGCGGGGGACGATGCGCCGGGAGGTACGAGCGATCCTGCTCGAGGCGGGCGTCACCTCGGTGTTCGTCACACATGACCAAGAGGAGGCGCTCAGCATCGCGGACGCGGTCGCCGTGATGAGGGCGGGCCGAGTCGAGCAGCTCGGCACTCCCGAGGAGGTCTACGGACGACCCGCGAGCCGCTGGGTGGCCGACTTCCTCGGAGACGCCGACGTCCTGCCGGCGATGGTGGGGCGGGGCTGGGTCGAGTGCGAGATCGCGCGGATCACCATGAGCCCGGGATTCGAGGGCCCGGCCGAGGTGGTCGTGCGGCCTGAGGCCGTGCAGCTGAGCGCAGGTCCGGGGCCGCGCGGGGATGAACACGAAGGGGTCGTGGTCGCACGCGAGTTCTACGGACACGATCAGCTCGTCCAGGTCGAGCTCCCGTCAGGGCTGCGGATCCGCAGCCGCCGCTCCGGCTTTCCGGCGTGGCACCCGGGAGACCGGGTCCGTGTGTGGCTCGAGGGACCCGTGAACGTCCTCCCGCGGCCCGAAGAGTCGGCCGCGACGCCCGAACGCGCCCGCTAGCCGACCAGCTTCCGAAGCCCGGCCTCGTCGAGGATCTCCGTCTCCAGCTCCTCCGCCTTGGCGAGCTTGGAGCCGGGGTCGTCGCCGGCGACGATGTAGTCGGTCTTGCGCGACACCGAGCCGGTGACCTTCCCTCCCGCACGCTTGATCAGCCGCGTCGCCTCCTCCCGGGTCAGGTCCGGGAGCGTGCCCGTGAGGACGAAGGTCTTGCCCTCGAGCGGTCCTCCCTCTGTGCGGCGCTCCGCGGCGGAGAGCTCGAAGCGCAGGCCGCGCTCCCGAAGCCGACCGATCAGCTCCAGGACCGCCTCCTCGGACAGCTCGTCGGTGAGCTGGTCGGCGAGCACGGGACCGATGCCCTCGACCGCGGTTATCCGCTCGGCATCGGCGTCCAGCAGCGCGTCGATCGAGCCGAAGTGCTCCGCGAGCGCGTTCGCGTTCACGTACCCGATCCCCGGAAGCCCCAATGCGTACAGCACGATCCCGAACGGCCGCTCCTTGGAGCGCTCGATCTCGTCGACGAGGTTGCGCGCCGAGAGCTCGCCGAACCCCTCGAGCCCCGCGATCCGCTCGACGGTGAGGTCGTAGATGTCGGCGGGGTCCGCGATCAATCCCTCGGCGAGGAACCGCTCCGCGTTCTTCTCCCCCAGCCCCTCGATGTCCATCGCCCCCCGGAAGTGCTTGACGAGCTGGAACGTCTGCCCAGGGCACCCGCGGCGGTTGGGGCAGATCGTCCACACCGAGTCCTCGGGCTTCATCGTCGGCGTCCCGCACATCGGGCACTTCTTCGGCGGTCGCGCCTTTCGCAGCCGCTTGCCCTTGCGGCGCTGGACGAGCGGGGAGATCACCTGCGGGATCACGTCGCCGGCGCGCGTGACCACCACCTCGTCGCCCTCGCGGGCGTCCTTGCGCGCGAGGTCCTCCTCGTTGTGAAGCGTCGCGGTCGACACCGTCACCCCGCCGACGTGAACCGGCTCGAGCATCGCGAACGGCAGCAGGCGCCCCGTCCGCCCCACGTTCCACACCACCCGATTGAGCTTCGTGGTCGCCGTGATCGGCGGGAACTTCCACGCCACCGCCCAGCGCGGCTCGCGTCCCGCGACCCCGAGCTCGCGCCACAACGTGCGCTGGTCGACCTTGATCACGACGCCGTCGATCTCGAAGTCGAGCCCCTCGCGCCGCTCCTCCCACCACCCGCTTCGCTCGGCGAGCTCGTCGGCCGTGTCGTGAACCGCCGCGTCCGCGTTCACCCTGAAGCCGCGATCCCGAAGCCACTCGAGCTCCTCCGCGTGGGTTCGAAGCTCGAGCCCGCGCAGCGCCGCGAGCCCGTAGCACCACACCGACAGCGGTCGCGAGGCGGTTATCTCCGGGTCGAGCTGACGGATCGCGCCCGCCGCGGCGTTGCGGGGGTTTGCGAACGCCGCCTCCCCCGCCGCCGCCCGCGCCTCGTTGAGCTCCGCGAAGGCCGAACGGGGCAGGTAGACCTCCCCGCGCACCTCGACCAGCTCGGGGGGGTCGTCGATGCGCAGCGGGAGCGCCTTGATCGTCCTCAGGTTCTGGGTCACGTCCTCCCCGACCACCCCGTTTCCTCGCGTGGCGCCTCGGGTGAACACGCCGCCCTTGTATGTGAGCGAGATCGCGAGCCCGTCGATCTTCGGCTCGGACACGAACCGCAGCTCGCCCGGCTCGATGTCGAGCTGGCGGAGGCGGTTGTGGAGGCGCTTCTCCCACGCGCGGAACTCCTCCGGGGATCGCACCGTGCCAAGCGACAGCATCGGCTCACGGTGGCGAATCTGCTCGAACTTCTCGAGCGGGCGGCCGCCGACCCGCTGGGTCGGGGAGTCGGGCGTGCGCAGCTCGGGGTTGTCCTCCTCGAGCCGGCGCAGCTCGTCGAGGAGCCTGTCGTACTCCTCGTCCGAGATCTCTGGGTCGTCGAGGACGTGGTAGCGGTGGTCGTGCCCGGCGATCTCCTGCCGGAGCTTGAGGACGCGGGCGTCGGGCTTAGCCGGCGCCCGCTGTCGAGCGGCGCTCAACCCCGCGGCGCCGCGTCGGCCGTCGCGGCCTCCAGCATCGCGCCGAGGTCCCAGCCGCGGAGGCGCTCGAGCCCCTCGACGTGGGTGAGATCGAAATGGACCGGGGTGATCGAGACCCTTCCGCGCACGATCGCGGCGAGGTCGGTCCCCTCCTCGTCCTCGAACGACGGCTCGAAGCCGTAGATCTCGTACCGTCGCCGGCCGCCGTCGTCCTCCTCGACCAGCCGGAGCTCGTCGTCGTAGAGCCGCTTGCCCAGCCGCGTGACCTCGATTCCCGCCACCTCGCCGGAGGGGCAGTTGACGTTGATCAGCGTTCCGCCCGGCAGCCCCTGCTCCGCGATCGCCGCGGCGATCTCGGCGGCGAGCGACGCGGCGACGGTGAAGTCGAAGCCGCGGCCGAGCCGAAAGTCCATCTCCCCCCCGGCCGACTGCTGGGAGATCGCGATCGCCGGGATCCCGAGCACGATTCCCTCCAGCGCCGCGGCGACGGTCCCCGAGTAGGTGATGTCGTCGCCGAGGTTCGAGCCGTGGTTGATCCCCGAGACGATCAGCTCCGGCCTGTCGCCGAGCAGCCCGAGGTCGGCAAAGCGGACGCAGTCGACGGGGGTGCCGTCGGTGGCGAACCCGGTTGTGCCGTCGTCGAACGAGACCTCCTCGACCCACAGCGGGGAGCGCGTCGTGATGCTGCGCGCGGTCGCGCTGCGGTTCGAGTCGGGTGCGATCACGTACACGTCGAGGTCGTCCACCGGCACGAGCGCGCGCCTCAGCGCCTGCAGCCCGTCGGCCTGGATCCCGTCGTCGTTCGTGATCAGGACTCTCACCCGCCCGATTCTAGGGACGGGTCACGCACCGCCGGCTGTAGGTTCTGAGCGTGAGCGCAACGACCGGCGCCCGGATCTGGGAGGAGGAGGCCCGCGGCGGCTACCCCGATCCGCGCCTGCTAGCGTTGCCCGGACGGGAGCGGCTCGAGGCGTGGGGGCGGAGCCGCGCCCCGGCGCCGCCGCTGTCGAGGCTGACGGGTGCGGTGATCGGCGAGATCGGGGCGGGGACGGCATCGGCCGAGATGCCGGTCACCGGTTGGCTGCTCAACTCCGCGGGGGTTGTTGGGGGCGGGACGCTCGCGATCGTCGCCGACATCGCGTTCGGGTGCTCGATCCAGACCGAGCTTCCGCCGGCGACCCCGTACACGACCGCGGAGCTGTCGATGTCGTTCCTGCGCCCGGCCCAGCTCGGCTCGACGCTCTCCGCGGGAGGGCAGGCGATCCACGTGGGGCGGTCGGTGGCGCTGTCCGAGATGTTCCTGATCGAGGACGGGAGCGACCGGTTGATCGCCCACGGGACGTCCCGCTGCGCGGTCCTCCCGCCGATCGAGCCAATCCCCGAGCCGCCCGACGACCTCCCCCTCCTCAAGCCCGACGGCAACGAGGATTCCGATCCGTACCGGCGACCGTGGCCGACCGACTCGATCCTTCCCCAGGAGACCTGGGACGAGCTAGGGGGCAGGGAGATCCTGGCCCGACAGCTCGCCGGGGAGCTTCCGCCCCCGCCGATCCACGACCTCACGGGCATGCGGCCGATCGAGTTCGGCGACGGCTCGGCAGTCCTCCAGCTACCGGCCACCGGGTGGCTGACGAGCCCGGCGACGACTGTGCAGGGCGGGGTGATCGCGATGCTCGCCGACACGGCGATGTTGATCGCAGTCCAAACCGTCGCCCCGCCCAGGACGGCCTTCGCCGGGCTCGACCTGAAGGTGAACTACCTGCGCCCGGTGCTGCCGGACGGGCGCGAGCTGACCGCTCGGGCCGCCGTGATCCACGCGGGACGCACACTCGTGATCGCCCGCGCCGAAGTCACGAACGCCGACGGCAAGCCCGTCGCGCTCGCCACCGGCTCCTCGATGTACCTGCCCGGCCGCCCGGTCGCCCTCGGCGAGGTCGAGCTCGCCGCCGAGGCGGACGAGTCGGACGACGCTGACCAGACTCAGTAGGCGACGGAGGCCAGGTACAGGCCGTGCGGCGCGGCGGTCTCGCCGGCTGCCTCCCGGGGCGCGCCCTCCAGGAGCGCCACGAAGTCATCGTGGCCGCGCCGCCCGCTCCCCACGTCGAGCATCGTCCCCACGAGAACCCGGACCATGTGGCGCATGAACGCATCCGCCTCGACCCAGAACTCCAGCAGCGCTCCTGGGATGCCCTCGCCGCGCCGCCGAGTCCGCCATTCGGCGCGGATGAGATCCCGCTCGAAGCGCACGTGGTCGGTCTCAGTCGGCGTGAAGGCGGTGAAGTCGTGACTGCCGACCAGCGCCTCGGCGCAGCGCTCGAGCTTTCCGACGTGGAGCTCGTGCGGCCACCACAGCGCCCGACCCTCCTCGAACGGGTCGCGAACGGGCGATGCGAGCACCCTGTAGCAGTAGGTTCGCGAGCGCGCGTCGCGGCGGGCGTCGAACCCGTCCGGAGCCGGCTCGGCCCGGATCACCGCGAGATCACGCGGTGTGACCGCGTTCACCCGGCGGGCAAGCGACCCGGGGGGCTCGCCGGGGTGCTCGAAGCTCGCCACCTGGCCCCAGGCGTGGACGCCGGCGTCGGTGCGCCCGGCGACGGTCAGCGGCGTCGGGCTGCGGAGGATCCGCTCCAGCGCGGCGCGCACCTCGCCCTCGACCGTCCGCAGCCCGGGCTGCGCGGCCCACCCGGAGAACGCAGCGCCGTGGTAGGCGAGCGTCAGCTTGACGGTCAGGGGCTCAGACCAGCTCGAGGAAGACCATCTCGGTCGAGTCCGAGCGCCGCGGGCCGAGCTTCACGATCCTCGTGTAGCCGCCCACGCGCTCCGAATAGCGGGGACCGACCTCCTCGAACAGCTTGTGGACGACGAACTTGTCCTGGCCGAGCGCCGAGAGCGCCTGGCGGCGGGCGTGGAGGTCACCTCGCTTCGCGAGCGTGATCAGGCGCTCGACCTCGGGCTTGACGGCCTTCGCCTTCGCCTGGCTGGTGCGGATCCGCTCGTGCTCGATCACCTCGCGGCTGAGGTTGCGCAGCAGCGCCCGCCGGTGCGAGGCGTCGCGGCTGAGCTTGTGTCGGGTCTTGCGGTGGCGCAAGCTACTCGTCTCGCAGCGAGAGACCGAGCGCCGTGAGCGCCTCCTTGACCTCGTCGATCGAACGCTCGCCGAAGTTCGGGATCGCCTTCAGCTCGCTGTCGGACTTCTGCACCAGGTCGCCGATCGTCTGGATACCGGCCCGCTTGAGGCAGTTGTACGCCCGGACCCCGATCTCGAGCTCCTCGATCAGGCGATCGTCGCCCTCGGTGGGCGCGCCCGCGGCGGCCACCGCGGCCTCCGCGGCGGCGGCGCCGTCCCGGCTCGTCAGCTCCTCGACCCTGTCGGCCTCGGTGAAGATCGCGAGGCTCTTGATCAGGATCTCGGCCGCCTCGCGAATCGCGGCACCCGGCTCGATCGAGCCGTCGGTCTCGATCTCGAGGCTGAGCTTGTCGAAGTCCGTTCGCTGGCCCACTCGCGCGGAGTCCACCGAGTAGGCGGCGCGCCGGATCGGCGAGAAGATCGAGTCGATCGGGATCACTCCGATCGCCTGCTCCTCGGACTTGTTGTCCTCGGCCGGCGAGTACCCCCGGCCGCGTCCCACCGTGAGGTACATCTCGAGCTTCGTCCGCTTCTCGAGCGTAGCGATCGGGGCGTTGGGGTTCAGGACCTCGACGCCGGCGGGCAGATCGATGTCCTTCGCGCTCACCTTGCCCGGCCCGGTGACGACCAGCGGCACCTCGACTTCGTCGGCGTCGGTGTGCATCCGGATCACCACGTCCTTCAGGTTGAGGACCAGGTCGGTGACGTCCTCCTTCACCCCCGGGATCGTCGAGAACTCGTGCGGGACACCCTCGATCCTGACGCTCTTGATCGCGGCGCCGCCGAGCGACGAGAGCAGGACGCGCCGCAGGCTGTTGCCGAACGTGTAACCGAACCCCTTGTCGAGGGGCTCGATCACGAACGTGCCGCTCGTGTCGTCGGCGTCCTCGCTCGAGATCTTCGGGAGCTGAAACTCGGTTAGCGCTGTGGTGGTTGCTGTGGCCATTGTGTTCGTTACCTCTTGTTTCTCCCGCGACGGCGGGCGCGGAGCGGAGCCACCCGTCGCGAGCTTCGATGTGTTGTTACTTCGAGTACAGCTCGACGATGAGCTGCTCTTGCACCGGAGTCGATATCTCGCTGCGCTCCGGCAGGCGCAGGACCTTCGCGGTAAGGGAGTCGTGATCGGCCTGGAGCCAGGGGGGGACCGCGGCGGTCAGCTCCGTGGCCGAGCGGACCACGTCGGCCGCGCTCGTCCCCGCCTTGATCGAGATCACGTCGTCTGGCTTCACCTGGTAGGAGGGGATGTCGACGCGGCGGCCGTTGACCTGCCAGTGGCCGTGGCGCACGAGCTGGCGAGCCTGGCGGCGGGAGGCCGCGAAACCGAGCCGCACGAGCACGTTGTCGAGCCGGGTCTCGAGCAGGCGGAGCAAGTTCTCGCCGGTGACGCCGGGCTGACGGCTGGCGTGGTCGTAGTAGTTGCGGAACTGCTTCTCGAGCAGCTGGTAGTAGCGGCGCGCCTTCTGCTTCTCGCGAAGCTGCTGGCGGTACTCGGAGTGGCGCATCCGCCCGCGGCCGTGCTCTCCCGGCGGGTAGGAGCGGCGCTCCACCCCGCACTTGTCGGTGAGGCAGCGCTCGCCCTTGAGGAAGAGCTTCTGGCCCTCGCGGCGGCACTGCTTGCACTGCGGTCCGGTGTCGCGAGCCATCAGACCCGTCTCCGCTTGCGTGGTCGGCACCCGTTGTGAGCCTGCGGGGTGACGTCCTTCACGGTCGTGATCTGGAGCCCGGCCGCCTGGAGCGAGCGGATCGCGGTCTCGCGGCCGGATCCAGCGCCCTTCGCCAGCACCTCGACGCGCTCGAGCCCGTGCTCCATCCCCTTGCGGGCGGCGGAGTCGGCGGTCACCTGGGCGGCGAACGGGGTGCTCTTGCGCGATCCCTTGAAGCCGGCGCTCCCGGCGGACTCCCACGCGATCACGTTCCCGTCGGTGTCGGTCAGGGTGACGATCGTGTTGTTGAACGAGGTCTTGATGTGGGCCTGCCCGTAGGAGATGTGCTTCTTCGTTCGGCGGCGCGAGCGCCCCTTCTTCGGCTGCGGCATGGACTAGCTCCCGATCACTTCGGGGTCGGGGGCTTGCGCCGGCTCGCGATGCTCGCCTTGCGCGGCCCCTTGCGGGTGCGGGCGTTTGTGTGCGTGCGCTGGCCCCGGGTCGGAAGCCCGCGGCGGTGGCGGACGCCCCGGTAGGAACCGATCTCCGACAGCCGCTTCACGTTCTGAGAGCGGTCGCGGCGCAGCTCGCCCTCGACCTGGCGGGACTCGACCGCCTCGCGTAGCTTCACCACCTCGTCCTCGGTCAGGTCCTTGACCTTCGTGTCGGCGTCGAGCCCGGTGTCCTTGACGATCTCCGAGGCGGTCGAGCGGCCGATTCCGAACACGTAGGTGAGCCCCACCTCGACTCGCTTGTTGACGGGGACGTTCACTCCCGCGATTCGAGCCATCCGGTCCTCAGCCCTGCCTCTGCTTGTGGCGCGGGTTGGAGCAGATCACGAGCACGACGCCGCCGCGCCGGATTACCCGGCACCTCTCACACATCGGCTTTACGCTCGCTCGAACCTTCATCGCGCCTCGATCGCGGTCGTATCAATCAACTGAGGAGGCCCAGGGACCCCAGGAGTCGGGTCCCGGGCACACGAAAACGGCCTTGCGGCCGAAACAAGAGATTAGCAGCCTGGTTACTACGCCTGGCCGACGAGGATGCCGACAACCGCGACGATCACGCCGCCCAGCGTCACCTGGATCAGCGAGCCGCTCAGCGAGACCCGCAGGTAGCGCTTGCGCACCCACGCGATCGCGCACAGCTCGGCCGCGACGACGGCGTACGCGATCGGGAGCGCGGTCTGGACGTCGCCGATCAGGAACGGCAGCGCGTGCACCGATCCCCCGACGAACGTCGCGACCCCGGTGATCGTCCCCCGGGCGAGCGAGCTGCCGCGTCCGGTGAGCGAGCCGTCGTCCGAGAGCGCCTCGGACATCCCCATGCTGATCGCGGCGCCCAGCGCGGCCGCGAGCCCGACCAGCAACGCCGCGCGCGAGCCGGCGAGGTAGGCGGCGGCGAAGATCGGCGCGAGGGTCGAGATCGTGCCGTCGATCAGCCCGATCAGGCCCGGTTGCACGACCTGGAGCAGCCGGTCACGCTCGTCCCCGCCCCTCCATGCTCTGAGAACGGACTCCATTCACCGCCTTATAGCAAACAAGTTAAGATTAGGACAACCTAATAACTACAAATTAGGATGGCCTAAAATGAGCCCCTTGAAGGCTCCGGCCGAAACCCAGCTCGCCGCGGAGGCGCTTCGATCCCGCGGCTACCGGGTCACCCCGCAGCGGCTTGCCGTCCACGAAGCGCTCCGCGACCTCGACCGCCACGCGACGGCCGACACGGTGCTGGACGCGGTGTCCGGCCGGCTCGCGAACGTCTCACTCCCCACCGTGTACTCGGCGCTCGACGCGCTCGAGGAGGCGGGGCTGGCCCGCCGCATCGCCGCCGGCCGCGGGCCCGCCCTGTACGACGCCCGCGCCGCCGAGCACCATCACCTCGTCTGCCGGCGCTGCGGAGCGGTCGAGGACCTCGACGCTAGCGTCGAGCTCGACCGCGTGCTCGGGCTCGCGGCGCGCACCGGGTTCGCGCCCGACGACGCCGAGGTCGTCGTCCGGGGGCTGTGCGCGCGCTGCGCGACCGAATAGGCGGGCTTATCCGCCCCAACGCTGGGTACGATGCCAGCGAGGCAGCGAGGGAGGGCGGTCGGGGGAGGCAACCCCAGGGTTGCCGACCTCGCGTTCCGAACTGCCATCTCGATGCGGGCCCGACACCGAACCCGCGATTTGGGGTGCTATACGACCAAAACTCCTGGTCTCGTGTGGACGGTGTCGCGAGACGGCGGTTAGGGACACAGCGGCGCGGCGGTCGACGGCCCCCCCACCCAGCCCCGATCACACCGGCGTCGCGCGACGGCCGGGAGCGTTCGTCGCGCCCCTACTCCTCGTGCCAGGGCGTGAGGATGCTGGGTCCGTCCTCGGTCACCGCGACAGTGAACTCGAAGTGGGCGGCGAGCGAGCCGTCCTCGGAGTACACGGCCCAGTTGTCGTCGCCGACCCGGACGCGGTGGGTGCCGACGTTCACCATCGGCTCGATCGCGAGCACCATCCAGGGCTCGAGCTCCGGGCCCCGACCGGGCTCGCCGTAGTTCGGGATCTGGGGGTCCTCGTGCATGTCGCGGCCGATCCCGTGGCCGACCAGGGTGCGGATGATCGAGAGACCCTCGGACTCGACTCGGCGCTGGATCGCGTGCGAGATGTCGCCGAGGTGATTGCCGGGGCGGGCCTGGGCGGTGCCGGCGAACAGCGCCTCCCGGGTCGTGTCGATCAGCTTGCGCGTGCTCGCGCTCACGGGCGCGACGGGCACGGTGATCGCCGCGTCGGCGACCCAGCCGTCGTGGATCACGCCGACGTCGATCGAGAGGATGTCGCCTCCGCGCAGCGCGTACGGGCCGGGGATGCCGTGCACGACCATCGAGTTGGGGGAGGCGCAGATCGAGCCCGGAAAGCCCCTGTAGCCCTTGAAGGCCGCGACGGAGCCCTGCGAGGCGATGAATCGCTCAGCGGCCTCGTCGAGCTCGGCGGTCGTCACCCCCGGGCGGCACTTGGAGCGCAGCATGCGCAGGCAGCGGGCCTGGATCGCGCCGGCCGCCGCCATCTTCTCGATCTGCTCCGGCGTCTTGACGATGATCCCGCGGTACATCAGATCAGGCCTCCTCCTCCTTCTGGAGCGTAGCCAGCAGGGCCCTGATCCGATCGGCGACCTCGTCCGGGCCGCGCTTTCCGTCCACGCGGCGAAGGATGCCCTTGTCGTCGTAGTAGGAGATCAGCGGCTCGGTCTTGGTGTGGTACTGCTCCAGGCGATGGCGGACGACCTCGGGCCTGTCGTCGTCGCGAATCACGAGCTCGCCGCCGCACAGGTCGCATACGCCGTCCTTCTTCGGGGGATCGAACTCGACGTGGAAGATGTGGCCCTCCTTGAGGCACGTCCGCCTGCCCGAGAGCCGGCGCACGACCTCGTCGTCGTCGACC
This sequence comes from Solirubrobacterales bacterium, assembly GCA_050697195.1. Taxonomy (GTDB): domain Bacteria; phylum Actinomycetota; class Thermoleophilia; order Solirubrobacterales; family 70-9; genus DASPWW01. The sequence continues at coordinate 14,220 of JBOGZL010000018.1, forward strand.
TCGAACAGGATCGCCGCGGTGAGCCTCTTGTCGAGCCGCTGCACCTCGGCGTCGAGGGCCTCGGCCTGGCCGGAGGTGCGGGGAAAGCCGTCGAGGATGAAGCCGTCGGCCGCCTCGCGGCTCTGGAGGCGGTCGGAGATCAGCCCGATGATCACCTCGTCGGGGACGAGGTCGCCGCGGTCCATGTACTCCTTTGCCTCCTTTCCGAGCTCCGTCCCGTCGCGGACCGCGGCGCGCAGGATGTCGCCGGTCGCGTAGTAGGGGAGCCGGAAGTCGGCCTGCAGCCGCTCCCCCTGCGTCCCCTTCCCCGACCCGGGGGGCCCGAGCAGGATCAGGTTGAGCTCGGACACGGCCTCATCGACCCCGGCGCGACCGTCACTTCAGGAAGCCCTCGTAATTTCTCATCATCAGCTGCGCTTCGAGCTGCTTGACGGTGTCGAGGGCGACACCGACGACGATCAGGATCGACGTGCCGCCGAAGAAGAAGTTCGCCGACGTCTGGCTGATCAGGATCGTCGGCAGCGCGGCGACGGCGCCGAGGTACAGCGCGCCCGGAAAGGTGAGGCGGGAGAGGATCCGGTCCAGGTACTCGGCGGTGGGTCGCCCGGGGCGAACCCCGGGGATGAACCCTCCGTACTTCTTCAGGTTGTCGGCCTGGTCGACCGGATTGAAGGTGACCGCCGTGTAGAAGTAGGTGAAGATGATGATGAAGAAGACCTCCCCCGCGACGTACGCCCAGCCGTTGGGGCTGAAGAAGGCGGCGAAGTCGAGCGCCGCCGGCGTGTTGAGGAGCTGGCCGATCGTCGGCGGGAAGGCCATGATCGACGCGGCGAAGATCACCGGGATCACCCCGGCCATGTTCACCCTCAGCGGGAGGTACGTCGAGCCGCCGGTCGTCATCCGCCGGCCGACCACGCGTTTCGCGTACTGGACGGGGATCCGCCGCTGGCCCTCCTGGACGAACACGATTCCGACGATCACCGCGAGGGCGACGAACGGCATCATCACGATGAAGACCTGATCGGGGTTCGTCCACCACGCCTGGATCCCCCCCGGCAGCGCGGCGACGATCGACGCGAAGATCATCAGCGAGATCCCGTTGCCGATCCCGCGCTGCGTGATCAGCTCGCCGAGCCACATCAGCAGGGTGCAGCCCGCGGTGAGGCAGATCACGATCAGCAGCACCTTCGCGAAGGTGAGCTCCCCGACCACGCTGGTGCCCGCCTGGTTCTGGAACGAGCGGAAGAGGAAGACGTAGCCGAGCGACTGGCCGAACGCGAGCCCGACCGTGAGGTAGCGCGTGTACTGGGTGATCTTCTGCTGTCCGACCTCGCCCTCCTTCTGGAGGCGCTCCAGCGACGGGACCACGACCGTAAGCAGCTGGAGGATGATCGAGGCGGTGATGTACGGCATGATCCCGAGCGCGAACAGCGACAGCCGCGACAGGCTCCCGCCGGAGAACAGGTTCAGGAAGCCGAGGATGTTCGAGCCGCTGAAGTTCTGCTCGATCTGCTCGACGGTGTCGATGTCGACGCCGGGCGCCGGGATGTACGCGCCGAGCCGGTAGAGAAGCAGCATCGCCGCCGTGAACGCGAGCTTGCGCTGGATCTCGGGAACGCGGAAGGCGTTCGCGATCGTCCTAAGCATCGATTACCTCGCAGGTGCCGCCGGCCTTCTCGATCTTCTCCCGGGCGCTCGCGCTGAAGCCATGGGCGCGGACGGTGAGCTTCTTTTGCAGCTCGCCGCGCCCGAGCACCTTGACCGGGTCGCGGCGCTTCGCGAGGCCCGCGGCGCGCAGCGTGTCGGGGGTCACCTCGGCGTCGGCGTCGAACCGCTGCTCGAGGTCGGCGACGTTGACCGGTTGGGTGCGGGTCCTGAACGCCTCGAAAGGCATCGACATCTTGCGGTTCGGGCCCGCCAGCTTGCGCATCCGCATGTGGATCGGGTTCTGGCCACCCTCGTAGCCCGGCTTGCGCCTCGTCCCCGAGCGCGCGCCCGCGCCCTTGTGGCCACGGCCGGACGTCTTCCCGACCCCGGAGCCCTCGCCGCGGCCGACGCGCTTTCGCGGCCGGCGCGAGCCCGGCTTCGGTCGCAGGCTGTGGAGCCCGATCTCCTCCGGATCGAGCCGGCTCACTTGCTCTCGACCTCGACCAGGTGCCCGACCGAACGCAGCATGCCCCGAACCTCGGGGGTGTCCGAGAGCGTCGCGCTGCGCCCGATCCTGCCGAGCTTCAGCGAGCGAAGGGTGTCGCGCTGGCGGGGGCTGATCCCGTTCGCGGAACGGACCTGCTTGACGGTCACATCAGCCACCGGTGGACTCCTCGGTCGGGGTCGGCTGCTCGGCCTCGGGCTTCGCCTCCTCCGTCTTGGCGCCGTTGGTCTTCGGCTCCTTGATCCCGAGGACCTCGCGGACCGACAGGCCGCGGAGCTCCGCGACCTGCTCGGGACGGCGGAGGTTCTCGAGCCCGTCCATCGTCGCCTTCACGAGGTTGACGGGGTTCTGGGTGCCGATGCTCTTCGAGAGCACGTCCCGGACCCCGCCGAGCTCGAGCACGGCGCGCACGCCTCCGCCCGCGATCACGCCGGTGCCGGGGCTCGCCGGTCGAAGCACCACGTGGCCGGCGCCGAAGCGGCCGACGATCTTGTGCGGCAGCGTCTGGCCGTACTTCGGAACTCGGATCAGGCTCTTGCGCGCGTCCTCGACACCCTTCTGGATCGCAAGCGGGACCTCGCGCGCCTTTCCGTACCCGATCCCGACCACGGAGTCCTCGTCGCCGACCGCGACCAGGGCGGTGAACGAGAAGCGCCGGCCACCCTTGACGACCTTGGCGACGCGGTTGATCTCGATCACCCGTTCCTGGAGATCGAGGCCCTGCGGGCTGACTGTCTCAGCTTGCGTTCGCATGAAGCTCCTCAAAGTAGCTCATAGCTTCAGGCCGCCCTCGCGGGCGCCGTCGGCGAGCGCCTTCACGCGCCCGTGGTACCGGTAGCCGGAGCGGTCGAACACGCCCACCTCGACGTCCGCGGCCTTCGCGCGCTCCGCGAGCAACGCCCCGGCGCGCTTCGCCTGCTCCATCGAGTCGAGGCCGCGCAGCTCGTCCTCGGTCCAGCTCACGGCCACGACCGTCTTCCCCGCGTCGTCGTCGATCAGCTGGGCGAAGATCCCGCGGTTCGACCGGTACACCGAGAGCCGCGGCCGCGCCGCGGTGCCGCGGATCTTCGCGCGGACGCGCTTGCGGCGCCGCCCGCGCCTCTGCTGCTTGGTGAGGACCGTCACGCGCGCTTCCCGACCTTGCGGCGTACGTACTCGCCCGAGTAGCGGATTCCCTTGCCCTTGTAGGGCTCGGGTGGCCGTTGCTTGCGGATGTGCGCCGCGGTCTCGCCAACCAGCTGCTTGTCGATCCCGCGGACCACGACCTCGGTCTGCTGCGGGACCTCGAACTCGATCCCCTCCGGAGCCGAGACCGACACCGGATGCGAGTAGCCGAGCGCCAGCTCCAGCGCCTTGCCCTGCAGCCGGGCGCGGTACCCGACGCCCTGGATCTCGAGCCGCTTCTCGAACCCGTTGGTGACCCCCTCGACCATGTTCGCGATCAGGCTCCTGGTGAGCCCGTGCAGGGCGCGATGCTCGCCGCGGTCGGTCGGGCGCTCGACCGTCACCGTGCCATTGGTCTGCTCGATCCGCATCGCGGTGCTCACCGCCTGGCTCAGCTCGCCCTTCGGGCCGTTCACGGTCACGCGGCCCTCGCCGACCGAAACGGTCACGCCCTCGGGAATCTCGATTGGCCTTTTTCCGATTCTGCTCATGGGATCACCAGATGTAGGCGATCACCTCTCCGCCGACACCCTCGGCCTTCGCCTCGTGCCCGCTCATCACGCCTCGCGACGTGGAGACGATCGCCGTCCCCATTCCGCCGAGCACGCGGGGAACCTCGGTCCGGTCGACGTAGCGGCGCCGGCCCGGGCGCGAGACCCGCTCCATCCCGGTGATCACGGGGTCGCGGTCGTCGGTGTACTTGAGCTCGATCCTGATCGTCTCGCCGACGGGGTTGGGCTCGACGGCGAAGTCGGTGATGTATCCCTGCTCCTTGAGGATCCGGGTCATCTCCTTCTTCAGCCGCGACGCGGGCACCTCGACCTCGTGGTGCTCGGAGGTGAGCCCGTT
>JBOGZL010000019.1:0-1654 GCA_050697195.1 Solirubrobacterales bacterium
AGGGACCTGGCGCTGGCCGGCGAATGCGGCTGGTGTGGAGCGGGCCGAAGCGGAGGCGATCCTCGACGGCGACCGGGAGACGGCGGTCGCGTTCGTGTTGCGGGTGGGGGAGCTGATCGAGGCGAACCGGCGGCTGGAGGCGCGGGTCGCCGAGCTCGAGCGGCGTCTCAACCGCAGCTCACGTAACTCGTCGCTTCCGCCCTCCCAGGATCCGCCCTCGGCGCCGCCGCGCCCCAAGCAGCCGGGGAGGAGGCGCAAGCCTGGCGGCCAGCCCGGTCATGAGGGTCACCGCCGGCCGCTGCTGCCGCTGGAGCGGGTCGACGAGGTTGTCGAGCACTGGCCTGAGCGCTGCCGGGCCTGCGCGCACGTCTTCAGCGAGGACGAGCGCCTGGATGCGGCGCCGCCGCAGCGGCACCAGGTTTCGGAGCTGCCGCCGATCGCGGTCAGCGTGAGCGAGCATCGCCTGCACCGGCTGCGCTGCCCGGCCTGTGCCGCCGAGACGCGGGCCGCGCTTCCCGCGGAGGTGCCGGGGGGCTCCTTCGGCCCGCGCCTGCAGGCCGCGGTGGCCACGCTGGCCGTGCGCAACCGCGTCTCCCGTCGGGACACGGTCGAGCTCGCGGGCGAGCTGTTCGGGGTCGAGCTCTCCACCGGCTCGGTCGACGCGATCGTGCAGCGCACCGGCGAGGCGCTCGCCGAGCCGCACGCCCGGCTGCAAGAGCAGATCCGCTCCGCGCCGGTCGTCAACGTCGACGAGACCGGCTGGCGCACAGCCGGCTCGAAGCGCACCCTCTGGGGCGCGCTCACCCCCCAGGCGGCCGTCTTCCGGATCGCCCCCGACCGCCACCAGCGCGAAGCCGAGGCGCTGCTGGGCGAGGACTTCCCGGGGATCGCCTGCTCGGATCGCTGGTGGGCCTACGACTACCTCGACCCGCAGCGACGCCAAGTCTGTTGGGCGCACCTGGTCAGGGACTTCACCGCCCACAGCGAGGGGCTCGCCGCCCAGAAGACCTTCGGCGAACAAGGGCTCGCGATCGCCGCAGCCGTCTTCGAGGCCTGGGACGAGTACCGGCATGAGGGCGACCGCTCCCGCCTGCTCGAGCGGATCGGCCCGCTCCACCAGGAGCTGCGAGCGCTGCTCGAAGAGGCGGCGCGCAAGAGCACCACGACGAAGTACCACCGCCTCTTCGCCAAGCACCTGCTCAAGCGCTGGCCGGCCCTGTGGACCTTCACCCACACCGACGGCGTCGAGCCGACCAACAACCACGCCGAACGCGGCCTCCGCGGCGCCGTCATCTACCGCAAGCTCTCACTCGGCAGTCAATCCGAGCGCGGCGAACGCACCATCGAGCGGCTGCTCTCGGCATCAGTCACCTGCCGACTCCAGAAGCGCTCGCTCTTCGCCTACCTCACCGACGTCCTCACCGCCAGGATCCGAGGCGACCCCACCCCCGCGCTCGCCTGACCCCGGCGGGGGCTGAACGCTTACCAAAAGACGCTGATTTGCAGGGTGTTTTCTACCGGAGCGACGGGACTCGAACCCGCGACCTCCGGCGTGACGGACCGGTCTTGGCGGTTCCGGGCTGGGCGGGGATAGGCGGGGATCCCCGGAAGAGCAGGTCTTTCCAGCCGTGGGCTTGCGGGAATTGGCGGGGGC
>JBOGZL010000020.1:0-3201 GCA_050697195.1 Solirubrobacterales bacterium
GCTCAGGCCCTGGAGCGCGGCGCCCGTGCTGTCGGGCTCGCTCGGCTGGTCGGCGCGGTACCCCCAGCCGCCGTCGCCGTTCTGGCTCCGCCGAAGCCAGGTGGCGGAGCGGTCGAGCTCGGACCCCGCGGCGCCCGCGGCCTTCAGCGCGAAGATCCCGAACGCGGTCAGGTTGACCTGGCCCTGGAACGATCCGTTGCCGGACCGCCGGGAGCGAAGAGACGAGACGAGGTCGCGACCGCCGAACCCGTTCGCGCCCACTCCTGCGCCGGCGAGCGCGAGGATCGTGCGCTCGAGGTCGCCGGTGGAGCTGATCTCGCCCGCGTGCGCGCGCAGGTACTCGATCGGGTTGCGACCGCCGAGGTCGAGCGGGTTTCGGCCCGCTGCCTCGAGTCCGAGCACAGCCCAGCCGGTCATCGCGTCGCTGGAGCTCCCCCCGGGCGTGGTCCCGAATCCGCCATCGCGGTTGCGCGCGTCGACGAGCCACCCCCGGGCCTCGCCGCCGCCCGCCGCCTCGACCTCGACGGCGGACGCGTGACGCGGGCCGCCGAGCACGACCGCCAGCCCGCCCGCCGCGATCGCAAGCGCCGCGAGCGCGCACGCGGCCACCGGCTCGATCCGCTCGCGCCATCGAAATTCCGACCGGGCGCGGAAGCGGAGCAGCATCCGCACCAGCGCCGGCCCGGCGACGAGCGCGAGCACGAAGTTGCCGGCGGCATGCGCGAGATTGAACGGCAGCCCCCGAGCCGAGAGGACGAGATAGCGGTCGAGCGACTGCTCCCCGCCGTAGGTGACCATCACCGAGAGGTCGAGCAGCGCACCGTACGCGAGGCCTGCGATCCCGCACGCGGCGGCGAGCCCGAGCCGGCCGAGGCGCCGCGCCGTCGCCGCCGCGAGGACGGCGCCGCCGATCCCGACCATCCCCCAGCCCGCCATCTGCCACGCGGTCCACGGACCCTGGCCGAGCCAGAAGTTCGAGACCAGGGCGGCGAGCGCCCCGACGACGAACCCGGGGCCCGCGCCGATCGCGTACCCGGTGAGCAGCACGATGTCGGTCGTCGCGAGGACGTTCGGGACCGGGGCGAACACGATCCGTCCGGCGACCGCGAGCGCCGCGAGCGCCGCGACGAGCGCGACTATCCGCGACGGCGGGCGGGAGCGCTCGTACCACGCGAACCCCCCGGCGATCACGGCGACCAGGAGCACGACGCTGACGGCCTGCCAGCTCATGACATCAAGTCTTCGCGCTCGGCCGCCGCGACAGCCTGGAGCAGCTTGGCTCCGCGCTCGGGCGTGATCGCGCCCTCGGCGTCGAGGATCCGGGCGACCTCGGTCGCGAAGTACCAGCCGCCGGACAGCACCTCGGAGGAGGGGCCGTCGGCAATCAGCTCGCCGTCGCCGAGCAGCACCACGCGGTCGGCGAACTCGGCCGCGAACTCGACGTCGTGGGTGGCGACAACGACCGCGGATCCCTCCGTCGCGAGCTCGCCGATCCGTCCGGCGAGCTCCCGCTTGCGGGCGCGGTCCATGCCCCGCGTCGGCTCGTCGAGGCAGACGACGCCGGGCGGATCCTCCCCCGGGCCCCGCCCGGCGATCACGATCGCGATCGCGAGCCGCTGGCGCTCACCCCCAGAGAGGTCGCCGGGGTCGGCGGCGGCGGCCCACTCGAGGTCGACCGCGGCAAGCGCACGCCGCCCGGCCGACCCGGGCAGCTCGTCCTCGACGCGCTCGTGAACGAGGAAGTCGTCCGGACTCTGGGACAGCAGCGCGCAGCCCCGGGGGGCGTCGATCGCCCCGCCGGCCGGCTCGACGATTTCCGCAGCCGCCCGAAGCAGGGTGCTCTTGCCGGCCCCGTTTCGGCCCATCAGCGCGACCCGCTCGCCGGCCCCGACCGAGAGCTCGATCCCGCGGAGGACGTCGCGCGGACCGGTGCCCGGATCGAGCTCCACCCACAGCCCGGACGCCACCAGGGCGGGCGGGCCGGGTTGCGGCCGGGCGGGGGCTTCCGCCGGCCGGGGCACGAAGCTCGGCGGGAGCGCGTCGCGGGCCTGGCGAACGCCGACCGGAAGCGGGCGCAGGCCGGCGAGGTCGAACAGGCGCGCCCCGGGGGTGGCGAGCGCGGGGTCGCGGGCGAGGGACCACTCGAGGAACCCCTCCGGCGGGCCGTCGAAGGCGATCGCGCCGTCGCGCATCGCGACCGCGCGGTCGGCGGCCGCCAGGCAGCGCTCGAGCCGGTGCTCGCAGACGACAACCGCTGTTCCCCACTCCTCGTTCAGCCGGCGGAGAAGCCAGATCAGCTCGTCGCCCGCGACCGGGTCGAGCTGCGAGGTCGGCTCGTCGAGGAGCACGAGCGCGGGGCGCGCGACCAGAGCGGCGGCGAGCGCCACCCGCTGGAGCTCCCCGCCCGAGAGCGTGTCGGTCGTGCGATCGAGAAGGTCCGGGATCGCCAGAGCGAGGGCGACCTCCTCGACGGCGCGCGCGCGCCGGGCCGGGGCCTCCCCGCGCAGCTCGAGGGGCAGAGCGATCTCGGCGCGGACGGTCGTCGAGACGATCTGGCTCTCGGGGTCCTGGGCGACGAGGCCGACCCTGCGGGCGAGCTCGCCCGGCCCGTGCTCGCGCGCGTCGATGTCCGCGACCCGCGCCCGTCCTGCGACCTCGCCGCCGTGGAAGTGCGGGACGAGCCCGGAGGCGGCGCGCAGCAGGGTCGACTTGCCCGAGCCCGAGCGCCCGGCGAGGACGACGAGCTCACCCGGGTCCACGGCGAGCGACACGCGGTCGAGCGCGTCGCCGCGCGCCCCCGGGTACCGGTAGGTGAGCTCCTCGAGCTCGAGCACGGGCTCGGATCGGCGCTCAGCCATGCGCGTGGGCCTCCCTTCGTCGCGCACGAACCGGACGCGACCGCGGGCGCGCGAACGGCGCCACTGCGACAAGCGGCAGCGCCGCCGCAAGAAGCAGGGTCGCGGCGTCGCGGTCCATCGTCACCTCCGGATACGGATCGAACCCCCCGATTCCGGCGAGCTTCGCGACGACGCCGCCGGCGAGGATCGCCGCGCCGGCGAGTGCGAAGCGGCGGTCGTGGCGCGAGCGAGGCGCGGGCCCCGTCGCCCCGCGGCCCGGGAGCGCGTAACCCCGCAGCTCCAGCGTCGCCGCGACGTCCACGGCGCGGTCGAGCGAGCCGGCGACGAGCCGGCGCGCGAGCGC
>JBOGZL010000021.1:0-2940 GCA_050697195.1 Solirubrobacterales bacterium
CGCTCATGTCGGGTTGCTCATGCCGGCGAGGGCGCCAAGACCTCGAGACCATGGTGGCGGGCGCCTTCGGCCAGGCGGTTGTCGTAGGTCAGGACCACCCCGAGGACACCCTCGCTTGCCAGCCGCAGCGCGGTCACGAGGTGGATCGCGTCGAGGGTGGCGACGTCGGCCGGGAGGACGGTCTCGGCCTTTTGGAGCGCAGGCTCGCTCATCGGCACGAGAGCGACCGCGCCGAGAAGCTGGTCCGCGTGGTCGAGCACGCCGTGGCGAAGCGCCAGACGACGCAGCTCGATCCGAAGCAACCGACTTGCGATGTGCTGATCGAAGTCGGACAGAGCGGCGAGTACCGCCGGGGAGTCAGGTTCGCCGAGCAGGACTCGACCGAGCGCGCTGGTGTCGAGGTAGACGCCGGCCACCCACTACCGCGCTCGGTCGCGCGGTGCGCGGCTCTCGGCGAGGTAGGCATCCGTCGTGCCGGCCGGGGCGCCCGGCGCGGTGAGGTTGGCGGCAACCTGCTCCAGGCGCGCCACGGGCACCGTCGCCCCGAACTTCACAGCCAGGCGCGCGTGGCGATCGGCGTTCTCCCCGGAGGGAACGAGCAGGGCGACCTCGTGGCCTCGCTCGGTGACGACCAGGCTCTCCCCGTCCTTGACCCGGGCCAGATGGCGGCTGAGGTTCTGCCTGAGCTCTCGAACTCCGACTGCCTCCATGTGCGTCACACTGTAGCACATTGTTGCCGGTTGCGCCGTGAAGACGGGCGCCTTGACGCCCCGGAGCCCATGGCGAGCCGAGTTTGTACATCAGATGCTGATGTATGATGATGGTATGGCGGCCAGACGGACTCAGATCTATCTCGACGACGACCTTCGCGCGCGGATCGAGCGCGTCCGGGCGCGCGACGGTCGCAGCATGGCCGAGATCATCCGTGCGGCGCTCGACCGGTACCTGGGCGAGGACGAGCGCGTGCGGCGTCCGCTCACGGAGGGCCCCGCACCGCCGTGGCTCGGAGCCTGGTCCGGCGAGGGCTCGCCGCTGCCCGAGCTGCGCGAGGAGCTCGCGCGTCGCGCGCAGCGCAGCGCGCGCTGATGCCCGCCGGCGCGCTCGCTGACACCGATGTCCTGATCGAGACCCTGCACGGGGACGCCAGCGTGCTGGGCCGCATCGACGCCGCCGCCGCGGGCGAGCCGCGCCTTCTCTCGGTGCTGACCGCGGCGGAGCTGCGCGCCGGACGATCGGGACAGGATCCGGCCGTTGGGGAGCTGATCGCAAGCTTCAGACCCCTACCGCTCGACCTCGGCACGGCCGAGCACGGAGCTGGCATTCGGCGGCGCTACGGCCCGACCCACGGCACCGATCTCATCGACGCGATCCTCGCCGCCACCGCGCTCGCGCTCGACCTCACCCTCGTCACGAACAACCGCCGCCACTACCCGATGGCCGATCTGAGGCTCGGCTGAACGCGAGGGTCACACCAGACGGACGTACGAGATCCCGTTACGCCGCCGAGCGCGAGGTGACCGCCCCCGGCGGGCGATCCGCGAGCTCGGCCGCCCGCGGGAACCCGTAGTGGCTCGACAGCTCTCGCTCGCGCTCGATGTCGAGCGGCTCGCCGGGCTCAACCCTCGGCGCGCCGCGGAGGAGGTCGCGCGGGTAGGGCACCCACACGTGGCCGGCGCCGGCGACCGCGTCGCGCGCCGGAACGAGGCACCGGCGGCCGAACCTCCCCACCCTGACCAGAAGCCAGACTGGCTCCCCGCTCTGCGCGTCCACATACGCGCCCTCGATCCTCCCGACGCTCGCCCCTCCGATCTCGTCCAGCCGCGCCCCGACCCACCGCGTGATCTCCTCGACCCCGGGACGCTCGCCCGGACCGGCGCGCTCATTCATGGGAGTCCCTCTCGAGCAGCTCGCGCGCCGCCGTCGCCGGGTCGGTCTCGCGCCTCACAACCCGGTCGAGCAGCTGGGCCACCTCCGGATCGCCGTCCGCGCGCGCCCCGAGCTCGCGCCGCAGACGGGCCGCCGCGAGGCCGAGGACCTCGTTTCGCAGGTTGCGCTCGCGGCGCTGTGTGAGCGTGCCCTCCGCCTCGATGTGGGCACGGTGCTCGTCGATCCTGGTGAGCAGGTCGCCGACGCCCTCACCGCGCGCGGCCTCGGTGCGAACCACCGGCACGCTCCACGACACCTCTGGCCCGAGAGAGAGCACGGTGCGCACCTCGCGCTCCATCGTGTCCGTGAGCGGGTGATCGGCCTTGTTGATCACGATCACGTCGGGGATCTCCATCACGCCCGCCTTCAGGGCCTGGATCGAGTCGCCCGAGCCGGGCATCAGGGCGAGCACGATCGTGTCGGCGTGATCGACGACGTCGATCTCTCCCTGGCCCACGCCCACCGTCTCGAGCAGGACGTCGTCCTTGCCGGACGCGTCCATGAGCAGGGCCGCCTGGAGCGCCGCCTCGGCGAGCCCGCCGAGCGCTCCTCGGCTCGCCATCGAGCGGATGAACACACCCGGGTCGAGAAAGTGGTCCGAGAGCCTGATCCGGTCGCCGAGCAGCGCCCCACGGGTGAAGGGGCTCGACGGATCGATCGACAGGACTCCGACCTCGCGCTCCGCGCCGCGCAGCTCCTTGGTCAGGGCACCGATCAGGGTGCTCTTGCCGACGCCCGGAGGGCCGGTGATCCCTACGATCCTCGCGCGGCCGGTTCGCGGGTACACCTCTCGCACCAGCTCCCACCCCGCCGGGTCGCCGTTCTCGATCAGCGTGATCGCGCGCGCCAGCGCCCGCCCCTCACCGGCGAGGAGCCGCTCCGAGAGCGGCTCCGTGCCTGCTCGGGACTTCGCGCTGCCGGCGGCCATCGGGGGCCCGAGTCTAGCCCGGGCCCTGGCGCGGCACCGCGATTCGCACCGCGGTCGAGCGGCCGTCGGACGCGACGCTGGCCCGC
>JBOGZL010000022.1:0-9084 GCA_050697195.1 Solirubrobacterales bacterium
GGATCTTCCTGATCGGCTCGGTGGTGTTCGGCGTCTCGACGGCGCTCGCCGGCTCCGCCCAGGACATGACCTGGATGATCGCCGCGCGCGCCGCGCAGGGAGCCGGGGCGGCGCTGATGATGCCGACCGCGGTGGCGATTGTCAGCGCCGTGTACCCGAGCGAGCGGCGCGGGTCCGCGCTGGGGGTGATGGCCGGGGCGTCGGCGTTCTTCGCCGCCCTCGGCCCGGTGCTCGGCGGGCTGCTGACGGGGATCGACTGGCGGCTCGTGTTACTGATCAACGTGCCGCTCGCGGCGGCCACGATTCTGCTCACGCTCCGGGCCACCCCCCGGCTCGGCGCCGACCCCGACGCCGAGCGGAGGATCGACTACCCGGGGGTAATCGCGTTCGCGCTCGGCATCGGCGCGCTCGTGTTCGGACTCAGCCAGGGGCAGGCGGACGGATGGGGAAAGGCCGGCACCGTGATCCCGCTCGTCGTCGGCGCCGTGGCGCTGGCGGCGTTCGTGGTGATCGAGTTCGCGTCCGGGTCCCGCTGCTCAAGTTCCGGCTCTTTCGCCACGCCAACTTCCTCGCCGCGAACATCAGCCAGGTGCTCGCGGGGGCGATCGAGCTCGGGCTCGGCTTCCTGCTCCCCTTCTACCTCCTGCTCGTGATCGGGATCAGTCCGGAGACCGCCGGGATCGCGTTGATCCCCGCGACGATCCCGATCATCCTCGCGGGGCCGCTCGCCGGGCGCGCGTTCGACCGCATGGGCGGGAGGGCGCCGCTCGTGATCGGGTTCGGGGTCCTCGCCGCGTCGGGGGTCGCGCTCGCGCTCGCTGTTCCCGAGCGCGACGTGCCGGCCCTGATCCCGGGGCTCGTGCTGCAGGGAATCGGGCTCGGGATCGTGCTGACCACGAACGACCCCACCGGCCTCACAGCGGTGCCCGAGAAGGATCGCGGCGAGGCCGCCGGGATGATCAACACGAGCGAGCAGCTCGGGGGTGCGCTCGGGATCGCCGCCCTGACCGCGGTCGAGGTCGGTCGAGCCCGCGAGCTCACGCTCGAGAAGCTCGGCGACCAGGGGGTCGCCCCGACCCAGGATCAGATCGACAAGTTCAAGGAGTTCCTCCTTCATGCGGAGCAGACGGGGCTCAAGCAGGCGCACGGGTCGAAGGACATCCAGATCGGGATCCAGGACTCGATCAGCGCCCATGTCTCCGCGTTCGAGCTGATGTTCTTCGTCAGCGCCGGCATCGCGCTGATCGGGGCGATCGCGTGCTTCGTGCTCGTGCGTCGCGGCGACCGCGTCGAGGAGGGCCCGATATTCAGCCGTCGCTCGCGCTGGGTGTTCGTGACCACCGGCCACGGCGCGGGGATCTCCAGACAGCCGCGCGAGGCGCTCGAGCACCACGACCCGCGCCGCGGCGGCGATACTGAGTGACGTGTCGCGGGCCTGCATCGCTCTCGCAGCGCTCGGGGCGGGCCTGATCTGGGCCCTCCCCAGCTCCGGCTCCTCCGGTGCCGAGGGGGCGACCTGTGCCACGGATCGGGGCGCCGCGACGATCACGGTCCCGGCCGGGGGGGCGGTCACCCTCGGCGTCGCGGCCGACGGGCGGATCCTCGTCGACGGCGAGCCGTGCGCCGCGGCGACGGTCCACGCGACGAACGAGATCCGGGTGGTCGGCGGGTCCGGGAGTGAGTCGGTGGAGGTGGACGCCGGGCGTGGCTCGTTCGGCGGGACGGCCGTCACCGTTCGGCTCGGCGGCGCCGCCGACGTCGTTCGCGCCTCCGGTCACCGCGGTCGGGGGCTCCGTCTGGGAGGCGGCGGGGGCGCCGACTCGCTCACCGGCGGGCTCGGCCGCGACCGGATCGACGGCGGAGCCGGGAACGACAGATGCGAGGGCGGCCCGGAGCGCGATCGGCTGATCTCGTGCACGCCCGAGTTCGAGGCGCGAGCCTCCGCGATCGAGGGTGACGTGCGGCGGCGGATGACGGGGCGCTCGTGGCGCGACGGCTGCCCGGTCCCACTCGCCCAGTTGCGGCTGGTCGAGCTTCGCCACTGGGACTTCAGACGCGACGTCCGCAGCGGCGAGCTCGTCGTGCACGAGGACTCGGTCGGGGACATCACACGGTCGATGCGGAAGGTCTTCGCGCGCGGGTTTCCGATCCGGCGGATGAGGCTCGTCGACGAGTACGGCGCCGACGACCGGCGCTCGATGCGGGCCGACAACACGTCGGCGTTCAACTGCCGCTTCATCGCCGGGAGACCGGGCGTGTGGTCCCAGCACGCGTTCGGCCGTGCGATCGACGTCAACCCGGTCGAGAACCCGTACGTGAGCGGCGGCTCGGCCTCCCCCCGCTCGGGTCGCCGGTTCGCGGACCGCTCCCGCGACGCGAAGGGGATGATCCACGACGGCGATCACGTGGTGCGGTCGTTTCGGTCCGTCGGCTGGGAGTGGGGCGGCGACTGGAGCTCGGCTCGCGACTACCAGCACTTCTCCGCGAACGGGCGCTGACTACTCGAGCCGGGTGTGGAGACGGATCACGTTCCCCGCCGACGAGGAACGGATCTGGACCAGGTCGCAGAGCTGGTTGACGACCCACAGCCCGCGGCCGTCGAGCTCGCTCAGCTCGGGCCGCTCGCGCCCCACCAGCGGGGTGTCGATCCGGCCCTCGTCGCGGACCTCGAACAGAAGCGCTCCGTCGTCGGTCCAGGAGCGCAGCTCGCCGTGGCCGCCTGCGTGGCGCACGCTGTTGGTCGCGACCTCGCTGACGGCGAGGACGGCGTTCGCCGTCCGCTCGGGGTCTAGCCCGGCGCGCCTCGCGATCCGGTAGGTGTGGCTGCGGACGTCGTTGAGGTCGTTTCGGGCGAAATCGAGTCCCTCGGCCTCGCGCGGCCGCGCGGGCAGCCGGCCCTCGAACGGGCCCGCCCCCTCCTCCGGCGCGAGATAGGCGTCGCTGCGACGGACGCGGCCACGATCGAGGATGAACGGGTGGCTTCGCCTCGCGGCGTCGATCACCGACGCCTCGAGCTCCTCGGTGTCGTAGGAGCACAGCAGGCGCCACGCCGGAGCGTCGGAGAACGCCACGTTGACGAGCGACTCGTGGTGCTCGCACTCGACCAGCTCCGCCGGGCTGCGCTCGGCCCACACCGGCTCGCCGATCCCCCTCACGGGCCGTCCGCCGAGAGCCTGGTTGTCGACGAACTCACGCCACACCGGGATCAGGCATGCGGGGTTTCGGCCGATCTCGGCCATGTCGGTGAACCGCACGCGATCGGTGGCCCCGTCGAGCCGCGACTCGAGCAGCCGGATCTTGGCCCCGCCCACCGCAACTAGGACCGGCTCACCGGCCGCGAGCCCCTCCTCGATGAAGGGGAGCGCCCCGGCGAGGAACTCGTCCTCGCCGCCGTAGAAGAGCGCCTCGTGGTGGAACGCTGCGGCCCCATCGCTGTTCATAGCGCGACCCCCATCAGCTCGCACAATCTTGCTACCGGGTGGGGGACGTTCTTAAACGAAAGAACCCCTTTTGCACGGATGCTGCGTGCGTATCGGATCAACGCCATTACGCCGTGATGGTCGACGAATCCGAGACCCCCGAGATCGAGCGAGACCTCTCCGCCGGCGTCGGGTGCCATCTCGAGCAGTCGCACGAGGTCGTCCGCCGAGAAGTAGTCGACCTCCCCCTCCAGCGCCAGGGTGTCGGGCTCGCGGGAGAAGAACCGGAAGGGAGCCATCCTCGCCGGAGCGCGCGACGCGGGGTGAACGGCCGCGAGGTCCGAGAGCAGGGAATCCGGCAGGCGACGGCGGTCGTAGCAGCACAGCGCGGTAACGGGACGGGATGAGATCGAGCGGTCGGCGAGGCTCTCCCAGCGCGTGTGCGCGGGCCAGCTTTCCGACGCGGTCACCATCGCGGTCACCTCCGACACCACCCGGAGGCCGGTGTGGCCGGCCTCGACAGCGAGATCGGTCGCCGCGACGTACGCGGTGAGCTGCGCCTCGGCGTCGATCGGCCCCTCGAGAGCCTGAAGCTCCTGGAGGGAGAGGACCCGCAGCGTTCCGCCGTCGATCAGCGAGTCGAGATCGTCGAGCGAATCCAGATCGGCGCGGAGCTTTTCCTCGGGCCCGTCGCCGATGTAGAGCAACCCCTGGTCGAGGCGCCTGCCATCGACCAGGAACTCCACCGCCGCGGCGCGAAACTCGGCGTCGTCCGCGTACATCCAGCACATGTGATCGTGTGGACCCAGACCTGTCGCTGTGCCACGGCGTCCGTGCTGGCGCACAAAGTGGAGTATGTCACTTGCCCGAGCCTCGACGGCGGTGTGCGCGGCGCCGGTATCATTGCTCGTGCACGGGGGCGAACCAGATTCGACGTGGAGTCATTCGTCCCGATGTTGCGAGTCGAGGATCCGGGTTGGCCTCGTAAAAAAATCCCGGAACCCATAAGTGCGGACCACGAGTTCGCTCTCGCCACTTAGTTAGAAGCTAAGTAGTGAGCGTCGGTCCTCCCTCGGCCCGTGGGGAGGGGTTCCGGCGTCAGAAACGGGCTCACCCCGAAGGTAGGACCCTCGACCTCAGGGGGACACTTGCAGGAGGGTGTGGCGCCGGGGACGTGCCCCGCGGATCGACCGAACCGGTCGCCGAGATCAGACTCCGACGGGAACGCTCGTAGAAGGCATCGGGACATTCTTCGCGGACGCCGGGGCAGTACCGGCCGCCTCCACTCCCAACACCCTCGGACCGTGTGGCCTAGAAATCCTCGGGCAGGATCGTCGGCTGAGCCTCGAGGAACAGCCACTCCTGGAAGTAATCGTCGAGCAGCGCGAGCTGCGACCCGCTCAGCCCCGACCTGTCCTTGGCCAGCTCGACGAACTCTTCGCGGCTGATGTTGCCGTAGCGGAACCTCGCCACCAACGTGCGGAGGAACGAGGAGAAGCGATCGTCGCCGACGATCTGGCGGTAGCCCTCGATCATCATCGCGGAGCGGTCGTAGACCGCGAACCCGTTGAACAGGTTGGCGGGATCGTTGTCGAGCACCGCCGGCGCGATGTCCCACTCGAAGTCGGGGTCGTTGTACAGAGCGTCGAACCGGTCGGCGGGACTGTCGGGCGAGCCGTTGGCCTCGAACTCCCAGATCCACTCCAGCCACGTGGCCCAGCCCTCGTTGAACCAGATCTCGTGCCAGGTCTGCGGCGAAACGCTGTTCCCGAGCCACATGTGCGCGATCTCGTGCAGCTGCGTGACGATGTTGATGCTCGGGTTGCCGGTGATGAACGAACCCGCGTAATGGGGCTTGGTCTGGACCTCGAGCGCGTAGCCGACGCCCGCCGCACGGTCCGCGACCGCTCCGATCGAGTCGAACGGGTAGCGGCCGAGCAGGTCGCTGAGGAAGTTGAGCTGGTCCGGCGCGCGATCGAGCGAGGCCTGGATCGCGGCGACCTGGGCGGGGGTCGAGGAGCTGTCGATCGAGTCGTAGACGTCGAGCCGCTTGCCGGTCGACGTCTCCGTCATCCGCCCGAAGGAGTTGTCGAAGTCGCCGACGGTGGCGGTCGTCAGGTACGTCGCCGTCGGGTCGTCCTCACGCCATTGCCATGTCGTCTCGCCATGGCGGGTGCGCTTCCGCTTCAGCTCGCCGACTCCGAGCGCCGTCTTCCCCTCGGGAACGGTGATCTCGGTCTCGAAGCTCGCCTTGTCCGTGGGGTAGTTGTTGGACGGGAACCAGCCCTGCGCCCCGATCGGCTCGTTGACGACGAACGCGCCGTCGCAGGTCTGCGGGGGCGCGAGCGGGAAGCAGGCCGGAATCCAGCCTTCGACCGACGTGTCGGGATCCGTGATCAACTTGGGCTCGCCGCTGTACTCCACCTCGATCTCGAACTTCTTGCCGTCCCGCGGCCGCGACTTGCGGTCCGGCGTGACGACCAGCTTCATCGGCTGGGTGACGTCGGGGTTGTCGCTGAGGTCGGGCGTCGCCTCCACCTGCTCGAACTCGGCCCGGCGGTGGTTCACTTCCACCTTCCGCACGATGAGATCCTGGAAGTCGAGGCTGAACTCGCGCAGGTTCTGGGTCGCCCGCGCCTCGATCTCCGTCTCGGTGCCGTGCTCGAAGACGTTCGCGTCGGGGTCGTAGTCGAGCTCGAGCTCGTACTCCTTCACGTTGTAACCGCCGTTCCCGATCTGCGGGAACAGCGGGTCGCCGAGCGAGCGGGCGCCGGCCACGTAGCCGCCGTGCCCGTGGCCGCCCTTCTTGCCCCGCATTGCCGACCGCGAAGGTTGGGCCGCAACCGGCCCCGCGGGCGGCGCATCGACATTTGGAGCCGAGAGGCTCGGCCTGACCTTCTCATCGGCCGCGCCAGCCGTCGCTCCCGCCACCACGATGAGGAATGCGACGAGCACACCGGCGACGATCCAGGTTCTCCCTGTACGGCTCCTGATGCGCATCTCCATACCCGATCGCCGCGCTTCCGAAACCATCGGTCGCATCCGGTTCCGCCCCGGCTCCGTATCTACACTAAGTAAAGCGATGGAATCCCGTGCCGGACTTCCTTCGGGCGCGGTGGCGCCCGCCCCACCCGAGCCCGAGGCCCGGGCGCCCGAGCACGAGCCGATCCACCCCGGATCGGGGCGGCGGACGGCGCTCAAGCGGGCGCTCGGCCCGCTCGCGGCACTCGGATTGCTGCTCCTCAACTTCGGAACCAAGCTCAAGGCCGTCCTCTTCCTGCTTCCGAAGGCGAAGGTGCTCACCACGTCCGCCTCGATGCTGGTCTCGATCGTCGCCTACCAGCTGATCTTCGGGTTGGCGTTCTCGGTCGGGTTCGTGCTCCTCCTGCTCCTGCACGAGCTCGGGCACGTGATCCAGCTCCGGCGCGAGGGGATCAAGGCCTCGGCGCCGATGTTCATCCCCTTCCTCGGTGCGGTGATCTCGGCGAAGTCGATGGGAGACGACGCCGGCGCGGAGGCGCGGGTCGGCCTCGCGGGTCCGGTGCTCGGCACGATCGCGACCCTGATCCCGCTCGGGATCTGGCTCGCCACCGGCGACGAGCTGTGGCGGGCGCTCGCCTACATCGGCTTCCTGATCAACCTCTTCAACCTCCTCCCGGTGCTGCCGCTCGACGGCGGGCGGGCGATGGCGGCGCTCAGCCCATGGGTGTGGTTCGCGGGCTTCGCGGGGCTGATCGCTCTCACGGTGTTCTTCCCCAACCCGATCCTGATCCTCGTCCTGCTTTTCGGCGGGATGGAGAGCTGGCGACGGTGGAAGGCGCGAAAGACGCCCGAAGCGCGGGCGTTCCACGCCGTCCCCACCCGCACCCGCGTGCTCGTCGCCACGGTCTACCTCGGGCTCGCGGCGCTGCTCGCGGTCGGGGTGACCGAGACGTACTTCGAGCGCGACCTCGGCGACGTCTAGCGTCACTTAGTGTTCGCCCATGGGCGAGCGGGAGTTCGACGTCGTGGTGATCGGCGCGGGTCCCCCGGGCGAGGTGTGCGCGGGAAGGCTCGGCGACGGCGGGCTCGATGTGGCGATCGTCGAGGATCATCTCGTCGGCGGCGAGTGCTCCTACTTCGCTTGCATGCCGTCGAAGGCGCTCCTGCGCCCTGCGGAGCTGCTCGCCGAGGTGAAGCGCGTTCCGGGTGCCGCCGAGGCGGTGACCGGGGAGCTCGACGCCGAGGCGGCGCTCGCGCGGCGCGACGAGGTGATCCACGACCTCGACGACTCGAGCCAGCTTCCGTGGCTCGAGGACCGGGGGGTCGAGCTCATCCGCGGCCGCGGTCGGCTCGACGGCGAGAGGCGCGTCCGGGTCGGCGAGGACACCCTGGTGGCGCGCCGCGCCGTCGTGCTCGCCACGGGCTCCACCCCGGCGATGCCGCCGATCGACGGGCTCGCCGACGCCGACCCGTGGGGCAACCACGAGGCGACGACGGCCAAGAGGGTGCCCGACAGCCTCGTCGTGCTGGGCGGCGGCGCGGTCGGCGTGGAGTTGGCGCAGGCGTGGCGAACGCTCGGGTCGGAGGTCGCCCTCGTCGAGGCTGCCGAGCGCGTCCTTCCCCCCGAGGAGCCGTTCGCCGGCGAGCAGGTCGCCGCCGGCCTGCGAGAGCTCGGGGTCGAGGTTCGCACCGGGGCGAAGGCGAGCGCGGTGCGCGCGGAGGCCGGCGCGGTGGCCGTGGAGCTGGAGGGCGGCGAGGAGCTGGCCGGCGAGGAGCTGCTCGTCGCGGTGGGGCGCAAGCCCAGCACCGACGACCTCGGTCTGGATACCGTGAACGTCGAGCCGGGCGAGCGCGGCTTCCTCGAGGTGGACGACCAGCTTCGCGTCAGAATCCAATCGCGCGATGTGCAAGCACACCGCGCGGTTTCCGATTGGCTATATGCGATCGGGGACGTGAACGGACGCGCGCTGCTCACCCACATGGGCAAGTATCAGGCGCGCCTCGCGGGCGACCACGTCCTCGGCAAGGAGGTCGCCGCCACAGCCGACCACGTGCAGGTGCCCCGGGTGGTGTTCACGGAGCCCCAGGTGGCGGCCGTGGGCCGGACGCTCGAGGCGGCGAACGACGCGGGGGTCAAAGCGCGCGCGGTCGACGTCGACACGTCGGGCACCGCCGGGGCGAGCTTCACGGGTCGCAACGCCCCCGGCACCTCCCGGCTCGTGGTCGACGAGGACCGGCGGGTGCTCGTCGGAGCGACCTTCGTCGGCCCGGAGACCGCCGACTTCGTCCACGCGGCGACGATCGCCGTCGTCGGCGAGGTCCCCCTCGAGCGGATGTGGCACGCGGTCCCCTCGTTCCCGACCCGGAGCGAGGTGTGGCTGCGGCTGATGGAGGAATACGGGCTGTAGCCCACCCGGTCACCGCGGAGGCGAAGCCGGGCGTGCGACCGGGCGGTTACGTGGTCAGGCGATCGCGGATTCCGTCGAGGAAGCCATTCGGGAACCCGGGGATCGCGTCGAGCTCGTCGACGGAGCGAAAGCTCTGGTTGCGTTCCCGGTAGGCCAGCACCCGCCCGGTCTGGGTCACCGACATACCGAGCGAGCGGAGCTGCTCGAACGTCGCGGAGTTGAGGCTCACCGGAGCGGCGGGGGGCGGGGCGGACTGAGGCGGGGGCGAGGCGGGC
>JBOGZL010000023.1:0-19004 GCA_050697195.1 Solirubrobacterales bacterium
CCCATGTGGTGGGTGACGAGCGGGGTCGGGTCGAGGACGCCGGAGGCGAGCATCGCCAGGACCCGGTCGAGATGCCCGATCACGTTCGCGTGCCCGGTGCGCAGGGTGAGCGCCTTGATCCACACGACGCCCATGTGGACCTCGACCCGTTCCGCGTACACCCCCGTCACCGACACGGTCCCGGCCTTGCGCGCCACCCGGCAGGCGAGGTCGAGCGCGTCGGGATGCCCGACCGCGTCGACCGCGAGGTCCACCCCACGTTCCTCGGTCAGCCTCTTGACCTCGCCCCGGGGATCCTGCTCGGTGAGATGCACGGGGGTCGCGCCGAGGGACTCCGCCATCCGCAGGCGGTCCTCGACGGTGTCCACGGCGACCACCTGCCCGGCGCCGGCCGCCTTCGCCACCTGGACCGAGCACAGCCCGACCGGGCCGAGACCGAGGACCGCGACGCTCGATCCCGGCTCGAAGCCGGTGTCCGCGATCGCGTGGTAGGCGGTCCCGGCGACGTCGCCGGCGAACAGCGCCGCGTCGTCGGAGACGCCGTCCGGGACCCGGCGCAGGACGAGGTTCGCGTGCGGGACCAGCACCAGCTCGGCCTGCGCACCCTGGAGCGATCCCAGCGTCGCGCCGTGGCCGAACACCCGCCCCTCGTCGCACTTGTGGTACTCGGCGCGGCGGCAGAAGAAGCACCCCCCGCAGGCGGTGCAGTAGGTCCCGAGCACCCGGTCCCCGACCGCCACCTCGCCGACCGCGTCGCCGGCCTCGACCACCGTTCCGACGAACTCGTGGCCGATCACGAACCCGGGCTCGATCTGGACCCGCCCGTGGTAGATGTGGAGGTCCGAGCCGCAGATCCCTGTCGCCTCGACGCGCACGATCGCGTCGTCGCCGGCCTCGAGGGAGGGATCGGGGCGATCCTCGATCCGGACCTCGCCCGGCGCCTGGAAGGTGACCGCTCTCACGCCGGGAGGATATTTACCGCAGCGTGATGTCCACGCCGAGGAGCAGCAGCGGCCACAGCAGGACCGCGAAGACCGCCGAGGCGACGTTGTCGACGTTGCCGAGGTGCTCGAAGTAGTTCCGATCGGCCGCGACCACGATTCCGATCACCGGGTAGACGGTCCACAACAGAGCTCTCATCACGGCGCGAGACTGTCAGAAACTCGATCAGAATGACCCGATGAGCACGGGTGGAAGCGACAGCCCCTCGAGCTGGGAGTTCGAGGAGGGCGCGCCGATCGGCGAGCGGCGGTCGATCCTCAAGCGCCTCGGCGACAGCGGCCCGAGCGCGAGTGGCCAGACCGCGAGTGGAACGACCGTCGGCCCGGGCACGAGCAACACCGGCACCAACGACACGGACACCGGCACGCGGACGGACCCGACCGGCACGACGCGTGGCACCGGCACCAGCAACACCGGCACCAGGGACACGCGTACCGGCACCCGCACCGGGCATGGCGGGGGCAACGACAACACCGGCGGGACCCAGACGCGCACCCGCACCGGTCACTAGCAAGTCCGAGCCGCGGGCTGACGAGCGGGCCGATCGGCGCATCGCGCCGGGCGGCCCTCCGCATGCGGAGTTCGCCGAGGGGTGGAGCGGAGGGGGTGGGATTCGAACCCACGATGGACCGAAATGGCCCATAACGGTTTTCGAGCCAAGTTGGTAACTGCCACTTTGCAGGGGCTTTCCAGCCCGTGCGCCAGTCGGCGCGCCAGTACCTGACTGCTCGGGCCATTCAGACTTGCCTATCTCGCCTATGCAGGACTGACTAGCTAAGCTATGCACCCGTGGCGGAGCCAGGTCATGTGAACCCGTTCGTCGTGGCGGGCGAGCTCGCGGCCGAGGACATGATCGACCGCGATCGGGAGACGACGGATCTACTCGCGCACGCGCGCGCGGGGCAACCGTTTCGGCTGGTCGGCCCGCGACGGTATGGCAAGACGACCCTGCTGGCCCGCGCGCTGGGTGAGGCTGACAACGACGGTATGGCCACGGTGCTCGTCGACCTCGAAGGCGTCGTTTCGATCGAGAGCATCGTGGTCCGGATCGAGCGCGCCTACCAGCAGCGGCTAAAGGGCCCGGTCCGGCGTGCGGTCGACGCGATCCTGCGCTCCTGGGACATCGGCGTCTCGCTCGGTGGCGGCGGCTTCACCGCGAGGTTGCAGACCTCGCGCAGCGTGCACGTCGAGAGCGTGCTCCAGCGCCTGCTCGAGCTTCCCGCGACGCTTCACGAGCGCACCGAGCGGCGCAGCTTCATCGTCTTCGACGAGGTTCAGGACCTGCTGCGGGTCGCGGACGCCGCCGGGGCCGTCCGCAGCGTGATCCAACATCACCCGCAAGCCGCCTCGTACGGATTCGCCGGATCGGCGCCCGGTCTCATGCGCAAGCTCTTCGAGGATCCAGCCCAGCCCCTGTTGGAGCACGCCGTCCCCTATCCGCTCGGGCCGTTGCCGGCCGAGGACACGGGCGACTACATATCCGGCCGCTTCGCGGCGACCGGACGCGACGCCGGCTCGGCTCTGGACCCGCTCCTGACGTTCGCGCGCGGACACCCTCAGCGAACGATGCTGCTCGCTCACCACCTCTGGCGCCAGACACCGGACGGCGCGAGCGCGGAAGAACAGGCGTGGGAGGCGGCGCTGGAGACGGCGCTCGGTGAGGGGGAGCAGGTCTTGCGCGCCCGCTGGGCGGCGCTGCCCGTCAACGAGCAACGCATGGCGCTCGCGCTCGCCAACTTCAGCGCCAGCCCCTACGACGAACGCGCCTACCAGGCCGTCGGGCTCAAGCGCGGCAGCCTCAAGGCCGCGCTCGACGGCCTCGTCGACCACGCCGAGGTCACCGGGCAGGGCGACGACGCCCGACTAACCGACCCCCTGCTCGAGCTGTGGCTGCGCCGTCGCGGAGTACACTGACCGGCGGTCGTACCCGGGGAGCTGCGAACGGCTCGTTCGACGTAGGATCGCGCGCGTGAGCGCCACCTCCAGCCCGATAAGCTCCTGGGCGTCGACCGAGGGAGTCCGTCGGTCGATGAAGGCAAACCGACGCTGCGACACGGGGCCCGAGCTGCGGCTTCGCTCCCTGCTCCACTCCCGCGGCCACCGGTTCCGCAAGGACTACCGACTCGACCTCGAACGGCGCCCAGCCCCGCCACCGCCGCCCCGAGCCGCCCACCCCAGACCAGTCCCGCCAGCCCCGCCGCGCCAGCGGCCAGCACCGCCACCGTCGACGACTGGGAGGACACCAGGATGACCGCCAGCAGCGTCGCGACCGCGTAGCCCAGCCAGCGGAGCGGCCCCCGCCCGGCACCGGCAGCGGCCGGCCCTGAACCTGGTAGATGCGGCGCTCGGGCCGGAAGATCCGCTGGTAGGAGCGGATCGTCCCCGAGGAAGCGCCAGCCTCCCCGTCGCCCTCCTGTTCAGGGAAGGATCTCGTCGCCGATCCCCCGCGCCGTATCCGCGACCTGGTCGGGCGAGAAGACCAGCCAGGCCACCACCACCGCCGCCAGGAAGAACAGCCCGAGCTCGGTGTAGCGGCGGTTGATCAGGAAGATCAGCGCCACGATCGCGTTCACCCCGCCGTAGATCTGGCCCGCGTAGCGGCGCAGCAGATCGCCGAGGTTCTGACCCACGTCGTTTCCAGCCTGGGCCAGCGCCTCGGGCGCCAGCCACAGGCCCGCCCCCAGCGCTACCGCCAAGGCCAAGCGCATCAATGGCCGCCTCATGCAGCCTCCCCTCGAATCGATTGCACGTACCAGCGCTCACGGCGCACCAGCTCGAGCACGTAGCGCGCCGGGTAGCTCGCCCCCAACGCGGCGTCGCGCACCTGGACCGTCGCTGCGATCGAGAGTCGCGCCGGATCCTCGGGCCCAAGCTGGCCGATGTCCGAGACCTCGGCGAGCCCAAGACCAGGTCGCAGCGACCCGATCGCAGCGCCCGGTGAAACGAAGAAGGCGAGATCCTCCGACCCCACACCCGAGACGTAGGCGGCCAGGAAGCGGCGAGCGAGCCGGTCTATCTGGCCGGCCTCGGTGCCGGAGATGGGCGCAGGCTCCTCGATGTCGACAGCTCCCGCGGGCGGTCCGGCGACCAGCGCCGGCAGGTCATATGCGATCAGGCCCCCGGCCCCGTCGCGCGCCACCGGCACAGCGACGAAGCGCGTCACCGCTCGCTCGCCGGCAAGAGCGCAGGCGACCGTGACGACCGCGCGATCCGGCGAGACCACCTCGCTTGACGCGACCGTGGCCTCGATCACCGCCTGGCCCGGGCCGCGGACCGGCAGGCCGCGCTCGAAGCGCTCGCGCAGCGCCGGAGCGAGCAGAGCATCCAACTCGCGGGCGGCCCGCTCGCCCCCGCCGGCCTGCCACGTCATGTAGACGCGCGCGACGCGGACCGCGAACGCGCGCTCCGGATCGCCCGGGAACTCAGAGCCCGCGGTGACAGGAGCGGGGGGCCCGTCCTCGGCGTCGCTGGCGATGTCTCCGAGTCCGCGGGCCAGTACCAGGACTAGGAGGACCCAGAGCACAACACGCCCTGCGGTGCGGGCGAGCTCGCCCACGGTTCGCGAGCCAGAGTGCTGAGAATGAGCCGACCCCGCCCCTTCGGCTCCAACGCCATTTCGGCCCCGGCCACGCAGGCGAGCAGCGAACAGACGACCTCGCGGTCGGTTCTCGTTTCGCCGTTCTGCCACCTGCGGACCTCCGTGTTGTCTGCCTGCCGGCTGATCCGCGACCCGGTGCCGCGGGAGCCGGTCGGCTGCTTACGCAGGCGGTTCTACGAGCAGACCGGCGAGAAGGCCACAGCCGCGCAAACACACGGTTACGCGCGCGAACGTGGGGCCTTACAGTGCGCTCGCGGTGCGCAGCGGAGCCCCAGGTGGGCGCTCGGGATACGTCCGCCGCGCTGCGCCGGAGTTGGCTAGGCGGCCTGGCCGCTGTCGGGCGCGAACAGGTGCTGGAGCTCGTCGAGGCGGTCGGCGACGCTCGTCGCCATCTGCTCGACAAGCCACCAGCCCGTCCAGTCGACCAGCGCGTAGCGCACGGAGATGCCCTCCTTGCGGCGGCTGACCATGCCGGCCTGGTAGAGGACGCCGAGATGCTTTGAGACGTTCTGGTGGGTCGTCATGAGCCGATCGGTGATCTCCTGCACGGTGGCGTCGCCCTCGTTGAGCAGCCCCAGGATCCGGATCCGGTTGGGCTCGGCGATCACGCGCAGACGGGCGGCGATCAGCTCGATCGCCTCGTCGGAGAGGCGCTGGGTCGGGGCGCGGCGAACTCTCGCCGGGTTGAGATCTCGGCCCACCTGGCCTGCCCGCTGGCTTGTCGCGTTAGCTCGCATCGTTCCTTGTGCGAGACCGTCATAACCGTCGTCTCAATCGCTACAAACGGTACTTCGCAGCCGAAGTCTCGGTGCCGGTGGCCGGGAACGCCACAACCTCGCAAACGCTCAGTCGCTTGCGCAATCGCAGGAGTGTGCAGCGAAAGCGGCTTAGGACGGATCGCGACCGAGTTGCTCGGCACGGCGAGCAAGCTCTGAGACCGGGACGCCGAGCCCAGCCGCGATGCGCGACACCGTGCCTCACGCTGGGTTGGTCCGGCCAGTCTCGATATGAGAAAGCCAGGTGACGTTCGTGTCGGCCGCGTGCGCCAGCTCGCGCTGCGTGAGGTTGCGCTCGGCCCGGAGCTCGCGCACGGCCCGGCCGAGCGCTTCCTGGGGCTCGAGGCGGCGACTCATATACCGACGCTGTCGGGCCCTGCGCTACTTTGCTTCTAACTCAAGTGCCCAGGACGCCAAACATCCGCGGGCGCTTGCCCAGACCGCCGGCGGTGGACTGGCACCGCCGGCCTCAGGCCAGGTAGGCTGGCCGGGTCAGTGGCCGCCAACCCGGTACAGGCGTGAGCCAAGACAGTCCCGCCTCAGTTGCCTACGTCCGCTACGCGGACTTCCTCGACGCCCACCCGGGCCGGCGAGGGGACGCCCTCGAGCTAGGCCACGACTGGCGCGACGGGGATGACCGCTACCGCGTCTGCTGGTACAGCGGGACAGGCGAGCTCACGATCGAGCGCCTTGACTCCAACGCCGAGCTTGCGCTCGAGGACTTCCATCGTGGAGTCGCCGGACCAGTAGAGGTGATCGCCCGCTTCACCAGCCGTGCCGAACTCGAGCGAGTGCTCGGACGATGGCCAAACGCCGCACCAGACCAGCCGCGCACCGTGGACGCTCTCCGCGAGCTGGCCCGACGAACCCCGCTGCGCCGCGAGCGCCGTTCCTAGCAGCGCGCTCCGCCACCAATTTAGGGGACCGCACGCTCACCCGCTCACTTCGGTCGTTCGACCGCCCGGCCGAGCCGCTCGGCGTCCTCACGCAGGGCCACCGCCACGCGCTCGTAGATGCATGGTGCAGCCGGACTTGAGAGGCGGTACCAAACCTCGCGTCCTCGATGGCGGCGCTGCACCACGCCAGCGGTACGGAGCAGCGCCAAGTGCTGGGAGACGTTGTGCAAGCGCTCGCCCAGCACTTCAGCGAGCGCGCCCACGGTCATCTCGCCGTTGCGGTCAAGCTCCTGAATCAGGCGGACGCGCACCGGCTGGCCGAGCACGCGAAGACGCTGCGCGATCACCTCGGCCGATCGCGGCGTCATCGGACGCGAGATCGCCGACAAGCGGCGTCACCGCCACCCGCGAGGAGTGTCAGCGGGTCTGTACACCGGAGTGGCGCTGCACAAATGTGGCGTGCGTCACAGCGTCCTCGGCACACCGACAATGAACTCGTCGTGCCTGCGGGACGGCTCGCCTCGGTGCCCTCGGCGGCCGGACTTGGCGTCACCGGTAGACCGCGCGGTAGTTGCGGATCGTGAGTGGGAGCCCGACTAGCCCAAGACCGAGAATCACCAGGAAGGCCAGTCCGATGGCGTCCCAGTCATACCCGGTCAGCGTCAGGTCCCGCATTGCGCGAAGCACGTACTCGGTCGGATTCGCGTCGATGATGGCCCTCAGGACTCCGCTCTCGACCTGAGCCTTGGGCTGGTAGGCCGTGGTCAGAAAGATGAGCAAGAACGACATCGGGAAGACCGCCTGGACGGCCGCGGGATCCTTGGTCTTAAGCGCGATGTTGGCCGTCAGGACACCGAACGTCACGATCCCGAAGAGGGTGCCGATCAAGAGGATGAGCAGTGCTCCCGCAAACCCCGTCGCGACCTGAGCGCCGAGTGCGATCGCGAGGAGAAGGACCGCGCCGCCCTGGATGAACAGGCGGGCGCCGTCGGCGAGCAGGCGGCCGAGCATGATCGAGCCGATCGAGGCCGGCGTCGTCAGGAGCTTGTACAGGTACCGGTTCTGGAAGTCGGTCGCGAGTGTCACCGCCGAGTTCGCGATTCCAGGAACGGTCGTCATCAGCACCGCGGCCGGGGCCAGGTACTCGTAGTAGTTGTCTGTGGGGAACCCAGGCAACTGCTTGACGGATTCGAAGAGCGTGCCAAAGACGACGAACATCATCAGCACCGGGGGCACGGAGAAGCCCAGGACCATCGGATTCCGTGGGAATTGGACGAGCGTCCGCTGCGTGAGTAACCAGGTCGGGGACCGGACGTTCATGCGCCCTCGTTTCCATTCGTACCGCCTTGCTGCGCTGTTTCTGCCCGCTCGAAGCTCCGGCCGGTGAAGCGGAGGTAGACATCCTCGAGCGTGGGCTGCTTGATCGAGAGCGCCCTGGGAGCGGCCCCTTCGCGCTCGAGGATCCGCAGCAACTCGGGCGCCACGGCAGGCGCGTCCTCTACGTCCACCGAGAGGTCTCCGTCGGCCGCAACGACCTCGTGCACGTCACCCCGTTCGAGCAGAGCCGAGCGCACCCGTGCGAGCGCCTCCGGTGAGGACTCGCGGCCGTAGCGTAGGAGGAGCAGCTGGCCGCCAAGCGAAGCCCTGAGCTCGGCCGGTGTGCCCTCGACGACGATCCGGCCCCGATCGATGATCCCGATCCGAGCGCACAGCCGGTCGGCCTCCTCCATGTAGTGCGTCGTCAGCACGACCGTCATCCCGAGCGTCGCGTTGAGCTGCTCCAGCGTCTCCCAGATCGCCACGCGACCGCGTGGGTCGAGGCCTCCCGTTGGCTCATCGAGGAAGAGAATCGGCGGGAGGTGGATGAGCGCCGAGGCGAGGTCGACACGCCGCTTCATCCCTCCCGAGAGGTTCCCCAAGCGATGATTGGCGGCGTCCTCGAGGTCGACCAGTCCGAGTAGGACGCGAGCGCGCCTCGCGGCCTCTCGCCGCGAGAGCCCGTGCAGCCGTCCCTGGAGGGTGAGGAACTCGCTGCCGGTCGCGAGCTCATCGACCCCGGCCTCTTGCATCGCAAACCCGATGTGCCTGCGCACGTCCCTCGCGCCGGCGGCAATATCGAAGCCGGCGACGGTCGCGCGCCCGGTGGTCGGCCTCACGAGCGTCCCCAGCATGCCGATCGTCGTCGACTTCCCCGCGCCGTTGGGCCCGAGGATGCCGTACACCTCACCGGTACTCACCTGAAACGAGATGCCGTGCACGGCCTCGGTCCCGTTCGAGTACGTCTTGGCCAGTCCGTCGACGACGATCGCGTCGGATGTCTCGGTCGTATGCGGCCCGATCTCCGAGCGATCCGTGCGCCCCGGCCACTCGGATCCGAGCAGCTCCCGCAGTCGCGGCTCGGGCGGTGCGTCGCGCTCTCGTCCTAACGCAGCTGTCGCCATCGTCTACTCCTCTCTGGCGCCTGCGCGGCACCGGAGTGATCGCCTGAGGTCTCTTCCCTTAGACGCAGGTTCCTCGGAGAGGACGCAGGGTCTGCGGCCTCAGGCGGCCGCCCGGCCCGGACGTCTCGCACGACGCGCCCCGGGCGTGGTAGGCGGTCACTCGCACGTCTCGCACGACCCGCCCCGGGCGCGGTAGGCGGTCACCCCCCGGCGGCTGTCGAGCTCGATGTGGCAGCAGTCGAGCAGGAGGTCCCTAAGCTGCCCGCGGGCTCGTTGCACGCGCGTCTTCATCGCGGAGACCGAGATGTCGAGTCGCGCCGCCGCCTCGTTTTGAGTGAGCCCCTCGAATTCGGTGAGATCGAGCGCCTGTCGGTAGATCGCCGGTAGGCGCTCGACCAGTGGCGCGAGGCACTGGGCCAGCTGGCTCCGAAGCTCGGCAGGGCCGGGCTCGGTCGACATGATCGCTGCTGACTCGCCGTCCGGGTCGGGCACGTCCACGCCATTCCCGGACGGCAGCTCACGGCGAGCCGGCTTCCGGTGGTGGTCGGCGATCGCGTTGCTCGCGATGCGATACACCCAGCCCGCCACGCGATCGGCGTGCTCGAGATCGCCGCTGTGGCGGTGGATCCGGAGCATCACCTCTTGGAGGATGTCTTCGGCGTCCTCGGGAGTGCGGACACGGCGCGCGATAAAGCCCAGCAGCCGGTCGTGCAGCTCACGCCAGACCGCCTCCGCGTTGCTCCCCTCCACCGCTTCTCTCATCAGCAGGCGCAGCCTCCCCCCGTAGAAGGCGCGCAGCACTCCGCCTTTGCGGACGGCTCGCAGCAGGATCCCTGCTCCGCGGGACTGCAGCACGCGACCTCGTCGACCGACGCCGGGCCCCGATCGGCGAAGAAGGACACGAGGTTCTGCGGCAGTTCGTACGCCTGATCGGCAGGGAGGTCTGGGCGCGCGGCGCCGCCGTACAGCTCACCGAGGACGGCGTCCACGATCAGCCCGACCGGTGCTTGCGTGTACTCCTCCCCGCGGTACGTCCACACCCGACAGGCGGTGTCATCGTCGCAGCCGCAGCCACACGGCTCGGAGCCGCAGGGGCTCTCCTTCAGCTCGAGCGCGATGTCCCGTCCGTTCACCCTGAGGGTTGGAGAGCTCACGAATCCGAGCTCGCGGGCCTGTACCGCCGTCTCGACGAGCGTCTTGCGCACCTGGACGGCGGCACCAGTGGCATCGAGCACGTCGCGGACGACATCGAGCGCGGTCTCGAGGCTCTGGTCGGTGCCGACACACCGCGTGCAGGTCGTGAGGTCGAGATAGAGGAAATCGATCGTGATCTCCTCGCTCTCGCTCTCCGCGGGGGGCGGGACGGCCAGTGCGTGACTGCTCATGCGGTCTCCCTTCATGCGGTCTTCTTTCTACCCCAAGCGACCGAGTGCGGTCGGGGGCCTCGCCCTAACAGACGGCCTTCGGTCGAATAGGACGCAGGCAACCACCTAGTCCCAGCCAAACCCGACCTTCGGCGGCCCCGGCACGAGGGGGCTGACCGGGAGGCCCGCCCTAACCTCATGGAAACCACCGGGCGCCACATCATTCGGGGCGGCCGGGTGGAACAGGGCGGCCAGGTATTGAATCTGCCCGCGACCAGGGCCCAGCTCGAACTGGCCCCCGCCGTAGGCGTCGATCGAGTTGACGGCCAAATAGTCGTACGCGTCGAGAACGCCGCGCAGCGTGCCGAACCGGGACGGCTTCACGTTCACCATCCTCGGCCGCACCGGCAATGAGGCGACGTCCGCCACCGAGCCGATCGGCGCGTCCCACGTCACGCGCTCCACGTGCGCCGCGATCACCGCCTCCGTCTCCGGCGTTCGGGCCGGATCCTCGAGCCACACCCCGGGCAGCCCTGTGGCCACCCGCTCGTACAACCCGGCGTCCGCGGCCGAGTCGACCGGCGTCCCCTCGTAGTAACCCTTGAAGTCAACGCACCCGATCGCGCCTGTCGCTCGCAGCTCCGCGATCAGCCCTTCATCCCAGCTGGCCGTCGCATCGAGCTTGAAGCGCATGCCGGGATAGAGCGCGAGCCGGCTGAGGACCGGCTCCAAGCCCGGCGGCTCAGGGAGCCGCAGCGAAACCACAAAGCTCAGGGGAGCTGGCTCCCGCTCGAGCGCGGCAGCCAGCGAGAGGCCCGCCTGGCGCAAGGCCAGGTCGACGGCCGCGCTCTCGAACGCCCAACGGCGATGCGCTCGCGAGTCGTTCCGCTGCGGCCCGACAGGAAAGAGATCGAGGTCGTCGAGCCGCGCGGCGAAACTAGCGAGCGTGTATGAGCCGGCGAGCGGCAAGTGCACACCCTGCGACTGGAACACAACATGGTCCTGCGGCGTATAGGTGACATCCTCGCCGACCCCCTCCAGGCCCGCCCCGCGGAGCCGGACGACCGTCGACAGGCGGGTAAACTCGGGCGACCAGGGGCGCTCGAGACCCTCGAGCTCGTAGGACTCGATCATAAGCGGCAGGCCGGCCACGCGGAGGTAGGTCCTGCCGCGCGAGGACTGGTGCGAGCCAGCGGTCATCGTGCCTCCTCGGTCGAGCCCCAGGTCGGACTGAGCGTCAGCGCTCAACCCTGTAGACGCAGGACCGAGAAAACGGACGCACCGCCCGGCAGGCCCCAGTGGGAACGACGGTCTGAACTGGCCCCACTGCGACGGCTTCATCTGGCCCCACCTCCGTCCGGGCTGAGCCTGACGGTTCGCGCTCATCTCGAGCGCGGGTCGGAGGCACGGAGGAGTGGGATCCAGAGAGTGGAGCAGTTCGAACAGATCAGACGGGACCGCGACCGCGAGGGTCTGTCGATCCGCGCGCTGGCGGAGCGGCATGGCGTGCATCGACGGGCGGTCCGCCAGGCGCTGGTGTCGGCGCTGCCGCCGGCGAAGCGTTCGCCGGTGGGTCGGCCGGCGCCGAAGCTTGGCCCGTACCGGGCGCTGATCGACGCGTGGCTTGAGGCCGACCGCGACGCGCCCCGCAAGCAGCGCCACACGGCCAAGCGGATCCACGAGCGGCTCGTCGACGAGCATGGCGCCGATGTTGCGCAGACGACGGTCCGCGACTACGTGTGCAAGCGCAAGCGGCTGATGGGCTGGCCGGTCAGCGAGGTGCACGTGCCGCAGGTCCATGGACCTCCCCCGGTTTCGTGGAGTCAGGTCGTCGTTGTCGTCGTGGCTGTGCGCAACCGAAGGTTGTGCACAGCTTTTTCGCGCCCGCGCATGTGCTCGCGCGCGCGAGGCCGTCGGGGTCGCCGGCGGCGTGGTCGGCCTCGTACTCGACCGGGGAGCGCATCCCCAGCGTCGAGTGCAGCCGGATCGGGTTGTAGAAGCCTTCGATGTACTCGAAGATCGCCGAGCGCAGCTCGGCTCGGGTGCCCCATCCTGCCTTCGGGGCCTCGTGGAGCAGCAGCTCCTTGGTCAGCGTCGCGAAGAACGTCTCCGCGACGGCGTTGTCGAAGCACGAGCCGACGGCGCCCATCGATTGCGCGATCCCGGCGTCGTGGGCGGCCTGGCCGAAGGTCAGGCCGATGTACTGGGCGAATTCAACCGGTCGTCGCAACGCTTGATCGATAGGAGTTGCGATGGGCAAACGGAAACGGGCCTCAGATCGAGCCACTCGGCCGGCGATGCGATCGCCGGGACGGCCCCCGGCTGGTCGACGAGAGCATCGCCGGCGATTCTGGGCTGCGATCGCCCCGGGCCTTTCCAGCGAGCAGGCAGCCGAGCAGGCCGGCGTCTCGGCCGCTGTCGGCGTCCGGTGGTTTCGGGAGGGTGGCGGAATGCCGTCCGCCCCTCTCGCCGCGCCGTCGGGCCGGTATCTGTCGTTCGCCGAGCGAGAGGAGATCGCGATCCTGCGTGCTCGCGATCGTGGCGTGCGCGAGATCGCACGCGAGCTCGGCCGCTCGCCGTCGACGATCTCGAGGGAGCTGCGCCGTAACGCGGCGACCCGAGGCGGGGGACTCGAGTATCGCGCCACGACCGCGCAGTGGCATGCCGAGATGCGCGCGCGTCGCCCGAAGCCCGCGAAGCTCGCTGAGAATCCCAAGCTGCGGCGCTATGTGCAGGACCGCCTGGCTGGGGCCGTGCGACGTCTTGACGGAGGAGCCGTCGATGGTCCGAAGGTGAGGTGGAGGGGCCGGCGTCACGGTCGGCGGACGGACCGGCGTTGGGCATGGTCGTGGAGCCCGGAGCAGATCTCGAACCGGCTCCGCCTTGACTTCCCTGATGATGGGTCGATGCGCTTCTCGCATGAGGCGATCTACCAATCGCTCTATGTCCAGGGCCGGGGGGCGCTGCGGCGCGAGCTGACCGCCTGTCTTCGGACTGGGAGGGCGCTGCGCGTTCCGAGAGCCCGCGTCCGCGGCCGAGGCAAGGGCTTTGTGAGCGACGAGGTCATGATCAGCAAGCGACCCGCGGAGGCTGCCGATCGGGCCGTTCCTGGGCATTGGGAAGGCGATCTGATCCTCGGCCTGCGTAGCTCCGCGATCGGCACGCTCGTCGAGCGCTCGAGCCGGTTCACGATGCTGCTCCACCTTCCGCCGATGGACGGCCACGGCGGCGGCTCCACGGTCAAGAACGGTCCGGCGCTCGCCGGCCACTGAGCCGAGGCGGTCCGTGACGCGATCGCCGAGTCGATCACCTCGCTGCCGGTGCAGCTGCGTCGCTCGCTGACCTGGGATCAGGGCGCCGAGATGGCTGCACACGCCCGGCTTCGGATCGACACCGGCCTGCCCGTCTACTTCTGCGATCCGCAGAGCCCGTGGCAGCGCGGCACCAACGAGAACACGAACGGGCTGCTGCGGCAGTACTTCCCGAAGGGAACCAACCTCGCCAGGCACGATGCCGATGACCTCGCTGCCGTCGCCGCGGCTCTCAACAGCCGTCCGAGGAAGACCCTCGGCTGGAGGACCCCTGCTGAGGTCCTGAGCGAGCACGTGGGCGCCCCAGGCTGAGCCGGCGCCCGCTCGGCGATCGGATCGGTTGCCCGAGCAGGGCTCGGAGCGGGTCACTGACTCCGAAGCGGATGGATGAATCAGGCTCCCTTGACGGGTCCGAGCGCCGCACGCGCGCAACTGTCGGCGCTCCGGCCCGCCCTCCGGGCGAGCCTTCGCGCCCGACAGTTCCGTAGGTTCCATCCTTCGGACACAACTGTTGCGAGGACCGGTTGAGTCCGGGCTGGCCGTGGTCGGAGTGATGGATCGTGCCCTTGGCGGGCCGGCGCGCCTTCACGGCCATCTCAAGCGCCGCGACGACGAGCTCGGAGCGCATGTGGCGATCCATCGCCCAGCCAACGATCCGGCGGCTGAAGAGGTCCTGCACCGCGGCCAGGTACAGCCACCCCTCACCGGTCTTGATCTGCTTGATGTCCGCGCAGCACACCGCGGTTCGGGGCATCGGGCGCGAAGTCGCGGCCGACGAGGTCACCGAACGGCTCAACGCCCTCCACAGCGGTCGCGCAGCCCTTGCGCCGGCGCCGCCGGTGGGCGCCCCGCAGACCCGCTTGGCGCATCAGCCGCGCCACGCGCTTCTCGCCCACGCGGATCCCCGCACGGGCCAGCATCGCGTGCACCCTCGGGCTGCCGTAGCGGCCACTGCTCGCGGCGTGGATCGCGCGGATCCGCTCAGTCAGCCACGCATCGGTCAGCTCGCGATCCGACGGCGCCCGCCGCTCCCACGCCCAGTACCCGGACTCCGAGACGCCGAGCAGCCCGCACATCAGGGAGACCGGGAAGGCGCAGTGGGCTCTCTCCGCCGAGATGTGCCGGTAGACAGTCACCGGGTCTCGGTCTCCCTCGCAAAGAGAGCCGCGGCGCGCCTGAGGATGTCGCGCTCCTGCTCCAAGCGCCTCACGCGCTTGCGGAGCTCGCGCAGCTCCTCACGCTCAGCGGTGGTGACCCCGTCGTCGCGCTCGCCACCGTCGCGCTCCTGCTGCCGCGTCCAGTGGCGCAGCGACTGCTGCGACACCCCCAGCGACTCGGCCACGTCCGGGATCAAGCGGCCCTGACGGACCAGCGCCACCGCCTCACGCCGGAACTGCTCCGGGTACGGCGGTCTCGTCTTCGGCATCCCAGTCCATCCTTCCAGCGACGCTTGCGTCGCAAGTGCTCAGGACTCCGCAAAAGCGGGGGAATTCCAACGCGCCGCGGAGGACTACGTCGCGGGGCACTGGACCGTCCCGGTCGATCGGCAGTCAATGACCGATGGACATCGGGCGCTGGCGGCCCTGCTTGCCCCTGTCGTCGATGCGCGCACGGCAAGCATCATGGCCGAGGATGATCCCGGCTTCTTCGAACGGACAGCGGTGGAGCTCGTCCCCTTGCCCCGCTGGTGGCCGCTCGCGGATGCCGTGCGCGAGGTCCTTGAGGAGGCGGTCGATGGGACGGACGAGTGGTTCGCCTGGGAGGATCACGTGCGCGACGGACTGGGGGCTTGTTGCCCGTTGGTCTCCTGGAGGCAGATCGTTGTCCGCCCGCTTGTGCCGGCCACCGCTCGCCAATCCCAGTTCGCGGACGCGTTCCAGCGGATCTACATGTCGGCGACGCTGGGGGCGGGCGGCGAGCTCGAGCGGATCTTCGGAGTCCGGGATCGAGCGTATGCCCGTACCGGAGGAGTGGGAACAGCACTCGACCGGCCGGCGCCTGTTCCTTCTCCCCGCCGCTTCGCTGCGGCCCAGTGCGATGGAGAAACTGTTAGCGATGCGGTCGTCGCCGCGGGTCGGGCGCTCGTCTTGGCGCCGACCCACGAGGCGGTGGCGGCCCGGCGCCAGGTCCTCGAGCAGGCCGGCGTGCCGACGCTGAGCGCTTCGGATGTTGAGAAAGCCTCGACCCGCTCACGTCCAGTGAACGGGCCGCCCTGGTGCTGGCGAATCGCTACGACGGGATCGACTTGCCCGGCGAGGCTTGCCGGCTGCTCGTGCTCGACGGGCTCCCGGTAGCGGTGAACCACCTGGAGCGCTTCCTGTATCAGCGCCTCGCCGCCACCGGGCTCTTGGGCGAGCGGATGCGTACACGACTGACGCAAGGGGTCGGCCGGGCTAC
The DNA here is from genome assembly GCA_050697195.1 of Solirubrobacterales bacterium. Taxonomy (GTDB): domain Bacteria; phylum Actinomycetota; class Thermoleophilia; order Solirubrobacterales; family 70-9; genus DASPWW01. The sequence goes on from JBOGZL010000023.1 coordinate 15,786, forward strand.
GCGCGGAGAAGGCGATTGGTGTGCCGTACTGGTGAGCTCGCGCGAGGCGTACGACTTGCTGCAGTGCCCCCGCCCGGCTGCCCGGACTCCGCCGTACCGGAGGGCTCCGTCGTATCGCCCTCGCTGGTCTCACCGCCGCTAGCCTCACCCGCGGTGCCGGTGGACCCTCCGGGGGTCCGGCGGTACCGCGTAGTGCGTCAGCTTCACCTCGATCAGCCGCCCGGTCGAGGCCTCAGATCGGCGCTTAGATGAATCGGGGTTCCCGAACCTGCCCTCAGCGGTCACGACGGGATTCGGAACTCTAACGCGAGGAGCGCAGCGCGAGCCTGCTCCGGCTCAGAACCTTCGGCAACTGCTAGTAACGCTGCCCGCCACGCTGCCGCAAGCACCCGCCCGAGAACAGGGGGCGCCCGGGCCGTGCTCGCACTCAGCATCTCAGCCAGCCGGTCGCGTTCCGCTCCCGCGGGCGGTGCCCCCAGGATGTGGAGGAAGCCCTCACGGATGGCGAAGTCGAATCCGACAAGCAGCGCGGTCGCCACGGCCGCGGGGCGATCCGCCTCGTCCCCGGCCGCTGCGACTGCGCCCTCCATGCGGTCCAACAGTCGCTGCTCGACGTCCTCCCGCACGAAGGCGTACAGCCCGAGCTTACTGTCGAAGTGGTGGTAGAGCGCGCCCGTGGTGACCTTCGCCGCAGCCGCCAGCTCACCGACCGTGACCTCGTCGAAAGGGCGTGCCCCGAACTGCCTGACCGCGGCGAGCGCGAGCCTGCCCTTCGCGGAGGTCGATACCGGAATCCACTCGCGCATCCCGGTTATAATGCCGTTATGCTCGGATCTAATCCAGTTACGACATGGAAGGTTGCGCTATGAAGCTCGAGTTCCTGTTCGTCCCGACCTCCGACCTGAGCGGCTCGCTCGCCCTCTACCGCGACGGCCTCGGCTTCACCGAGAAGTGGCGCGAGGGCGACGCGACCGTCGCCCTCGCCTTGCCGGGTGCCGACGTGCAGCTCATGCTCGACGCCAACGACCCTGACGCTCCGCTCGGACCGCTCTTCGTCGTCGACAGGGTCGAGGCCTTCCACGCTGCTCGTCCGGAGACGCTCGCCGTGGTCGAAGAGCCTTCGGAGATCCCTGGCGGCTTCATGGCCACCTACCAGGACCCGGGCGGGGCCACCATCTACGTCATGGACCAGTCGACGGACTCCGCCACCCAGTAACCGAGACCAGCTTCGCCGGGAGCGAAGAAAAGTCGCCGACCGACTTCCCCAGTGTTCATGCTGCTTCCAGCGCCCACTCTACCTCTACTGCGGGTGCTCCCGAGAGGACGTATCGTTCCCCGGCTTGGAACCCGCGACTGCGCCCAAGCATCGCGCGTCCGCAAGCGCGACAGAGACGTACAGAGGTTTCACGAGCCGCGTTGGGGCACTAGTGCCCAAACGCGCGGGAATCGCTCGCCCTCCTCCAGCTGCCGTGCGTCCACGGAAACCCTCCCGCGTGCAGCACTTCTCCGAGATGGAGCCAGCCGGACTCGAACCGGCGACCTCCCCGGGTGCGATCCAGGCGCACCGTCCCGGCCGCGCGCGCCGCCGGCCACCGTACGCCGCGCGGGAGAACCGGCCTTGCAGCCCGGCGCTTGGCGCGCAGCCCGTGCGCCAGTCCGTGCGCCAGTCCTATCTAAGTTCCTGCGGTCTCAGGCGGTATCAAGCGGCACAAGCTCCACCGCTCAACCGCTGCCCGGTTGGATCGCTTATCCGCTGGAAATCGAACAGAAACTGTAAGCGTTCAGTCGGTCAGCGCTCGGGCGGCACGGGGAGGACCGGTTGACATAAGCAGGCCCACCGTGGGTCGCGGCGAACCCCTCGGGCATGGAACGCGCCGAGGCCGAGGCGATCTACGACCAGGGCCGCGAGGCCGTGGTCGATGTGTTGGTGGCGCTGGCGGAGCGGGTGGCGGCTCAAGACGCCCAGATCGCGAAGCCCACGGCCCGCATCGAGGAGCTCGAGCGGCGGTCAAATCGAAACTCACGCAACTCATCCGTGCCCCCGAGCCAGGATCCGCCTGGGGCGCCCGAGCGCAAGCGGCCCGGGCCCTGGGGACGAAAGCAGGGGGCCCAACCGGGCCATCCGGGTCGCGGCCGCAAGCTTGCGCCGATCGAAGCGGTCGACGAGGTCATCGATCATTGGCCGCACCGGTGCGGCTGCGGACACCGCTTCGCAGAGGCAGAGCGCGAGCCCTCCGGTGAGCCGGCCCGCCACCGGGTCTCCGAGCTGCCCGAGATCTCGGTCCGCCTCACCGAGCACAGGCTCAATCGCGTGCGCTGCCCCGACTGCGGGCAAGGGGCGCGCGCCGAGCTACCGCCGGAGGTCCCCCGAGGCGCCTTCGGCCCCCGCGCCCAGGCGGCGATCGCCACGTTGGCGGTCAGAAACCGCGTCTCGCGACGCGACACGGTCGAGCCGGCGGGCGAGCTGTTCGGCGCCGTGCTCGCCGCCGGCACGGTCGACGCCACCTTGGAGCGCACCGGCGACGCCCTGGATTCGGCCTACGAGAACCTGCTTACCCACGTCCGGTGCGCCCCGGCGGTCAACATCGATGAGACCGGCTGGCGCCTGCGGGGCAGGCGGCGGACGCTCTGGGGTGTCCTGACTCCAGCCGCGGCGATCTTCCGAGTCGCCCCGGACCGCCACGAGCGCGAGCCACAGGCGCTTTTGGGCGAAGGCTTCGAGGGCATCGTCGGCTCGGACCGCTGGTGGGCCTAGCGCTGCTTCGATCCTGCGAAGCGCCAGGTGTGCTGGTCGCACCCGATCCGCGATTTCACCGCCCACTCGGAGGGGTTGGCCGCCCAGAAGGAGTTTGGCGAAGCGGGCCTTCGCATCGCCAAGGACGTCTTCGCCGCCCGGGAGCGCTTCCAGCGGCACGGCGACCGTGCCCGCCTGAAGCGGGAGGTCGCGCCACTCAGACGGGAGCTTCGGGCGCTCCTTCAGCGCGGCTCGAAGGGCAAGCGCCAGCGGCTCACCCGCGGCTTCTCAAAGAACCTGCTGAGGATCCGGCCGGGGCTCTGGACGTTCGTGACCGTCGCAGGGGTCGAGCCGACCAACAACGCCGCCGAGCGGGGGCTCAGGGGTGCGGTCATCCACCGCAAGCTCTCGCTCGGCAGCCAGTCCGAGCGTGGCGAGCGCACGATCGAGCGGCTGCTCTCGGTCTCGCAGACCTGTCGGCTGCA
>JBOGZL010000024.1:0-9109 GCA_050697195.1 Solirubrobacterales bacterium
TCTCCGGCGTCGCCGCCCTCGCCGAGGCTCTCGGCTGCCTGCTGGCCCTTCTCGAGCACGCTGCCCTCTCCCTGGGCTATGTCGGAGAGATCTCCGGCCTTCTCGGACAGATCATCGATCCCGCCGCCGCCGCCGATCAGCTCCCGTGCCTTGTCGATCAGATCCATGAGGCTCATGGGGCCACCTTAGCGAGCACGGCGATGAGTTACGCGACGCGCCGCGGTCATAGCGGTAGGTTGGACCGAAAGGCACCGAGGTGCCGACGGGAAGAAAGGAGACAGGATGGGACAGCCGGTTGTTCACTTCGAGGTGATCGGCAAGGACGGCGACAAGCTCCGCAACTACTTCTCGGAGCTGTTCGGGTGGGAGTACGGCGACGTGGTCGGCCCGACGAACTACGCGACCGTGCCGCGGGAGGAGAACACGAACGCCGACGGGATCGGAGTGGGGGGCGGGATCGGAACCGCGCCCGAGGGCTACGACGGCCACGTCACCTTCTACGTCGAGGTCCCCGACGTCGAGGCCGCGCTGGCGAAGGCGGAGAGCCTCGACGGGACGCGGATGATGGGCCCGGACAAGGTTCCGGAGACCGATATCGAGCTCGGCCTATTCACCGACCCCGAGGGCCATGTGATCGGGGTCGTCGCTCAGTGACAGATTCGAAGCCACTTATCACCGGGACCGACTTCATCACGGTCTCGACGCAGGACTTCGACACGGCGGTCGGCTTCTACGGCGACGTGCTCGGCCTGCCCGAGTCCAAGCGCTGGGGCGAGATGCCCGCGGTCGAGTTCGAGACCGGCAACCTGACGATCGCCGTGATGCAGTCGGATGCCTTCGGCCTCGAGTTTCGCGCCAACAACCATCCGATCGAGCTCCACGTCGACGATTTGGAAGCCGCCCGTGGCGAGCTCGAGTCGCGCGGCGTCGAGTTCAAGGGCGAGACGATCGACTCGGGCGTCTGCTACCAGGCCCACTTCGAGGATCCGGACGGGAACGCGCTGGCGATTCACCGCCGCTACGCCGATTGATCACGCAGCGAGCTCGAGCCAGTTCGCGAACAGGCGACGGGCCGGGGGATGGAGCTCGTCGGCGCGGCGCTCGACGTCGGCGATGAACGCCGCGCCCTCCTGCTCGCCGAGGGTCTCGGCCAGCGAGGCGCGGTAGGCAGGCACCTCCGCCCACTCGCGCGCCATCTCGCCCGTGACCTCGAGGTGGAACTGGACCCCGTACGCGCGCTCGCCGGCGCGGAAGGCCTGGTTAGGGACGAGCGGGGAGGAGGCCAGGAGGGAGGCGCCGGCTGGGAGGTCGAAGGTGTCGCCGTGCCACTGGAGCGAGACGAGCGGGTCGTCGAGGCCGGCGAACAGCGGGTCGTCGCGCCCGGCGCGGGTGAGCTCGACCGGGAGCAGGCCGACCTCGGGGCGCTCGGCGGGATACACGCGCGCCTCGAGCGACGCGGCGAGGAGCTGCACGCCGAGGCACACGCCGAGGAACGGGCGGCCGTCCTGCACCGCCTCGCGCACGAGCCGCTTCTCGTCCCCGAGCCAAGGGTGGTCGGCGTCGTCGCCGGCGCCCATCGGGCCGCCCATCGCCACCACGGCGTCGAACCCGCGCCAATCGGGGAGCGGCTCGCCCTCGTCGAGCTCCACCGCGACCTGCTCGACGCCGCGCTCGTGCATCACCTCGGAGAACACGCCCGGGTGCTCGCACGCGATGTGTTGGAGGACGAGGACTCGCACGGCTCTACAGCGCGACCGGCCGGTCCATGCCCGCGAGCGGGATCCCGGTCACGAGCGAGCTCTCGAGCGTCAGCGCCCGCATGTCTTCGGGCTCGAGGTCGTGGACGTCGGATTTCCCGCACGCGCGCGCCATCATCTGCATCTCCATCGTCATCGAGTTGAGGAAGTGCTCGACGCGCTCCGATGCCTCCTGCGGGGGGAGGCGCTTCACGAGCTCGGGGTCCTGGGTGGTGATCCCCACCGGGCAGCCGCCGGTGTGGCAGTGATGGCACGCCCCGGCCCGCGTCCCGAGGCGCTCGTAGTCCTCGTGGTGGACGGGCTTGTTGCAGTTCAGCGCGATCAGCACGGCGGTCCCGATCGAGCCCGCGTCGGCGCCGAGCGCGAGCGCCTTCGCGGCGTCGACGCCGTCGCGGATCCCGCCCGAGACGACCAGGTTGACCTCGCCCTCGAGGCCCTCCTCGCGCAGCGCCCGGACCGCGAGCACGGTCGCGGGCATCGTCGGGATCCCGGTGTGGTCGAGCAGCGCCTCGGGCGACGCTCCCGTCGCGCCCTCGAGCCCGTCGAGGACGATCACGTCCGCGCCGGCCTTCGCCGCGAGCTTCACGTCCTCGAGCACGCGGCAGGCGCCGATCTTGACGTAGATCGGGATCCGCCCGTCGGTCGCCTCGCGCAGCTCCTCGATCTTGATCTGGAGGTCGTCGGGCCCGAAGAAGTCGGGGTGGCGGACGGGGGAGCGCTGGTCGACGCCCTCGGGCAGCGTGCGCGCCTCGGCGATCGTCGCCGACATCTTCGACTCCAGCAGCAGCCCGCCGGTCCCCGGCTTCGCGCCCTGGCCGATCACGACCTCGGCCGCGTCGGCCATCTGGAGGTGGTGGGGGTCGAACCCGTAGCGGCTCGGGAGGACCTGGTACACGAGCGTGTCGGAGTCCTCGCGCTCGCCCGGGCGCATCCCGCCGTCGCCGGTGGTCGTCGAGATCCCGACCCGGCTCGCGGCCCACCCGAGCGCCTGCTTCGCGTTCGCCGACAGCGCGCCGTAGCTCATCCCCGCGATCGCGATCGGGGTCTCGAGCGTGATCGGCTCGGCGCCGTGACGGCCCCCGACAACGGTCCGCGTCTCGCACCGCTCGCGGTAGCCCTCGAGCGGGATCCGGGTCAGCGTGCAGGGGATGAAGGTGAGGTCGCGGAAGTGGACCGTGCGCCGCAGCGTGGAGTAGGCGCGGATCCGGTAGCGGCCGAGCTCCGACTTCTCCTGGATGTCCTCGATCACCTCGGGGCTCCAGATCTCGCTCGGCCGGACGACGCGCCCGCCCGCCACGGCGTCGTCCTCGAAGCCCCGCGCTACAGCGCCGTCTTCCATACCTCGAACTCCTTCTTGGAGAAGTTCCACAGCTTTCGGCCCGCGACGATCTTCCGAAACGACGCCGGCTCGGCCTCGACCCCGTGCCGCTCCAGCTCGTCGCGCAGGAACTCGACGTCGTCGTCGGTGAGCTCCGCGTCGATCGCGTCCGCGCCGAGCGAGGCGACCTCCCCGGCGACGTAGATCGTCCCCTCGTACATCGAGTCTCCGAGCGCCTCGCCGGCGTCGCCGCAGACCACCAGCGAGCCGCGCTGCATCATGAACCCGCTCATGTAGCCGACGTCGCCGGCGACCACGACGGCGCCGCCCTTGAGCGAGATCGCGGCGCGCGAGCCGGCGTCGCCCGCGACGTAGAGCTCGCCGCCGTGCATGGTCGCTCCGGCCCCCGTACCGACGTTGCCGAGCACCTCGACGCGTCCCGACATAGCGTTCTCCGCCACGCCCCACCCGGCGTTGCCCTCGACCACGACGGTGCCGCCGTCGAGCATCCCGCCGCAGTACCACCCGGCGTCCCCGCGCAGCCGCACCGTGACCGGGTCGAACAGCGCCACGCACAGGCTGTGGCGCCCGGCCGGGTCAAGCAGCGCGATCTCCGTCGCGCCCTCGGACGCGGCGCGCCGGACGGCGCGGTTGATCTCGCGCGTCGGCACGCCGGCGCACTCGATCTCGACCTGGCTCGCGGCTACCGCCGCCACGATCGCGCCTCTCCGGCGCCGAGCTCGCGCGGGCTGATGTCGTCGTCCGGGAACGCCGCGCGGATCGCGATGTCCTCGGACGCCAGGACCACGTACTCGTCGGTCTCCGCCATCAGCAGCGGCTTGAGCCCGAACTGGTCGCGCGCGAAGCCGATCCCGTCCGCGGTCGAGACCAGGTACGCGAAGCTCCCGTCCAGCTCGCGGACCGAGCGCTCGAGGACCTCGTCGAGGTCGTCTCCCTGCTCGAGCTGGTCGGCGAGGTAGGCGGCGAGGACCTCGGAGTCGTTGTCGGTGAGGAAGCTGTGGCCGCGCTGCTCGAGCCGCCGACGCAGCTTGTGCTCGTTGGTCACGTGACCGTTGTGGACGAGCGCGATGTCGGCGAACGGGCGCGCCCAGAACGGGTGGGAGTGAAGCGTGTCCACGCGGCTCTCGGTCGCCATCCGGGTGTGTCCGATCGCGTGCCCGCCCGCGAACGACGAGATGTCGTACGCGCGGTCGAGGTCCTCCGCCGAGCCGACCTCCTTCACGATCTGCATCGAGTGCCCGAGGCTGAGCACGTCGAGGGTCTCGTCGCGGGCCTCGACGCCGTCGGCGAGCGCGTCGAGCTCGCCCTCGTAATTCACCTCCGCCCGCACTCCGCCCGGTGTGGGAGCGAGCTCGCGGACGGTGGCGAGCGCCTCGATCGCCGACCGGGCGCGCTCGACGCGGCCCTCGCCGTCGGGCTGCAGCCGCGCGCGCAGGAGGTAGCCCTCCTCGGCGGGGCCGTACAGGGCGACCCCGGTCGAGTCCGGCCCGCGGCGGTTCAGCGCCTGGAGCATCTCGACCTGGATCCGGCCCACGGGTCCGATCCGCTCGGGGTCCTTGAAGAGGATTCCGGTAATTCCGCACATTTGGACGCCCCAAGTTCCAGTCTAGTGTGGCGACCCTCCATAGCCAATGGGCGCCTGGCCACACATCCCGCTGTTTCTATGTGGACTCAGAACAGCTGCAGGTAGCGGTCGCGCTCCCACTGCGTGATCTGCTCGTGTGCCTGCTGCCAGTCGCGGCGCTTGCAGCGCACGTAGTAGTCGAGGTAGTCCTCGTCGCGGACCTTCCCGAACGCCTTTCGCAGCACCTCGCACGACTCGGCGTTGCTCGCGGCCTCGGACAGGTTCGCGGGCAGGGTCTCGATCCCGAGCTCCTCGCGCTGTGCGGGCGAGGTCTCGTACATGTTGAGCGAATTGGGGTCGCCGGGGTCGAGCCCGCGCTCGATCCCGTCGAGCCCCGCCGCGAGCACCGCGGTCGCGCCCAGGTAGGGGTTGCAGGACCCGTCGACGGTCCGGTCCTCGACCCGGCCCGCCTCTGGGACGCGCAGCATCTGGGTGCGGTTGTTGTACCCGTAGCTGACGTACACCGGAGCCCACGTCGCCCCGCTCGTCGGGGCGCCGACCACCAGCCGCTTGTACGAGTTCACGGTCGGCGCCGTGAACGCGATGTATGCCTTCGCGTGCGCCTGCAGCCCGGCGATGAACTGGTATCCGAGCTCGGACAGCCCGAGGCCGCGGGGGTCGTCGGAGGGATCGGCATCGAACAGGTTCTGGTCCCCGTCCCACAGGCTCATGTGGAAGTGGGCCCCGCTGCCGGTCAGGTGGGAGAACGGCTTCGGCATGAACGTCGCCATGATCCCCCGCTCCTGCGCCAGCGTCTCGACCATGTAGCGGAAGAAGACCGCCCGGTCGCAGGTGACGAGCGCGTCGGCGAACTCGAAGTTCTGCTCGAACTGGCCGTTCGCGTCCTCGTGGTCGGTGGCGTAGTTGTCCCACCCCAGCTCGGTCACGTTGCGCGACACGTCGGTGACGAAGTCGAGGCTGCGGGTGAGGCCGCGCATGTCGTAGCACGGCTGCTCGAGCGTGTCGAGCGCATCCGCGACCACGAGCTCCCCGTCCTCGCCCTGCTTGACGAGGAAGTACTCGAGCTCGCACCCGAGCTTGAACTCGTACCCCATCGACCTCGCGCGCTCGACCTGGCTCTGGAGGATCGTGCGGGGGCAATACGGCCAGTCATCGCCCTCGACCTTGATGTCGCACGCGAACCGGGCGACCTCCGGCTTCCACGGCAGCACGGTGAGGCTCGAGAGGTCGGGCATCGCGATCATGTCGGGGTCGTGCGGGCCCTGGCCCATGTCGCCCGCCGCGAACCCGGCGAACCCGGCGCCGTCCGAGGCGAGGTCGTCGAGGTGGTGCGCGGGGACGAGCTTCGCGTTCGGCTTCCCGTTCAGCTCCACGAACTGGGCGAAGAAGAACTCCACCCCGCGGTCCTTCGCCACCTTGCGCACGTCCTCGACGCTCTGCGGCGCCTCCGTGTCGGTCATCTGGCCTCCATTCGAGTCGGCTCCGTCAACGCTTCCCAGTCTGCCCGCTCCGCCTCGGCTCCTGCTCCTCGACCTTCGTCACCTCGCCCGTGTTCGCGTCCACGTGGATCAGGGCAAGGCGGGAGAACCGGTCGGCGCCCGCGCCCTTCGGGATCGAAAGCGAAACGATCCAGAACGGCTTCGAGTCGAGACCCTGGCGCAGGAACCGGATCTGCGTGTTCTCCGGCGTGAACTCGACCTCCCGCTCGGCGGTCGCGATCGCCTGCTCCTTGGTGATTCGGACCTGCGATTCCTGGCAGCTGCGGGCGACGAAGAACGCGAGCAGCAGCACGGCGGCGACCACCGCCACCCGCGGCCACGTCGGCCGACGATCCCCCTGGCCGGCGCGGGTGCGGAACAGGCCGCCCGCGCCCCCGAGGGACGTCGCGGATCGGGTGTCCCCGTCGCCGTTCAGACGGTCGGGCGGAACTCGTCCCCGATGTTCGTGCCGAGCACGATCACCAGGACCACCACGACGCAGATGATCGAGATCGCCAGCATCGCGTACTCGAACCCCTTCACGTGAGTCTGCTTCGGGGGGAACTCGACCTGGCGCTTGCTGTGGCCGTTGTCGATCATGTGTCTCTCCCTCCTCGGCCGCTCAGCCGCGTCGCGTGGTAGGCGATCAGACGCCGGTTCTCGTACAGGACCCAGGCGACCAGGGCCGCGACCATGAACGCGATCCCGAGCCACGTGAGGATGTAGTACGCGGTCTCCGCCGCGGTCCCCTCGTCCCCGTACACCGAGCCCGGGCCGAAGGTCATGAACCCGGCGCAGTCCTCGTAGTTCGCCTGGAGGATGAAGTCGGCGGAGTCCTCAACCCGCGCGTCCTCGGTCCCGACCTCGTTCGTGACGCATTCGGGAGAGCTGTCGATCACCGCAGGCATTCAGCCCCCTTCCAGGTCGCTGTCGATCTCGCTCCGCTCGCGCCCACGGCTATCTCAGGTCCTTGGCCGCCTCGGGCAGCACCCGGCTGGACCCGACCTCCGTCCCGTCGGGCTCGACCAGGATCTCGTCCGCCTTCGCGATCTCGGGCAGGTACATGTCCGGCGCGTACTCTGCCACGTCGAGGCCGTCGAGCTCGACATCGGGCGGGACGCGGAGCAGGTTGAGCTTGCGCAGCACGAACGACGCCACCCACCCCGAGAGGAAGCCGAGCGGGAGGAAGGTCGCCATGCCGATCAGCTGGCCGCCGATCGAGCTGTCGACGTTGTTGAGGCCGGTCGGGTATCCGGCTGCGAAGACGCCGACCCACAGGACGCCGAGGAAGCCCGCGACGCCGTGCACCGCGACCGCCCCGACCGCGTCGTCCACGCGCATCTTGGTCTCGATCCACTGGCCGGCCCACACCACGAGCGCCGCGGTGGCCGCCGCCAGCAGGTAGCCGAGCGTCGGCGCGTAGACGTCGGCGCCGGCCGACACCCCGATCACCCCGGCGAGGCCGCCGGACACGGTCCAGAACGGGTCCCCTCGGCTGGCGAAGTAGCCGCCGGTGAAGCCGCCCGCGAACCCGAACGTGATGATCATCGCGATCGAGCCGAGGGTGGTGGGGCTGAGGTAGATGTTGGCCCAGCCCGGGAACGCGGTGGATGCGATCACCAGGCAGGCGGCGTAGAAGCCGTAGAACCCCGTGAAGATGAGCATCAGCCCCATCAGCGTCATGTGGAGGTTGTGGGGCCTGAACGTTCGCGTCAGCCCCTCGCGCGTGTATTTCCCTATTCGCGGCCCGAGGTTGAACAGGACGCCGAGCGCGAACGCGCCGGCGATCCCGTGCACGACCAGCGACGCGATCGAGTCGTGGAACCCGAAGCGGAGCGTCAGCCACCCGCCGGCGCTCCAGCCCCACGCGGCGTCCAGGATCCACACGGCCGACCCGAGCAGGACGGCGAGCAGCAGATAGGCCGAGAGCCGCACGCGCTCGAGCAGCGCCCCGGACATGATCGACGCGGTCGTCCACGAGAACAGCAGGAAGGCGAGGAAGAAGACGAGGTTGATGTTGTTCGTCAGGTTCGGCCCGAAGACATCCGACCACGGGATCCCGCCCTGACACGCGACGCTCGTGAAGTCGGTGCTGTTGGGGCCGATCGGGAGCCCGGGCTGGTTGCAGTTGTAGATCCACCACCCGAAGTAGTAGAAGCTCGGCGTGACGACGGCGATCGTGAGGATGTTCTTCATCGCCGTCGCGATCGCGTTCTTGCGGCGGGCGACGCCGGTCTCGTAGCTCATGAAGCCCACGTGGATGAGCCACATGACCACGACCGTGAAGAAGTAGAAGAACTCGCCGAGGATCACGCTGTCGAGCGCCAGGCTCTCGGCGCTGGCCGCGTCCTTGAGATCCTCGACCTGGGCGATGACGAAGCTCAGGTCCATGCCCTCTCCCTCCGCGGTGTCCCCGTATACCGGATGCCTACCCTCAAGCCAGGGCGAACGTATCCGCAATCACAGCGCCCACGCAATAGGCGTTGCACACATACTTTGGGCCGTGCGAATGTAGGATTCGCACGTAGGCCGCGTGGGCGCTCGTGGTTAGGATGGGCGCGGCAAGTTCCCAGGTTGCGAGGAAACGGAGGCGCCGCTTGACTGTGCAGTCGGTCGCCGAGGGGCAGGACGCCTCCCGGCGCGCGCGGCAGGAGAACGAGACCCTGTACGCGGTCATCAAGACCGTCTCCTCCTCGCTTGACCTCGACCGCGTCCTGCGCGGGATCGTCGACATCGCAACCGACGCGACCGGCTGCCACGCGTGCTTCATCTACTTCCTCGAGGGCGAGCGGCTGGTGTTGCGGGCGGCGTCTCCGCGTTACTCGCGCTTCGTCGGCGAGCTGGACCTGGGGATCGACGAGGGGCTCACGGGGGCTGTCGCCCGCACGAAGACGCCGGAGTTCATCCGCGAGAACGCGATGGCCGACCCGCGGATGAAGTACGTGCCCGA
>JBOGZL010000025.1:0-13262 GCA_050697195.1 Solirubrobacterales bacterium
GTCGACGTCCTCGCGAAATACGTCGAGCGGCTGCTGCTCCGCTGAGTGGGCGCTCCGGATGCGCGCGATACGATAATCGCGATGGAACAGCCCGCCACCGCCCTCCGGCAGACGTCGCCGTTCGCGTCGATCGAGGAGGCGATCGAGGACATCCGCGCCGGCCGGATGGTGATCGTGTGCGACGACGAGGACCGCGAGAACGAGGGCGACCTGACGATCGCGGCCGAGTTCGCGACGCCCGAGGCGATCAACTTCATGGCGCGCGAGGGCCGCGGGCTGATCTGCCTCGCGCTCACGCCGGAGCGCTGCGACGAGCTCGGGCTCGACCTGATGGCGGCCAAGAACGAGGCGCCCCTGGAGACGGCGTTCACGGTCTCGATCGAGGCCGCCGAGGGCGTCACCACCGGGATCTCGGCGCACGACCGCGCCCGCACGGTGCAGGTGGCGATCGACCCCCATTCGGGACCCCGGGACCTGCGCCAGCCCGGCCACATCTTCCCGCTCAAGGCGAAGCAGGGCGGGGTGCTGGAGCGGACCGGCCACACCGAGGCGAGCGTCGACCTCGCCCGGCTCGCCGGACTGATCCCGGCGGGCGTGATCTGCGAGATCATGAACGAGGACGGGACGATGGCCCGCGTCCCCGACCTCGCGCCGTACTGCGAGCGCCACGACCTGAAGATGATCACGGTCGCGGACCTGATCGCCTACAGGCGGCAGACCGAGAAGCTGGTCGAGCGCGTGGTGGCGACCCGGCTTCCGACCGCGTTCGGGGAGTTCAGCACCGTCGGCTACCGCTCGCTCGTCGACGACAAGCACCACCTCGCGATGGTCAAGGGTGAGGTCGCCGGCCAGGAAGACGTGCTGGTCCGCGTGCACAGCGAGTGCCTCACCGGCGACGTCTTCCACAGCCTCCGCTGCGACTGCGGCGAGCAGCTCGCCGCCGCGCTCGCGATGATCGAGCGCGAGGGCCTCGGCGTGCTCCTGTACCTCTCCCAGGAGGGGCGCGGGATCGGGCTCCTGAACAAGCTCCGCGCGTACAAGCTCCAGGACGACGATGGGCTCGACACGGTGGAGGCGAACCTGAAGCTGGGATTGCCGGCGGACCTGCGCGACTACGGGATCGGGGCCCAGATCCTCGGTGACCTCGGGCTGACCAGCATTCGGATCCTGACCAACAACCCGAAGAAGATCATCGGCCTCGAGGGCTACGGGCTCTCGGTCACCGAGCAGGTGCCGATCGAGTCGGTCCCCAACCCGCACAACGAGGACTACCTGCGCCAGAAGCAGGAGCTGCTCGGGCACACCCTCCACCACCAGGGGCTCGCGCTCGACGAGGAGCTGATCCACGGCGAGCACCTCGAGCAGCGGCGCGAGGACGAAGAGCGCGAACAGAACCGTCGTGGCTGACGAGGACGCGGGCTTCTCGGACGAGGAGCGCGAGCGGCTCGCGGGGCACGAGTTCGCCGTCTGCGTCGCCACCTTCTACGGCGAGCTGGCCGAGCGGCTGGTCAACGGCGCGGTGGAGGCGTTCGACGACGCCGGGGTGAGCGCCGCGTCGGTCCACACGTACGAGGTTCCCGGTGCGTTCGAGCTCCCGCTCGCCGCGAAGTGGTGCGCCGAGTCGGGGCGGTTCGCCGGCGTCGCGTGCCTCGGGGCGGTGATCCGCGGCGAGACGAGCCACTACGACCACGTGTGCGCCGCGGCGGCCCGTGGCATTCAGGACGTCGCGCTCGCCACGGGGGTCCCGTGCGCGTTCGGCGTGATCACGACCGAGAACATGGACCAGGCGCTCGCCCGCGCCGGCGGCGACAAGCGCGACCAGGGCCGCGACGCCGCGACCGCGGTGGTGCGGATGGCGCTCGTCTGCCGAACGCTCGAGTGAAGTCTTTGACACCTCGACCTGGCCGCGTATAGATTTCAACGGCGGGATGCAGGCGGTGCGGCCCAAACGGCAGGTTGCGGGGATCGCGGTGCTGCTCGGAATCGTGCTGAGCCTGGTGATCGCCTCTCGCGCCGAGGCGTTCGTGTACTGGTCCAACGGGAGCGTCTTCAGCAGCGGCGTCTCGATCGGGCGCGCCAATCTCGACGGCAGCGGCGTGAACCAGGCTTTCATCAGTCCGGTGGCCTCTCCATGCGGCGTTGCGGTCGGTTCCCAGCATGTCTACTGGGCCGACCTCGACGGGCAGATCGGGCGCGCGGACCTGGACGGTGGCGACCCCGGCGAGTTCATCCAGGTCGGCGGCGCACCCTGCGGCGTGGCCGTCGACGCCGAGCACGTCTACTGGACGAACCCCGACAACGGCACGACGATCGGGCGCGCCAACCTCGACGGCAGCGGCGCCGACGGGAGCTTCATCACCGGCGCCCTGTTGCCCTGCGGGGTCGCGGTCGACGACCAATACGTCTATTGGGCCAACTTCAGCAACGGCACGATCGGCCGCGCCAACCTCGACGGAAGCGGCGCGGACCAGACCTTCATCACCGGCACGAACGAGAACGAGCCGTGCGGCGTGGCGGTGGACGACGAGTTCATCTACTGGGCGAACGGGGGCACGAACACGATCGCGCGCGCCAACCTCGACGGCAGCGGCGTGAACCAAAGCTTCATCACGGGCGCCAGTGGCCCCTGCGGCGTGGCGCTCGGGTCGGACGCGATCTACTGGGGGAACGAGGGAGACGGGACGATCGGGCGCGCGACGATCGATGCGGTGGATCAGACCTTCATCACCGGCGCGGACAGTCCCTGCGGCGTAGCGGTCGACACGCTGAGCGAGTGCAACGGACGGTCGCCGACGATCGCGGCGGACGCCGAGGGTGGGGCCGTCAAGGGAACTGGCAGGCGGGACGTGATCGCCGGGGCGGACGGCGATGACACGATCCGGGCCCGCGGAGGAAACGACCTCGTGTGCGCTCAGAAGGGGGCCGACGTCGTCCGTGGCGGAAAGGGCACCGACAAGCTGTTCGGAGGATCCGGCGGCGACACATTGCGAGGAGGCCGGGGCAAGGACAAATGCAGAGGTGGGCGGGGCCGCGACCGAAGCTCGGGCTGCGAGCGGTAGCCGTCGGCCCCGTTGACCCCGGGGCGGCGGGCGGGCACACTTCGGGGAGGTATGGGGGCCGAAACGCGGCCACTGATAGGACGGGTTCCCGAGCTCGCCGGCGTCGACCGCGTCCTCGAGGCGGCCGAGCATTCACCCGCCAAGGTGGTGGAGGTCGTCGGCGAGCTGGGGATCGGGAAGACGCGGCTGCTCGAGGAGCTGGCGGCGCGGGCGAAGGATCGAGGATTCACGGTTCACTCGGGGCGTGGAGCCGAGCTGGAGCGCAGCTACCCCTTCGGCCTCGTCGTCGACGCACTGGACGATCGGCTCGCAGAGCTCGACCCGGGCGCCCTGAACCCGCTCGGCGCCGAGGCCCGCGAGCAGCTCGGGGCGGTGTTCCCGTCGCTCGCGCGCTACGGGGCCGCCGAGGAAGGGCTCGGCGTCGAGCGCTATCGCGCCCACTACGCGATTCGGGCGCTGCTCGAGCTGCTCGCCCGGCGCGGCAAGCTCGCTCTGATCCTCGACGACGTCCACTGGTCGGACGAGGCCTCGCAGGAGCTTCTCGCGCACCTGATCAGGCGGCGGCCGGATGCCCCGCTTGCGATCGCGCTCGCGTTTCGCCCCACGCAGGCCCCGGACACGGTCGCCGCGGCCCTGCATGACGCGGAGCGTACGGGGGGCGTGGATCGGATCGTGCTCGGCCCGCTGACCGGCACCGAGGCCGAAGTGCTGCTCGGGAGCGACCTGGATGCCGACCTGCGGGCCGCGATCTACCGCGACGGCGGCGGCAATCCGTTCTACCTCGAGCAGCTCGCGCGCGCGTCGGCCCGATCCCACCCGGTGTCGAGGCCGGCGAGCACGGACCCGGACGCCGATGCCGTGCTGCCGGGCGTTCCCGACGTCGTCAGTGCGGCACTCGCGGACGAGTTCGCGGCTCTTCGCGAGCGCACCCGCGAAACGGCCCGCGCGGCGGCCGTCGCGGGCGAGGCGTTCGGCGCGGTGTTCGTGGCCGAGGTCATGGAGGTTCCGGTGGACGATGTCCTCTCCGAGCTCGACGAGCTGATCGCCGCCGACGTGATCCGCGCCGCGGAGCCGGCCCAATTTCGCTTCCGCCATCCGATCGTGCGCCGAGCCGTCTACGACTCGGCTCCGGGCGCATGGCTCGTCGGCGCCCACCGGCGAGCCGCCGCCGCCCTCGTGCGCCGCGACGCCTCGGTCGTCCAGCGTGCCCACCACCTGGAGCGCTCGGCCGACTCGGGGGACGAGGACGCGATCGCGGTCCTGATCGAGGCCGCCGGCGCGACGATGACCCTGGCTCCGGCGACGGCCGCGCGCTTCTACGACGCCGCACTGAGGCTGCTCCCCGATGGCGATCGGGGCCATGAGCGCCGGCTCGAGCTGCTCGTCCCGCTGGCTGTCGCGCTGGCGACCGCGGGCCGGCTCGAGAGGAGCCGCGAGATCGTTCGCGAGATCCTCGGGCTGCTGTCAGGCGGCGAGGCCGAGCACGTCGAGGTGGTGGCGCAGATGGCCGGGATAGATCACCTGCTCGGCAACTACGAGGACGCCAACGCGCTGCTGGATGCGACGCTGGAGCGACTCCCGCCCGCACCCTCTCCCGAGGGGACGAAGCTGCTGCTCGAGCTGGCCGCGGGTCGATATTTCCAGAGCGACTGGGAGGGCGTGCGCGAGCACGCCGATCACGCTCGCCGGTTCGCCACCGAGTGCAGCGAGCGGATCCTGATGGCGGAGGCCGGAAGCGTGCTGGTGATCGCACAGTGCGCCCTTGGCGACGCACCGACCGCGCGCGAGGAGGTGGCGGCGGCGGGCGAGCGGATCGACGGCCTCGACGACGCGGGGCTGGCGGCGCACCTCGACGCGGGGTTCTGGCTCGGCGTCGCGGAGATCCACCTCGGCCGCTACGCGGACGCGATCCGCCATCTCACCCGCGGGCTCGAGATCGCCCGCCGAACCGGACAGGGGTACATGCTCGTTCAGCTCCACAGCGCGCTGGGATCGACCCTCGTCCTCACCGGCCGGCTGGACGAGGCGCGGCAGCAGGCGCTCGAAGGGGTGGAGGTGGCGCGTCTTTCGGGGGTCGCCAACCTGATCGGCTGGGCGCAGGCAGCGTTCGCGTGGTCCGCTCTTCGCAGGGGCGAGCTCGAGGACGCAGTCGCCGCGGGCGAGGAGGTCGAACGCCTGATCAAGGACATGGCGACGCCGCCGATGACGGCGGGCGTCTGCGCGCTCGCCGAGGCGCGGGTGGAGGCCGGTTCGCCGGAGCCCGGGCGGGACGGCCTGCTCACGGCGTACGGCGGTGCCGAGCTGCCCGGGATCGAGCCGGTGTTCCGCCCCTGGGCGTACGAGCTGTTGACCCGGGCGGAGCTCGCAATGGGCGAGGTGGACGCGGCGGCGCGGTGGGCCGCTCGTTCCCGCGACCAGGCCGCCCTGCTCGGGCTCGGGCGCGACGCCGCCTGGGCGCTGACGGCGCACGGGCTGGTGGAGCTCGCGCGCGGAAACGCCGCGGACGCGGGGGCCCGGACCCAGGAGGCCGCCCGCCTGGCCGACGAGAGCGCCTCGCCGATCCACGCCGGGCGAGCCCGGATCGTCGCCGGCGACGCGCTTGCGCGCGGAGGCGACCGGGAGGCGGCCGCCGCGACGCTGGAGGCGGCCCATCGCGAGCTCGGCCGTTGCGGGGCGGCGCGCTATCGGGACGAGGCAGAGGAGATGCTCCGCGAGCTCGGGCGCCGGGTGCGACGACGTGGTGGGCCTCATCGGGCAGGGAGCGGTGTCTCGGCGCTGACCGAGCGCGAGCTCGAGGTCACCAAGCTCGTGGCCGAGCGACTGACCAACCGCGAGATCGCCGAGCGGCTGTTTCTCAGCGAGAAGACCGTCGAGCGCCACCTGAGCCGGATCTTCAAGAAGCTCGGGGCCGCGTCCCGGGTCGAGGTCGCGCGTGCCTTCGAGCGCGAGGACGGCGCGGCTCAAACGTCCGCGTAGCCGACTCGATTGGGGGATTTCCCCCCATAGTCACCACGCCTGGTGCGCTCCAAGCTGTGGTCGGTCGACCACGAAGGAGGCACCAGATGAGGGCCATGTTCCACGCGATGACGTCCAACGCGCTCACGGGTATGGCGCGTAGCGACGGCCGGGGCGGTTCCGCGTCCGAGCGATCCCGCCGCCGGCGGGTCCCGTCGAGGCGCGTGCGCGAACGCTCCCGGTGAGGGAGGCGCTCCGGCCGCGAACAACCCCGGCGCTGGCCGTCTCGGTTCTGGCGCTCGTCGCGGCGCTCGCCGGTACGGCCGTAGCCGCCGATCCCGCCGCCGACGCCGCGGTCGGCAAGAAGAAGGTGCGCAAGATCGCCCGCCAGCAGGCGAGCAGGCAGATCGCGAAGCTGGCGCCGACGCTCTCGGTTGCCAGAGCCGAGACGGCGGGCAGCGCGGACAGCGCGGACACGGCCACCACGGCCGGCACCGCCGACATGGCCGCCAACGCGGACAACGCGCGGCTCGCGAACGGGGTCCTCGAGCAGCCGGTGTTCTACTCGCAGCCCGACAACACGGCCGAGGCGACGCTGCTGACCGACGGGCGCTTCCGGCTGACGATGGCCTGCGAGACGGATGACGACGCGCCGCAGGTCCGAGCCGTGCTCGACAATCCGACCAACGGAACGGTCCTGTCGTTCGCCGGGGTCGACTCCGGGAACGCCGCCCGCGGCGGCGATCAGTTCAATCCCGGCTTCCTCGGGCTCGTCGCGCCGACGGTCGGCTCGTCGAACGGCCAGCTCACCGTCCGGGCACCGTCGGGGCGCATGATCACGCTCTCCTACCACGGCGAGGAGAGGGTCAACGGTTATGGCACCGACGACGACTGCTTCTTCTACGGCCACATGCGGAGCTCGGGATGAGGATGGGTACGCGGGGCACAGCCGCGAGGGTAAGAGCGAGACCCCGGTCGGCGGCGATCGTCGTCGCGGCGACACTCGTCGCCGCGCTGGCCGGCACCGCGATCGCCGGACCCGAGGCGACCACAGGCGCGATCGGCAAGAAGAAGGTGCGCAAGATCGTCGCCAAGCAGATCGAGAAGCGGTTTCCCGTCGGCGAGTCGGGGATTGCGGACGGCGCGGTGACGAGCCCGAAGCTCGCCACCGACGCCGTCGACGGCTCCAAGATCGCCGCGGGAGCAGTGGGTCCGACGGACATCGATCTGCTCGAGTTCGACCGCGCGGCGGCGACCGTCACCGTCCCGGGGTCGGCAGGCCAGGTGGAGTTTCCCGGCGATCCGTCGGTAACGGTGAACGCACAACCGGGGGACGTGATCTACATCCATGCACGTGTTGACATCCGCCGCCTCACGGGAACGGGACGCTGCAACGTGCTTCTTCACTTCGACCCGCCCGGCTCCGCGCTCGACCTGACGACTCGGTTCGCGGCGTCGGAGAGTCCCGACTTCGAGACGGTCTTCGCCGATCCCAACGAGGAGGACGTCGTCTCCGGAACGACCTCGGAGCTGAGGGCCGAGGGTCGCCAGCTTCCGATGCTCGCGGGTGGACCGTACGCGCTCGATCTCCGCTACGACCAGGGAAACTCGACGACCGACTGCGCGTTCCGGGAGCGGGCGCTGTGGGCCGGGATCATCAGGTAGGCGTGCTGAGGTCGCGCGAGCGTTGATGTCGCGGTCGCCGGGAATCGTCGTCACGGTCGCCGCGCTCGCCGCCGCGCTCGCGGGTACCGCGGTCGCCGGACCGGACGCGTCGACGAGCGCGATCAACAAGAAGCGGGTCAAGAAGATCGCCACGAAGCAGATCCGCACGCTGGCGCCGGGGCTGTCGGTGGCGAGCGCGGATACCGCGACCACTGCGGTCAGCGCCGAAACGGCCGATACGGCGAATACCGCGAACGCGGCCGAGTCCGCCGATACCGCCACCAACGCCGCGAACGCCACGAGTGCCGAGACCGTCGACGGGCATTCGATCCACCGCTTCTCCACCCTCGTTCCGCCCGACGGCACGACCGAGACTGTCGAAATGGGCCTCGGCTACAGCCTGTCGGTGAGGTGCGCGGGCGGTAGCGTCGACATCCGGATCGCAAGCGCGGACGGTAACCCGCCGGCGATCCTTCGCTCCCGGGCCGCGACCGGAGCCGGGACGCGCAGCCTTCAGGGCACGCCCCTGGCCGGCGGAGATGCGTTCGCCGCGACCACGAACGCCAGCGCCACCGACACGGACGGCAACCTCGAGATCGCGATCTGGCGCCAGGACGGAACCGGCGTCACCGCGGAGGCCGGCTACGCGGACAACGCGACCCCGCCCTTCGGTGAGGACGCCTGCGCCCTCGGGGGCAAGTCCCTCGCCGGCTGATCGCGGCAACCCCGACGGCGGCCGCTACCATCTTCCGCTCGATGGCCAAGGTCTGCTTCAGCTGCGGCAAGGGCCCGGCGTTCGGGAACTCGCGCAGCCACTCGATGGTCGCGACCCGGCGGCGCTTCAACCCGAACCTCCAGAAGGTGCGGATCGACGACGAGGGCCGCGCGCGCCGCGTGTACGTCTGCACGCGGTGCCTGAAGGCCAACAAGGTCACCAAGGCGGCATAGCCGCCTTTGTGACTCATCAAGCGCGCCGCCTCCTCCGCTGCGCGTGCGGGGCGGCGCGGTCACCGCAGGGATGCTGAAATGCAAGTCCCGCCTATGCCCGATCCCTCCATCGAGCGCTTCCGCAGGGTCGTGGCGACCGCCTCGCGCCACCTCGAGGCGCGCCGCCAGGAGGTCAACGACCTCAACGTCTTCCCCGTTGCCGACGGCGACACCGGCGACAACATGGCGCTCACGATGCGGGCGGTGATGGACGAGCTCGATCGGCTCGACGGGCTCAAGGTCGACGAGATCGGGCGCGACGAGATCGTCCAGGCGGTCGCGCGCGCGGCGCTGATGGGCGCGCGCGGCAACTCCGGCGTGATCCTGAGCCAGGTCGTGCGCGGCGCCGCCGAGGAGCTGGTCAGCCGGCCCGGGGAGCTCGTCGACCCCGTGCTGGTAGCGGCGGCGTTCGCGAGCGCGGCGGACGCGGCGTACGACTCGGTGCGCGACCCGGCGGAGGGGACGATGCTGACCGTGATCCGCGAGGTGGCTCATGCCGTCGCCCAGGAGCTCGCGCACATGGACAAGCCGCGCCTCGACCACAGCGCCACCGACGCCGAGCAGGACGCCCTCTTGGCGACGGTCCTGGAGAAGGCGACCCGCGCCGGGGAGGCCGCGGTCGAGCGCACGACCGAGCAGCTCGACGTGCTCAGCAAGGCGGGGGTCGTGGACGCCGGCGCGTACGGGATCGTCCTGATCCTGAGCGGGGTGGTCTCCGGGCTGCGAGGGGAGGAGGATGCACTGCCCGAGCTGGCCCATCACGAGCCGGCCCGAACCACCCGCCCGCACCACGAGGACAGCCGCTTCCGCTACTGCACCAACTTCATCGTCACGGGGAGCGGCCTGGAGCCGCGTTCCTACGTCACGCGACTGGAGGAGATCGGCGACTCCGTGCTCGTCGTCGGCGACGAGGCGACGCTGAAGGTCCACGTCCACACCGACGAGCCCGAGGTCGCGGTGGCGCTGTTCGAGGAGACGGCAGACGTCCAGCGGCTCGACGTCGCCGACATGCGCGAGCAGATCGCGGAGCGAGAGGAGCGCCTCGCCGCGCCTCGCCGGACCGGCGCGGTGGCCGTCGTCTCGGGGGATGGGATGCGCGCCCTGTACGAGGAGCTGGGCGCGCACGTGGTGGACGGCGGCCCCACCCTCAACCCGTCCACCTACGAGCTCCTCGCCGGGATCCACGAGGTCGCCGCCGAGGAGGTGCTGGTGCTTCCGAACTCGCCCAACGTCGTGCTCGCGGCCGAGCGCGCGACGGAGCTGTCCGAGAAGCCGGCGCGCGTCGTCCACTGCACCACGCCCCAGGCCGGTCTCGTCGCCCTCGTCGAGCTCAACAGCGAGCTCACCGCCGCGGAGGGCGGCGCGAGGCTGGAGGCCGCCGTCGCGGAGATCCGGACGGGTGCGATCGCGCCCGCCGCGCGCGACGACGCCGACGGCCGCTTCGTCCGCGGCGACGCGGTCGGGTTCGTGGGCGACGAGATCGTCGCGTGGGGCGGCGCGGGCTCGACGCTCGCGGCGACGATCGCGGCGCTGGGCCAGGACGCGGAGATCGTCACCGTGATCGAGGGAGAGGGCGCTCCGGTCCCGCTCGCGGAGATCCCCGGCAACGTCCCCGAGGGGGTCGAGCTCGAGCTGCACCACGGCGGCCAGCACCACTGGTGGTGGCTGCTCGCGGCGCAGTAGCGCGCGGCCCCGTTCCCCCCGACCGGGTAGCGTTGCGGCGAGCCCATGGCGCAGCCCGGCCGCCCCGTCCTCTGGCACATCAAGGTCTCGCACTACAACGAGAAGGTGCGCTGGGCGCTCGACTACAAGGACGTGGAGCACGATCGGCGGGCCCCGCTCCCCGGCTCGCACATGCTGTTCGCGCTGTGGCTCACCCGCGGGACGTGCAAGACGTTCCCAGTCCTCGAGCTCGACGGCGAGAGGATCGGCGACTCGACCCGAATCATCGAGGCGCTGGAGCGCCGCTACCCGGACCCGCCGCTGTATCCGGCGGACCCCGGAGAGCGCGCCCGGGCGCTCGCGCTCGAGGAGTTCTTCGACGAGGAGCTCGCCCCCTACGTGCGCCGCTATGTGTGGCACGAGGCGATCGAGGACCCGGAGGGCTTCGGGGAATTCGCCGCCGCGCAGGTGCCGGCCCCGCTCGACCGCTGGAGCTGGCCCGCGCGCACGTTCGCGACGACGTTCGTGAAGCTCCGCTACGGCGCCGCCAGCGACGAGGGCGCGGAGACCGCGCGCCGCAAGATCGTCGCCGGGCTCGATCGACTCGAGGCCGAGCTCGGCTCAGGGGACTACCTCGTCGGCGACACCTTCACGGTCGCCGACCTCGCAGCCGCGTCGCTGATCTACCCGCTCGTCCGTCCTCCCGAGGGACCGAAGATCGCGTTCGAGCCGCCGCCTCCCCTGCGGGAGTTCTTCGACTCGCTCGCCGACCGCCGCGGATGCGAGTGGACGACCGAGATGTTCCGGCGCCACCGGCGCCGCGCCGCGGTCCAGGCGGCGGCCTGATCGCCGGCCCCGACGGACTCGGTACGACCCCCTGTCCCCGTAGCCTTTGGAGGCGATGAGCACGGCCCAGGTCGCGGAGCAGCCCGCGCCCTCGCATGTCCACGAGCCCCCTCGCGCCTTCGCCACCGGCGGGGCGCAGGAGCGCTCGGGCCTGTCCGCTGTCCCGCTTCGCTCGTGCCCCCGGCCGAGCAGGCTCGCCGCCGGGATCGCGACGCTGCGCGGTGCCGGACCGCGGCTCGCCGAGGCGGCATCGGAGCTGGGAATCGAGTCGCTCGGGGACCTGCTGTGGCACGTCCCGCACGGCTACCGCGACCGGACCTCGCTGAGCGAGATCGCGGAGCTGCGCATCGGCCAGGAGGCGACGGTGCTCGCTACGGTGCGGACCGCCCGGGTGCGACCGACGCGACGCCGGCGACTGACGATCCTCGAGGCGACGGTCGCCGACGCTTCGGGCCCGACCAAGGCGGTGTGGTTCAACCAGCCGTGGCTCGCCGACCAGCTCGAGCCCGGGATACGGGTCCTGCTGCACGGCAAGCTCGACCGCTCGGGGTTCAGGGTGGATGCCCACGAAATGGTCGTCGAGGAGGGCGAGCGGGACTCGCCGACCGGCCTGCACACGACCGGGATCGTCCCGGTGCATCCGGCGTCGGCGCGGTTGCGCGCGCAGAAGCTCCGCGACTGGGCGTGGCAGGCGCGCGTCCTCGCCGCCTATGCGCTCGAGCCGCTTCCCGCCTCGCTGCGACGTCGGCTGAGCCTGGCGGGCGCCGGCGACGCGCTCGCGGCCGCTCATTTCCCCGCCGACGCCGCGGAGGTCGCGACGGCGCGGGAGCGGCTCGCGTTCGAGGAGCTGTTTCTGCACCAGGCGGCGCTCGCCTCGCGCCGCAGCCGCCACGACGCCGCGCGGCATGCGCCGCAGCTCGATCCCGCCGGCGACCTGACCCGTGAGTGGCTTGGGTCGCTGCCGTTCGAGCTCACGGGGGATCAGGGGCGGGCGACCGAGGAGATCGACGCCGACCTTGCGTCGGAGCGCCCGATGCAGCGGCTGCTGATGGGGGAGGTGGGGAGTGGGAAGACCGCGTGCGCGCTGTACGCGATGCTGCGCGCGGTCGAGAGCGGGCACCAGGCGGCGCTGATGGCGCCGACCGAGACGCTCGCCGAGCAGCATTTCCAGACGCTGGAGCGTCTGCTCGCGGGGGCGGGGCAACCTTCTGCGGCGTTGCTCACGGGCTCGACCCCGGCGGCCCGGCGTCAAGACGCGCTCGGCCACCTCGCCACCGGCCAGCTCGAGCTCGTCGTCGGGACCCACGCGCTGATCGAGGAGGACGTCGAGTTCGCGCGACTCGCGCTTGCGGTCGTCGACGAGCAGCACCGTTTCGGGGTCCGCCAGCGCGCCGCGCTCGACGCCAAGGGACCCGGCGATGCCGCGCCCCACACGCTCCACATGACCGCGACCCCGATCCCGCGCACGCTGTCGCTGACCGCGTACGGCGATCTCGACGTGACGGCGCTCCACGAGCTCCCCGCCGGACGGCGTCCGGTGAGGACGTGGGTGGTGGGGGAGGAGAAGCGCGCCGGCGCGTACGAGTTCATCCGCGAGCGGCTGCGCGAGGGGCGCCAGGCGTTCGTCGTCTGCCCGCTGGTCTCGGAGTCGGACAAGCTCCAGGCAAGAGCGGCGACGAAGGAGGGGGAGCGGCTGGCGAAGGGCGAGTTCCGCGAGTTCGAGGTCGGCGTCCTCCACGGGCAGATGAAGTCAGCCGACAAGCAGCGCGCGATGGGGCGCTTCGCCTCCGGCGAGACTGAGGTGCTCGTCGCGACGAGCGTGATCGAGGTCGGGATCGACGTCCCCAACGCGTCGGTGATGGTGATCGAGGAGGCCGACCGCTACGGGCTCTCCCAGCTCCACCAGCTCCGGGGGCGCGTGGGACGCGGCGAGCACGAGTCGGCGTGCATCCTGTTCGCCGACACCGAGGCGGAGGCGGCGACGATCCGGCTCGAGGCGATCTCGTCCGAGCGCGACGGGTTCAAGCTCGCCGAGGTCGACCTGTCGCTGCGCGGCGAGGGCGAGATCCTCGGAACCCGCCAGCACGG
>JBOGZL010000026.1:0-7873 GCA_050697195.1 Solirubrobacterales bacterium
GCCCCGCACCTGCGCGAGACGATCGAGGCGGTGCGGCTGATCATGGCGAAGGCCCCAAGCGGCGAGCCGATCCGCTACCAGGGCGCCTACCACGACATCGACATCAAGGGATGGGTCCGGCCCCAGCCCTCCGTCCGCGAGTCGGTGCCGATCTACACCGCGGCGGTCCGCGAGGGAATGGCGCGGATGGCCGGCGACGTCGCGGACGGGCTGATCGGGCATCCGATGTGCTCGATCCGATGGCTGGAGGAGGTCGTGGTGGCGAACCTCGAGCGCGGCCTCGAGCGGTCCGGGCGCGAGCGGCGCGAGCTCGACTTCCTGCCCACCGTGTGCTGCGCGATCGACGACGACGAGGGGGCCGCGTACGACGCGGCGCGCCGCACGATCGCCTTCTACGCCACGGTGCGCACCTACATGCCGCTGTGGGATATGCACGGCTTCGGCGACGCAGCGAGGGCGGTGGGTGACGCCTTCCGCTCGGGCGACCTCGCGTCGATGCCGGGCCACGTCAGCTACGAGATGGTGGACGCCTACTGCGCGGCCGGGCCGCTCGACAAGGTCCGCAGCCGGGTAGCGGAGGTCGCCGAGCGTGGGGACGGCCTCTTCCTCACCCCGCCCACCTACTTCATCCCGCCCGAGCAGCTGTTCGCCTACCAGCGCCGGATCGTGGAGGCGTTCGCGCCGGCTTCGGCGCCCGCCTAACGCGCGGGGAGAGTCTCGACCAGCCGTTCGAGCTTCGCGATGTCGCGCAGCGGCGGCCCGTGGCCGACACACACGAGCGAGGGGCGCAGCTCGAGCAGCCTGCGGATCGAGCGCCGGTTCTCGACCGGGTCGAGCGTGTAGATCTCGGGCGGCTGGCGCACGCCCGGGATCCCGGTGAACACGTTCATCGTGTTGATCACGTCGCCCGCGATCGCGACCCGGTCGGACTCGCGGAAGAAGATCACCTCGCCGCGCGCGTGCCCCGGAGCGTGGATGACGCGGTACCCGGCGACCTCGTCGCCCTCGCGCAGGGGCCGGTCCACCTTCCGGGAGGGGCCCTCCCAGAGCCGGCGCTCGAGCCTGACGATCGGGTTGTCGGGGTTCTTCTCCTGGACCGGGCGCCGGCCCTCCATCCCGTCGACGTCGTCGACGTGGCACGCGAGCGGCACCCCCCGCGCCTCGCACACCTGCTGCACCGCGCCCTGGTGGTCGGGGTGGACGTGGGTCAGCGCGACGAGCGACAGCGGCCGGTCCTCGACCTGGCGCAGGATCCGTCGCCCGGCGCGCCGCGTCGCGGCGTCGATCAGCACGTCCTCGGCGAGATAGACGTTGATGCCGTTCGGGGGAAATCCCCGTAGCTGCCACAGATCGGGACCGAGCTGCTTCAAGCGGGAGCAGGATAATCGCGGGACGATGGAGGGCGCGGGCGAGGGCAGCCGGTTCAAGGCGTTCGAGGTCGAGGGCTGGAACCGCAGGGCGGAGACCTACGGGGAGATGCTCGGCGGGATGACCGCCCGCGTGGCCGAGCCGCTCCTCGACGCGGCGGGCGTGCGTCACGACATGCGAGTGCTCGACCTCGCGACCGGCCCGGGCTACGTCGCGGAGCGGGCCGCGGCCCGCGGAGCGCTGCCGATCGGGGTCGACATCGCGGAGCGGATGCTCGCGCTCGCCCGCACGCGGCAGCCGACGCTGGAGTTTCGCCGCGCCGACGCCGAGAACCTGCCGTTCGAGGACGGGAGCTTCGACGCGGTCGTCGGCGGCTTCGTCCTCAATCACCTGCCGGCCCCGGAGCTCGCGCTGGCCGAGGCGATTCGGGTGTTGTCGCGCGGCGGGTCGGCCGCGTACTCGGTCTGGGACCGTCCGGAGCGGAACCGCTTCATGGGAGTCGTCTCCGACGCGGTTGGCGACGTGGCCGTCGAGCCCGTGCGCGAGGTCGCCGAGGGCCCCGATCCGTATCGCTTCTCCGACGATGCCGAGTTCGAGACGCTGCTTCGCGGCGCCGGCGTCGACGAGGTCGTGGTCGAGACCCTCTCGATGACGCTCGCCGTACCCGACGCGGATGCGCTGTGGGAGGGGTTCATGGGCGCGAGCGTCCGGGTGCGAGCGACCGTCGATGCGCAGTCCGACGACGTGCGTGGGACGATCCGCGAGGCATTCGAGCACCGGGTGGAGGCGCATCGCCACCCCGACGGCCTCGAGCTTCCGGCGGTGGTGAAGCTCGCGTCCGGCCGTCTCGCCTAGACCGCCATCCCTACTCCCCGGCCTCCAGGGGTCCGATCCCGCGCGGGTCGCCGCTGTGCGCCGCGAGCCGCTCGAGGCGCGCGATCTGCTGCTCGCCCTCGATCCGCGCCTCGTGCTCGGGGGGGAGCGGCTCGATCAGGCGCCGGATCCGGTTGCGGACCTGAAGCGCGAAGTGCGGTGTCACGGGGCCCGCGAGCGCTCGGATGTCCTCGGCGCTGACCTCGTGAGAGGGATCGATCCTGCTTGCCTTCTCGGCCTCGCTCAATCCCTACCCCCGCTCCGCGCGGCGCCCGTCCGCGGCTCCGCGGCCCCGGTCTCGATCCGGGCGAGCTCGAGCGCGTCGTCGACCTGGGCCTGGAAGGCGACGCTCAGGGCGCTGTTGTCTCCGATCAGCCATGCGTGGTTGTAGAACGCGCGCGACGGGTCGCTACGGTACCCGGGCTTGATGTCGAGCAGGAACCCGCGCAGCGGCGCGGGGACGGCGTCGGCGTCGTCGGAGACAAGCAGCGGCCCCCACTTCCCGCTCGCGGACAGGGGCGCGGCCGCCGCCGCGTCGAGCGGCCGCGACGAGTTCGCGATCACCAGCCCGTGCCCGGGATCGGTGATGTTCCAGCCGAAGGTCGCGGCGTCGAAGCGCGCGAACGCGATCGCGCTCGTCACCGGGTCCTCCCCGGAGATCCGCTGCACGGCGGGGGCGTGCTTCTCAACCTCGTCTACGACCTTCTCCGAGGCCACCAGCTCGGGGCCGATCAGGAAGGCCGGGACGCCCTCGTGTCGCTTCAGCGCCTCGATCGTCGCCTCGGGAACGGCGTCGCGCTCCACGAACAGCACCGGGTCGCCGGAGCGCGCGGCCCACGCCGCCGCCGGCATCGCGTAGGCGGGATCCTCGGTCGAGGCGAGGACGATGTTCTCCGGCTTTTCGTCGGAGAGGCGCTGACGTAGCTTGTCGACCCCGTTTGCCACCTCGGCCGCGCTCCCGCCCGGAACCTCGAGCGCGCGGAGGCCGCCGGGAACCTCGACGTCGCCGACGCGGAGCACCTGGGCGTCGGTGGTCTCGGGCGAGCCCTCCGGCTGCATCGCGTCGAGGGCCGTCTCGGTCTCGTCGGGAACGCCGTCGTCGTCGCCGAGCAGGATCGGGGCTCGGATCGGGTCGCTCACCAGCACCGAGGCGGCGACTCCGGCGGCCCAGTCCGACGACGGCACCAGCGTCACGGCGGCGGGGCGGTCGACCCCGCCGACCGACGGAAACGTGGCGAGCGCCGCCCCCGCGGCGTCGGCGGCCTCGTCGTTGCCCCCGATCCGCGTCGTGTTCTTGGTCGCGAACGCGGGGAAGCCGAGCTCCTCGGCCGCCTTGGGCTCGTCGTCGTCACCCTCCTCCTCCTTCAACGCGACCGGGGGCGCCGGCGCCTCGTCGTCGTCGCCGCTGAGGCCGCGGACGGCGAAGAACCCGCCGACGCCGACCGCGGCGACGACGAGCACGGATGCGGCGATCAGGACGAGCCGGGGGGACGTGGGCACGCGCGGAAATCTAGTGGCGCCGACCCTCCGGGGGACGCGGTAGACTGGCTGACTGACCAGTCAATCGCCCACTCGACGACGCTCAGGCGGCGTTGGACGCTCACGAAGGGGGAATGACCAAGATGGACTTCAGGCTCACCGACGACCAGCAGGAGTTCAAGGCGCATTGTCGCCGCTTCGCGTCGGAGGTGATTCGCCCCGCCGCGCCCAGGCACGACGCCGAGGAGAGCGTTCCGTGGGACGTGATGAAGAAGGCCCGAAGCTGGGGCCTGCACGGCGTCGAGCACATCCAGCGCCTCGGCGCCGACCCCGACGGCCAGCTGAGCGCGATCTACGCCGAGGAGCTCCACTGGGGCTGCGCGGGGATCGCGCTGTCGCTCTCGGCCTCCACCCTGGCCGCCGCCGGGCTCGCCTCCAGCGGGACCCCGGAGCAGATCGCGAAGTGGGTTCCCGAGTGCTTCGGAGCCGGCGACGACCTGAAGCTCGGCGCGTACGCCGTCACCGAGCCGCAGGCGGGCTCGGACGTGAAGAGCCTGCGCACGACGGCGAAGCGCGACGGTGACGAGTGGGTCCTCAACGGGACCAAGGTCTTCATCTCGAACGGCGGGATCGCCGACGTGCACGTCGTCGTCGCGACCGTCGACCCCGAGCTCGGCCACCGCGGCCAGGCCTCGTTCGTGATCCCGAAGGGGATCGACGGCCTGCGGCAGGGGAAGAAGGAGTCGAAGCTCGGGATCCGCGCGTCGCATACGGCCGAGGTCGTGCTCGAGGACTGCCGGATCCCGGTCGACTGCCTGCTCGGCGGCATGGACAAGCTCGAGCGCGCCCGCTCCGGGCAGTCGTCGGGCCGCACCTCGGGCGCGCTCGCGACCTTCGAGCTCACGCGGCCCGTGGTCGGGGCCTCGGCGCTCGGGATCGCGCAGGCCGCATACGAGTGGACGCTCGCCTACCTCGACAACGGCGGCTCGGCGGATCCGATCGGCTTCGCGCTCGACGAGAGCTCGACCGCCGGCCGCCCACCGCTCGAGCGCCAGGAGGTCCAGCAGGTGCTCGCCGACGTCGCGACCGAGATCGAGGCCGCGCGGCTGCTCGTCCAGCGCGCATCGTGGATGGGGCGCGCCGGGGTTCCGCTGACCGGCGGCCAGGGGTCGATGTCGAAGCTGAAGGCCGGCGACGTGACGATGTGGGCGACCCGGAGTTTGATGGACCTCGTCGGGCCGTACGCGTGGTCCACGGAGTGCCCGCTCGAGAAGTGGTTCCGCGACGCGAAGATCTACCAGCTGTTCGAGGGCACGGCCGAGATCCAGCGGCTCGTGATCTCGCGCCTCCAGGCCGAGGAGTACCGCAACCGCCTCGCCGAGGGAGCCGAGATCGCCGCCGGCTCCGTCGGCGGGACCGTCGCCGCGGCCGCCGACGCCAACGGCGACGGCGGATCCCCCGCCCGCGCGGCGGAGACGGTCGCCTCGGCGGGCTAAGGGCCTAAGCTCGCCGGAATGGCACACGCACACGCCGGCGCCGTCGGGGGGCACGCGCTCGACGCCCGGCGGGCGGACAGCCGCCGCCGGATGTGGGTTGCGCTCGCGATCAACGCGGCGATGCTCGCCGCGAGCCTCGTCGGTGGCCTGCTCACCGGGTCGCTGGCGCTGCTCGCCGACGCCGGACACGTGCTGTCCGACGTTGGCGCGATCGGCCTCGGGCTGCTCGCGGGCGGGCTCGCCGCGAGGCCGGCAGGCCCGCGGCGGACGTTCGGCTTTCAGCGCACCGAGGTGCTGGCCGCGCTGGTCAACGGGATCGCGCTCGTCGCGATCTCGGTCCTCGTTGCGGTCGCGGCGATCGACAGGCTCGGCGACCCGCCCGACGTGGAGGGAGTGGGGGTGCTCGTCCTGGGCGTCGTCGGCCTCGCCGGAAACGTCGTGGCGACCTGGGTGCTTGCGCGGGGCGAGCGCACGGACATCAACCTCGGGGGCGTCCTGCGCCACTCGCTCGCCGACGCCCTCGGCTCGCTCGGCGTGATCGTGTCGGGGACGGTGATCCTGGCCACGGGCTGGGAGCCGATCGACCCGCTGGCGAGCCTCGCGATCGCGGCGCTGATCATGGCCTCATCGGTGCGCCTGATCACGGTGCCCGTGAACGTGCTGATGGAGGCGGCGCCCGCGAAGGTGGACGTGGAGCGGGTCGGCGGGGAGATGTGCGGGATCGAGGACGTCCGGGCGGTGCACGAGCTCCACCTGTGGACCGTGACCTCGGGGTTCGAGGTGCTCGCCGCCCACGTCGTCGCGCGGCGCGGCGCGGACCGCGATCTCGTCAGGCGGCGCCTCGAGGTGATGCTCCGGGAGCGTCACGGGATCGAGCACACCACGCTTCAGATGGAGGAGGAGGCACCGCCGGAGCTGCTGGAGGTCGAGGACACCCCGCCTGGCTAGGCACGCGCAAGACGCGTTGCAGGGCGCGCGGTTCTGTTAGCGAACGCTTGCAATACCGTCCGGCGGTGCTAGGCTCGGCGGCGCTTTTCGCCGAGTCCGCATGGTTCTAGCCACGCGGAGCGGGGGACCCGAAGATCCACCGGCAGGCTCGCAAAGGACGTTGCCGGCGGTGATGGGGCGAATCGGACCCGATGGTCCGTAGTGCAAGCTCTTTCGGCACGAGCCCGGCAGCTAACCCCGTAGGCGAGCGAGAGAGATGGAGACCGAGAGCCAGCCAGTGAGCACGGACCGTCGCAGGACCCCAGTCCTGATCGTCGCGGTGCTGCTCGCCGCGGCGATCTCGCTCGCGATCGGGACGGCGGCTCCCGCCCAGGACCCGCAGTCCGAGCTCGACGCGAAGGAGTCCGAGCTCGACCAG
Source organism: Solirubrobacterales bacterium (assembly GCA_050697195.1). Classification (GTDB taxonomy): domain Bacteria; phylum Actinomycetota; class Thermoleophilia; order Solirubrobacterales; family 70-9; genus DASPWW01. Next base: position 6,583 of record JBOGZL010000026.1, read on the forward strand.
GCGCAGTCGAAGCGCGGCGTGCTCAGCACCGAGATCGAGCGCTACTCGAGCGAGATCTCCCAGCTCGAGGGCGAGGTCGCGGCGCTTCGCAACCGCGAGGCTCTCGTCCAGGAGGAGCTCGACCAAAAGCAGGCCGAGCTCGACACCGAGCGGGAGCACCTCGAGGTGCTGCGCGCGCGGCTGAAGCGGTCGGTCGACCTCCTCGAGGAGCGCCTCGTCGCGATCTACAAGTCGGACACGCCCGACGTCGTCACGGTCGTCCTGGAGTCCGACGGATTCGCGGACCTGCTCGAGCGCTACGAGTACCTCAACCGGATCGAGGAGCAGGACTCGGACATCATCAACCGGGTCCGCGACCTGCGCAACGCGACCAAGAACGCAGTCCAGCGGATTCGCGCGGCGCGCGACGAGATCGCCGCGAAGAAGCGCGAGCTCACCAGGACCCGGGTGTCGCTGGAGGCGCGTGAGGCGGAGCTGGAGTCCGCGCGCGCGAGCCGGCAGGACACGCTGTCGGAGATCGACGCCGGCATCAAGCGCCTCGAGGGGGACATCGGCGACCTCGAGAGCGAGATCCAGCAACAGCTCCAGGCGAGCGCCACCCCCACCCTCCCGGCCGGCCCGGTCCGGGGCGGCTCGGGGGAGATGATCTGGCCGGTGAACGGAACGGTGAGCTCCCCGTTCGGGATGCGCTGGGGGCGTTTGCACGCCGGAATCGACATCTCGGCGCCGTCGGGCACCCCGATCCGCGCCGCGCAGTCGGGGTCGATCGCGCTCGCCGCGCCGACCGGCGGATACGGCAACTACACCTGCGTCGACCACGGCGGCGGGCTCTCGACCTGCTACGCGCACCAGTCGAGCTTCGCGAAGACCTCGGGGAGCGTGAGCCAGGGCGAGGTGATCGGCTACGTGGGCTGCACCGGGTCGTGCTTCGGCGACCACCTGCACTTCGAGGTGCGGGTGAACGGCCAGCCGACGGATCCGCTCGGCTACCTGTAGCAGCGCACACCCCTCCCGTTTGGCGATAGTGTCCGCCGGGTAAGGACGCACTGGGTTCGGGGTTGCACGCATGCGGGTTGCCAAGGCTTATATGGCCGGTGCGGGCGCAACGGCCGCCCTGGTCGCGGCTGCGGCCGTTTCCCTTCTCACCCTCGCCACCCTCTTCGCCGTGAACGGCTTTCCGGAGGGCCTCGGACCCGCCGAGGCCGACAGCGTGGTCGTCGCGCCGCCCACCGGGGCGCCGGAGTCGGCGGCCGCGGCACTCGCGGGGGCGCCGGCGGCCGTTGCCGCGACC
>JBOGZL010000027.1:0-22295 GCA_050697195.1 Solirubrobacterales bacterium
GCCTCGACGAACGCTGTCGCGAGTTCTGCCTGCAAGCTGAGGAATCCGTGAATCCGTCGCCGCGACCACCCGTTTCGAGGTGGCAGCCGCGGCTGGCGGCGATATGCGCGTGGTGCCGACGATTAGCCGCTTCTTCGGAGTCTCGATCGCGATGTTCTTCGACGATCGCGGACATCCGCACTTCCACGCCCGCCACGCTGAGGGAAGCGCGAAGGTTCGCATTGACACGCTCGAGGTGATCGACAGCACCCTTGGACGGCTGCAACTGCGGTTCGTGCTCGCCTGGGCGGAGCTACACCAGGACGAGCTGAACGAAAACTGGCGCCGTGCGCGAGCGGGTGAGACACTTCAGCCGATCGAGCCGCTCCGATGACAGTTTGACGCCAGACATGACCGCGGTCGCCGTCCCTCGCCATGGCGTGCTTCGTCTTACCTTCGCCGACGGACTGACCGGCGAGGTCGAGGTGCTCGAGAGGATGCGCGGACCCGTGTTCGATGACGCCCGCACCCCCGATGGCTTCGCGAGGGTCACGGTCGACGACGAGACAGGCACGGTGGTATGGCCGGGCGGCGGCGATCTGGCCCCCGACACGCTGTACGAGCGCGTCCGCAGCGGCGCTTGGCCGGAGCAGGGCGTAGCGGTCTGACGTTTCCGCTCCGATGTCCGGCACTCCGCCTCAGCGCCCCCGGCGCGATCCGCCGCCGAAACTTTGTCCCCGTCTCCCCCGGCCAAGCCTGAGGCAACTCGATCCAGCTGAACGTACTTCGCCCAAATTGCGGCAACAGGACGTTTCCGGGAGCATTCTCAGTCCGGAAACCCGGGTTCGAAGCCGGTAGCCGTGCCTTCGCAGGCCTAATCGCCGGTCTGATGCACCGTGACACCGCCCTCGAGGAACATGTGATTAGGGACGTAGTGGCGGTCGCCGCTGTCGAGCTCCAGCACGGTCGCGGCGCTCTCGATCGCGACAATCTCGCCGCGCCGACCAGACACCGTGATCTCCTGGCCGACATGGAACGTCGACCCGACGTAGCGGCCGGCGCTCACCTCGCGAGCGAGTTCGCGTCCGCCGAGGCCAAAGGCGAGGGCGAGAGTCAGCGCGACGCCCGCCGCGACCACGCCGGCGAGCAGCGTAAGGATCGTCGTCGGCACCCCGAGCTGGCCGAGCGCGATGATCAAAAAGACGGCGATCACCGCCCACTGGACGACCGGTCCGAGCGGCCCGCGCAGGTCCATCTGGTAGGCGAGCCGCTCTACCCGTTCGCGCGCCAGGCTGCCGAGGACCGCGCCGGCGAGGGCCAGGGCCAAAGCGGCGATCAGGCTCGGCAGGAAGAGGACGGCTTGGTTGATCGCATCGTCGAGAGCGTCGAGGCCGAGCAGGGAGACCGCGGCGAGCACGACCGCGACCGCGAGCGCGAGGTAGACGACCAAGGCGATGACACGACTTAGCGACGGCTCGAGACCGGCTCGTCGCAGCAGCGCATCGATGCCGAGCCGCTCGGCCAGCCGGTCGACTCCGAGGCCCGCCAGGAGCCGAGCCAGGCCACGGCGGACGAATCGGGCCACGACCAGGCCGAACACGAGAATGGCGAGCGCTCCCGCGATGCTGGGCAAGTACTCGCCGATCGTCTCGCCGGCGCGCTCGAGGACGCTGGTAGCGAGGGGGATCAACGCTCCTCCCAAGGCCCACCGGGAGCCTCGATTCCGAGCACCATCTCGGTGCCCGCCGTCGCTGCGGCGACGACCTCGCCGATCAGCACCAGGGTCCCGCGCACGGCGCGCTGCCAGCGCGCGGTGCGGACCACCGCGTCGGTCAGGCTCGCCGGGGCATCCAGCGGCTCCCCGCGCAACAGCTCGAGCAGGCCGGAGACGCGCTCCTCGGCGGCCGTGGGTTGGTCCTCGGGCCGCTCAGGGCTCATCGGGAAGCTCCCAGTCGTAGGTGTTTCGGCGAAGCAGCTCGATCAGCTCGGCGCGGGCGCGATGAAGCCGCGCCTTGACGCTGCCGAGGGGCACTCCGGTGAGCTCGGCGATCTCGTCGTAGCTCATGCCATCGAGATCGCGCAACGCCAAGACGGCGCCGTGCGCGGGGCGAAGCTGGCTCAGCTTCCACCGTAGGCGCTCGCGGCGCTCGCCCTGCTCCAGTGCCTCGGCGGGAGTCCGCACACCGCTGGCTTGGCGCGGCTCGGGCTCCGGGACCTCGGCCACGGGGTCGGGTCGCCTTCGCGCTCGCGTGTCGAGAGCGCGGTTGTGGGTGATGCGGAGCAGCCAGGTGCGAAAGCTCGCCTCGCGGCGAAACTCCGCGAGGTGATGAAACGCGCGCAGCAGGGCGTCCTGGACGACGTCCTCGGCTTCCTGGGGCCCGACGATCCGCGCGGCAAGACGAAAGGCGGGGTCGCGATGGCGATCGACCAGCGTTGCGAAGGCGGCCAGCTCGCCGGCCAGCGTCCGTGCCACCAGCTCTGGGTCCTCGTCGGCTGGCATTCGTTTGTCGCCTGGATCGCCCACACATCCGGACGCTCCTTCAGACGGCCGAACCGACTCCAAGGTTTCACCCCCGGCTTGCAACTTTGGGGCGTCCTCGTCCGTCATCGGTGTGTGAAGGCAATCAAACTCGACCGCGGCCGCGCGTTCGCGGACGCCCCTCGCTCGCCGCGTCGAGGAGGAAGGAGAGCTCATGGCCCCCACCGAGAAGAAGGCCAACACCAAGGCCGACACCACAACCGGCGAACCCACTGGCCGCTCCGCAGCGAGCCAGCGGTCCGCGACCGACAGTCCGCTTGAGGCCGAGCAGGGCCAGACCGCGATCGCCGACGGCGTCGTCGCCAAGGTCGCGGGGATCGCCGCCCGCGAGGTGCCCGGCGTCTATGACATGGGCGCGGTCCCCGCGCGCGCGGTGGGCACCGTCATTCAGCGCGCTGGGATCAGCGATCAATGGACGCAGGGAGTCTCGGTCGAGGTCGGCGAACGCCAGGCCGCGGCTGATCTCACCGTCGTCATCGACTACGGCGAGTCGGTGCCGCGCGTCGCCGAGGAGGTGCGAGCGAACGTGATCCGACGCGTCGAGGGGATCACCGGCCTCGAGGTCACCGAGGTGAACATCTCGGTCGACGATATCTACGTGCCCGGCGACGAGCGCGAGGAGCCGGGCGAGCCGCGGGTGGAGTAGCGGTGGACTCTCGCGCGCTGCGTCCGGCGCACCCGGCGCCCGCGTCACGGTCGCCACGGGGTCGGCTCGCTCGCCTCGCCGGCGGGGTCGCCGCCTCTACCACCGGTGTGGTCCGGCTCGCGGCCGGCGATCCACTGGCTCGAACCTGGGACGGCGACGGCTGGGTCGAAGGCGTCGGCTGCATCGCCGAGCCGAACGGTCGCTACGAGCTGAGGCTGCATCTCGTCGTCGCGCTCGTTTCGTTCGATCGGCTGGCGCGAACGGTGAGAGAGCGTATCGTCGCCCGGGCGACCGAGCAGGGACTCAGCAAGCTCATCGGCCCGACCCGGATCGTGATCGAGGAGGTCGAGAGCACGCCTCTCAGCCACGACTCCGAGGCGCATGAGCGATGACCCGCGGCGAGGCGCTTGCCGCGACGTTGCGCCCCTTGGCGCGGGTGGTCGGCTTCGTCCTCATGGTCGCGATCGCGGCCGGTGGGGCCGCGGTGGCGGCGTTCGCGCTCGGCTCGTCGGGCTCCTTCAGCATCCCGGGGCTCGCCGACGCGCTCGGGCTCTCGGCGCTCCGTGAGGAGGTCGGCGACCTCCTTGCCCGGGTGGAGGCTCCGGGCTCGGTCGCGATCCTGACGCTGCTCGTCGCGATCGGGGTGATCGCCCTCGGCCTCGCGTTGATCTACGGTGCGCTGTCCTCGTCGCGTCCGAGGCTCCTGGTGGTGTCATCCGATGAGCGCGGGCGCCAGGCCGCTCGCCGCCGCCCGCTCGAGCAAGCGGCGAGGACGCTCGTCGAGGGCGTCGACGGCGTCGTAGCGGAGCGAGTCCGGGTCCGTCCGGCGCGCCGCAAGCCTGGCGGCAGGCTGGAGTTGAGGGTGACTCGCGCACGGACGGTATCGGCCGACCAGGCGCGTGCAGCCAGCGAAGCCGCCCTCACATCGCTTCGGGACGAGGCGCTGCTTGAGGTCGAGGTCCGCTCGCGGGCGTTCCAAAGGGCGGCCTGACTCTTGCGCCCGCGCTTTCGCCTGCGAGGCTCGCTGCGCGTTTCGACCGTAGCCATCCGAACCGCGGCGCTGTTCGCCGGAGCGATACTCGTCTGGTACGGGGCGATGACCGGGCTGCTGGCCGCCAAGGTCTCGCCCGAGACTGTCGACTCCCTGTCCGCCTACCGGACGGTCTACGATGCCTTGGCGGGCGTGGAGGCCGCCGACGTCGACACGACCGCGCGCGTGATCGCTGGGATCTGCGGAGCGGTCTGCGTGCTCTGCTTCGGGTTCCTCGCGTTCGGGGCGCTGCCGAGGCCACGCTTCGGCGCCTCGGCCCGCGAGATCTCCGACCAGGAGCTCGGTGTGGTGGAGGTCGGCCCCCGCGCCCTCGAGCGCCTCGCCGAGGTCGGTGCCGGTCGCGTGCCAGATATCAGCGGCGCCCGCGCCCGCTACGCCGACGAGCGGCTCGAGCTCGGGGTCGAGGTCGACCGCGCCGAGGCGGCCGGCCGCGCCCTGGGAACGACGGCCTCGCGGGCGCGGGCCGAGCTTCGAGAGCACGGGTTGCCCGAGCCGCCGATCGACGTGACCCTGGAGGGCTTTTCACCGACACCGAGGAGGAACCTGAGATGAACGAGCGCAGTCTGTTGGCGGCGCTGCTCGGCTTCGGCTTTGCGGCGGCGTGGATCGGCTTCAATTTCGGCTACGCCCTGCTGTGTTTGGCGGGGGCCGGGGTCTTCTACCTGGCGGCGACGTACGCCGAGGGGGCCCTCGACCTCGATCAGATCAGGGAGCGGGTGGCGCCGCAGCGGGGCCGCGCCGATCGCCCCCGGCCGGCCTCCCCGTCACCACGACCGCGACCGAGACGCAGGGTCCAGGTGCGGTGATCACCCCCACCATGAATGGACGACTGACATGATTGGCGCAGTCATCATCGGGATCATCACCGGCTACCTGGCGAGACTGCTGCTTCCGGGCAAGCAATCGCTCGGTTTCGTGGCAACCGCGATCGTCGGGATCGCGGGCGCGGCGCTCGGCTATCTCGTCTTCACCGTGCTGCTGGGGATCGGCGACGAGGCCGCCTTTGACCTCGGCAGCCTGCCCGGGGCCGTGGTCGGCGCGATCGCCCTGCTGTTGGCCTACGAGCGGCTCCGCGGCAGGGGCCGCCCAACCGCGCCGACTCGGGTGAGGTGAGCTTGTTTCTCCAAACGCGAGCCTTGCACCCGGCTCGCGTGGCACCCGGCTCGCGTGCGTGTGCGAGGGGCATAGGCCCGTGCCAAAGCTCCCCACGCACGGGGGCCTCACCGCTTCTGTTCGTCGGCCAGTGGCTGCTTCGTCGGGGCTGGCAGGGCTATCAGCGGCTGACGCCCGCGGAGAGAAGCGATCGCTGCGCCGGCTGCTTGAGAAGTCACGTGGACGTCCGCATAGCAACCTGACCCGGTGTGAACGCAGACGGCTCAAGCGCATCGTCAGCAAGGGTTTGGGCCGAGAGAAGACGAGATGAAGACGAAGCTCCAATGAGGCTGACGGACGGTGCACCCGAGCCTTCGCTCAGCGCGGCCCGGACCTGATCAGACCCAGGCGATGTCGATCCGGACCTGTGACAGCTCGCGGTACCGAGCCCGGCTCAGCAGACGGGACACGGCGGCAAAAACCTGCTGCGCGGGCTGCCACATCGCGACCCAGCCGAGCACCACCAGCCCCTGGGAGACGCTTGTGAAGAAGGCGTCGTTCTCGGTCACCCGGTCGAGCAGGGTCGACGCGAACAGGCACCCGACCAGGAACAGGAACGCAACCGCCGCCTCGCGCCGCTCGCTTCGCGTGAACACCTGGAACCTCGTGCTCTCCTCGTACGTGGCCTCGAAGTCGTTGCGGATTGCCGCCTCGACGCGCCCCGCGAGCCCGTCGCGCCTCTCCGCGGCCGGCACCTCGACGCTCAGATGGCTCGGGCGCTCCTCCCGGGTGTCGATCCATGCGCGCAGGATCCGGTCGCGCACCTTCTCCTGGAGGGGCCGCCGCTGGAGCGGCTCGGCGCTGTAGGGGTCGAACAGGGCGTCGAGCGACGGTGCGCGGATCGCGAACGCGGCCACGCCGAACAGCGTAGGAACGCCACCGGACCCGTTCATCTAGTGTCGTCGGGACTCGAGTACGACGAACGGAGGAGCGATGGGAACGAGGACCGAGCACGCACCCGGGACCTTCAGCTGGATCGACCTGACGACCAGCGACGGCCCGGCGGCTAAGGACTTCTACGGCGAGCTAATGGGGTGGGTGTTCGAGGACAACGAGATCCCCGGGAACGGCGGCGTCTACACGATGTGCCGCGTCGGCGGCAGCGCGGCCGCCGCGATCGCCCCGACGACCGAGGACCTCCCGACGCACTGGAACAGCTACGTCACCGTGTCCAGCGCCGACGACGCCGCCGTGAAGGCCAAAGAGCTCGGGTCGAACGTGATCATGGAGCCCTTCGACGTGATGGACGCGGGACGCATGGCGGTGCTCGCGGACCCAACAGGTGCGGCGGTATCCGTGTGGGAGGCGCGCGACTCGATCGGCGCCGAGCGCGTTAACGAACCGGGCTGCCTGACCTGGAACGAGCTCCACACACCTGACCCGGGCAAGGCGCTCGAGTTCTACACGGCGCTGTTCGGCTGGAACACCGAGGAGATGGACACCCAGGGCGGCCCCTCGTACACGATCATCAGCGTCGGCGAGCGCAGCAACGGCGGCGTGATGGACGCCCAGGAGGGCGAGCCGCCGAACTGGCTTCCCTACCTCGTGGTCGAGGACCGCGACGCCGCGGCGGATAAGGCGAAGCAGCTCGGCGGCAACGAGCTCTTCCGGATGGAGATGCCCCAGGGCCAGATCGCAATCCTCACCGACCCGCAGGGCGCCCCGTTCGGCGTCTGGGCCGGCGAGACCGACGACTAGCGGCGGCCGCTACCCGCCGCGGCTCACGACGGACCGCCGGCCGGAGGCACGGACGCCTCGACCGCGGCCTTGATCGACTGCCCGAACTCGTCCGCGCCGCTGCGCGCCCCGCGCAGCGCGAGCGGGGCGATCAGCTTCCCGATCCCGCGGCCCTCGAGCACGTTGAAGAGCGTCACGCGGGTCTTCCCGTCGCCCTCGCGCGCGAGGTCGTACCCGCCCTCCGGGGCCTGGACCAGGTTCTTCGAGATCTCCGTCCACCGAATCCGCGTCGGCCGCTCGAACCCGGTCAGCCTGAACTCGCGCCTGGTCTTCATGCCGGCGTCCTTCACCGTGCTCGCGTACACGGTCCCGACGCCGGGCGGCCCGTCGGTCGTCTTCGCGATCTCGAGCACCCGGGGGCTGAACTTCGGGTCGTTCTCGCCGTTGGCGAGAAAGTCGAACACCTCGTCGATCGGCCGGTCGACCACCACCGTCGCGTCGAACCGTCCAGCCATCTGACCTCCTTGTGTCGGGGAACGAGAGCCCGCTTGGCCCACGGATCTTCTCATCACGGGACCACCGGCGACCCTCCAGATCGGCGATGATGAGCGACGAGGAGAGCGTGATCCACCGCAGCCCCGACCCCGATGTCGCGATCCCGGACGCCGACGTCACGTCGTTCGTCCTCGAGCACGCGGCGCAGCGGGGCCGCAAGCCGGCGCTCATCGACGGTCCCACGGGCCGCACCCTGACCTACGCCGAGCTGAGCGACGGTGTCAGGGCGCTGGCCGCGGGCCTCGCCGCGCGCGGATTCGGCGCCGGCGACGTGCTCGCCGTGTTCATGCCGAACCTCCCCGAGTACGCGCTCGCGCTCCACGGCGCCGCGTCGGCGGGGGGACGCTGCACAACCGTGAACCCGCTCTACAAGGCGGGCGAGCTCGCGCATCAGCTCGAGGACTCGGGCGCGGCGATCTGCTCACGGTCCCGCCCTTTCTCGACGTCGCCCGCGAGGCGGCCGAGCGAGCGGGCGTGGAGGAGGTCGCGGTGGTGGGGGAGGCGAGCGGCGCCACCCCGTTCGCGGACCTGCTCGGCGATCCCGCGACCGCGCCCGTGCTGGGCATCGAGCCGGGGAGCGAGATCGCGGTGCTTCCCTACTCCAGCGGGACGACGGGCCTGCCGAAGGGGGTGATGCTCACCCACCGCAACCTGGTCGCGAACATCCGCCAGGCGCAGAGCGGGTTCCCGATCGAGCCCGACGACACCCTGATCGGCGTGCTCCCGTTCTTCCACATCTACGGGATGACGGTGATCATGAACCAGGGCCTGCGGGCGGGCGCGACGATCGTGACGATGCCCCGCTTCGACTTCGACGAGTTTCTCGAGCTGCTCGAGAGTCACTCAGTGACGCGCGCCTACGTGGTACCGCCGATCGCGCTCGCGCTCGCCAAGCACCCCGCCGTCGACGGGCGCGACCTCTCGGCGCTGCGGACGATCATGTCCGGCGCCGCACCGCTCGGCGCCGACCTCGCGGAGCAGGTCTCCGAGCGCGTCGACGCGACCGTGATCCAGGGCTACGGCCTCACCGAGACGAGCCCCGTCACGCATCTCGTCCGCCCCGACGGCGAGAACCGACCCGGCTCGATCGGGCAGCCGCTCGCCGGCACGGAGTGCCGGATCGTCGACCCCGAGACCGCGGAGGACGTCGCCGAGGGCGATCGCGGCGAGCTGTGGATCCGCGGTCCCCAGGTGATGCTCGGCTATCTCAACAACCCGGGCGCGACCGAGGCGACGGTCGACGCCGACGGCTGGCTTCACTCCGGTGACGTCGCGGTGGTCGACGACGACGGGTTCTTCACGATCGTGGACAGGCTCAAGGAGCTGATCAAGTACAAGGGCTTCCAGGTCGCGCCGGCCGAGCTCGAGGCGCTGCTGATCACCCATCCGTCGGTCGGCGACGTCGCCGTGATCGGCGTCCCCGAGGAGGAGTGCGGGGAGCTTCCGAAGGCGTTCGTCGTCCCCGCGGACGAGGAGCTCGACTCCGACGCGCTGATGGAGTGGGTCTCAGAGCGCGTCGCGCCGCAGAAGCAAATCCGGCTCGTGGAGGCGGTGGAGGAGGTTCCGAAGTCCCCGTCGGGGAAGATCCTCCGTCGCGTCCTGGTGGAGCGCGAGCGGGCCGCTGCGCGGTAGCTAGACCGGCTCTCGCAGCCGCACGGCGAAGCGCGACCCGCGGGCGGGATCGCTGTCGACCTCGATTTCCCCTCCCAGCGACTCGATGATCCGCTTCGAGAGCGCGAGGCCGAGCCCGGAGCCGGCCGTCGCGCGCGCCGCGTCCCCGCGCCAGAACGGGTCGAAGATCCGCTCGAGCGAGTCGGGGGGAATCCCCTCGCCGGTGTCCGAGACCGTGAGCCGCAGCGCCCCAGGCCGGCGCTCCGCCTCGACCCTCACCGTCCCGTCGGCCGGGGTGTGGCGGATCGCGTTCTGGACCAGGTTCTGGAGCACCCGGCCCACCCGCGGGGAGCAGGGAGCGTCGGCGGCGCCGTTCAGCTCGGTCTCCAGCCGCAGGCCCTTGCGGTGCGCGTGCGCGCCGCACGCGGCCAGGGCACTCGCCACGACCTCCTCCACGGTGGCGCGCTGCGCCTCGACCTCGAGCGCCTCCGACTCGAGCTGCACGAGCTCGAACAGGTCGTCGACCAGGGTTCCGAGCGACTCCGCGGAGCGCCGGATCTCCGCGGCGTAGCGCCGCAGCGTCGGGGGGTCGCGGACGACCTCCTCGTCGATCGCCTCGGCCATCGCCCGCAGGCTCGCGAGCGGGGTTCGGAGGTCGTGGGAGACGGCCGAGATCAGGTCCCGCCGCTGGGCCTCGAGGGCACGCTCGCGCGCGACGGCGTCTCGCTTCCACACCAGGCCGCCGACCGCGACCGTGAGGGCGAGCGCGGGGAGCACCAGCAGGCCGAGGTGGAAGACCTCCTTGCCCGGCATCCCCGCGAGCGCCGCCGAGCCGATCGCGGCGGCCCCTGCGAGCAGCCCGGCGATCCCCGCGAACACGAGCGGGCGCCACCTGGTCATGGCTCGAACCGGTAGCCGACGCCCCACACGGTGACCAGGCGCCGGGGCTTCGAGGGGTCGCGCTCGATCTTCTCCCGCAGCCTGCGGACGTGGACGGTGACCGTCGAGGGGTCCCCGTCGAAGGCGACGTCCCAGAGCTCGTCGAGGAGCTGGTAGCGGCTGAACACGTCGCGCGGGTTCGAGGCGAGGAAGTGGAGCAGCTCGAACTCCTTCGGCGTCAGGCTCACGGCCCGCCCCCGGGCCCTGACCTCGCGCGTGCGGGGCTCGATCTCGAGCCCGTCGAAGCGCAGCACCGGCCCCGCGCCGTCGATTGCGGTCGTCCGCCGCGCGCGCCGGATCACGGCCCGCACCCGCGCCGAGACCTCGGAGGGCGAGAACGGCTTGCTGACGTAGTCGTCCGCCCCGACCTCGAGCCCGACGACCCGGTCGGTGACGTCCCCTCGCGCGGTGAGCATGATCACCGGGCTCTCCGACCGGGCGCGAATCGCGCGGAAGACCTCGAAGCCGTCCACGCGCGGCAGCATCAGGTCGAGAAGGACGAGGTCTGGCCGTGCGGCGTCGAAGCGGGCGATCGCATCCTCGCCGTCGACCGCCGTGTCGACCTCGAACCCGTCGCGCTCGAGATAGCGCGCGAGGACGTCGCGAACCGCAGGCTCGTCGTCGACGACCAGGACACGACCTTGGACGCCCATACCTGGCCCCATTCTGCTCCCGAACCCTTAAGCGGAGCTTTCCGCCTCGCCGTGTGGGGCGAACCCTCCCGCCGCAGCGCGACGGGCCCGCCGCCATGCGGGCCCGTCGCTTGGCCGGCTACGCGTCTACCTACCTGGCGGCGAGGCCGTTCGCGCCGTCGGGGAGGCCGCTTGCCCCTCCGATCGGGGTGAGCCCGCCGTCCGCGCGCACGCGGAAGCCGCTGATCGTCCCGTCGCCCGAGTTCAGCGAGTACAGGAAGCGGCTGCCCCTGCTCAGCGCCATGTCGATCGGCTCCGGACCGGTCTCGGCGGTCCGGCCGTCGGCGTCGAGCAGGCTGAGGGCGCCGCCGCGGCTGATCCGGTACCCCGAGATCGAGCCGCTTCCGGTGTTGGTCGTGTACGTGAAGCGCCCGTTGTCCGTGACAACGATCCAGCACGCGGCGGTCTCGGTCGTCGGTGCCGAGGGGGTGATCGGATCGATCAGCCCGTCGTCCACCGCGTACGAGGAGACCGCGCTTTGGTCCGCGGCCCCACCGAACGCCTCCGAGACGATCAGGCGCCCTCGCCGGTCGAAGGCGAACCCGAACGGCGTCGCGCCCGCCGACTGCTGGGGCTCCACGACGCCGGGCCGGCCGCTGCGCCCGACCTCGTAGGTGTCGATCAGGTTCGTGTCCTTCTCCGTCACGACCAGCAGCTCGCCGCGGGGATCGAACGACACCTGCGCCGGGCCTGTGGCGTCGCCGCTCAGCGGGCGGGTCGAGCGCGCGAGCGGTGACAGGTGGCCCGACCTGGCGACCGTGAACCCGGTGATGTTCCCGGCCCCCCCGGCGTTCAGCGCATACAGGAGCCCGCGGTGCACCGTGAGGCTGATCGGCTGGTCGCCGCCGGATGCGTCGGTGTCGACGAGCCTCAGGCGATCGCGCTTGACCGCGAACGACGAGATCGAGTCGCTGCCCGGGTTGACCGCGAACAGGCGCCGTCCGTCCACCACCACGGCGCTCTGGTTCCCGAGCCCGCCGCCGGTCCCGGCGCCGCCGGTGGCGAAGTCCCCGACCTCGGTCAGGGAGCCGTCGCCGGCGCGATCGAACACCTTCACGGCGTTGCCGGCCGGGTCGTTGGTCAGCGTGTAGACGTCGCCGGCCGACGACGCCATCGCGCCGCTCGCGGCGATGCCGAGAGCGGCGAGCGCGAGCGCGAGGGCGATCGCGGCAGCGATCGAACGTGGAACGAGTGCGTGGGACATGCGTCACCCCCAAAATCGATTGGACAGTGGGGCGACGGTAGGAGCGCGGCCTTACCGCGCCCTTGAGGGGGCCTTACGAAACGCTTTCGAGCTCACCACGGGACCTCGCGTCCGTCCGGCCTGTCGACTTCCTTGCCCTATGCGCAACGTTCGCGCCAGGCGCTGGGGCGCCGGCTCACTCGGTTCCGGTGGCGCTACCCGCCGGCCGCCGCGCTGAGCACGTCCGCGGCGCCTTCCATCCCCCGCCGATTCGGGTGGATCGGCGCCGCCGAGCTGCCCGGGACGAGAGGCTCCACCCAGCGGGTCGAGGAGCCCTTGCACGAGTCGTGCCCGATGCTGGCCTGGTACCAGCTGACCAGTGTCGCGCCATTCGCTCCCGCCTGGGTTGCGAGCATCTCGTTGAGCTCGCGCTGCTTCGCGCGCAGATAGGGAGCGTCCGAATACGAGATCGGCACCCGCGGCCAACACCCGTTGCCGGTCTCCGGGAAGATCGCCGGGTAGTCGACGACGAACATGTCGGCTTGCGATGCCCGGCTGCGAATCACGTCCAGCACCTGGTCGACCAGCGGCGCGGTGGCGTTGATCCGGTCGCTGATCTCGTCCCGGCCGCCGGCAAGGTATCTGTCGCGGCACGGCGAGCTGAATGGATTCGCAGTGATGCAGCCCTGGGCGATCTCGGAGAAACCGATGTCGTTGCCCCCGATCGTCACCGACACCACAGCCGTGCTCGAGTCCAGGCGATCGAACTGGGGCGGGTTGGGCCCGTCGGGATCGACGTTCTGCGGCTGGCTCATGTGGGTCGTCTTCGCACCGCTGCAACTCGCGTCTCGGAGGGTGTGGCCGATCCCGGGCGCCGCCAGGCGGGGGTAGTTGTTGCTCGACTTCAGGCACCCGAGCGGAAGCACGGGGTTGGGGATGAACGGCCCCGCGACGTAGGAGTCGCCGAGCGACACGTACTCGTCGGCGCGCACGTCGGCCGTCGCGATCGTCGCGAAAGCCGCCACCGTGAGGACGAGCGCCGCCAGCGTGCGTCGAGCACTCTCCCAAAGCCCGAACGCCGTTCCCACATCTCCCATGCGCAAGCCGCCCTACCCGGGTCGAGGATGGCGTAAACCCAGGCGCGGTAGCGGTCATCATGCAGTCGGGATGTCGGAGCGGTCGGATCGGGAGCTGGGGATGGATCGCGCGATAACGCGGCGGGACTTCCTCGACGGCGCGGCGCGCGCGGCGGGCGGGCTGACCCTCGGCTCGCTGGCGCTCTCCGGCTGCGACTTCGGGATCGGGGGCGAGGACGAGCCGTCCGCCACCTACCCGCCGGACCTCACCGGGATGCGGGGCCAGACCGACGGGGCGATGCGGATCCCGCACGAGCTCCGCGACGGGACGTTCTGGGAGAGCGCCGGGACCCCTCGCGACACCGGCGAGCGCTACGACCTCGTCGTCGTCGGCGCTGGGATCAGCGGGCTCGCCGCGGCGCGGTTCTTCCAGCGCGAGCACGGAGGGAGCGCCCGGATCCTGCTCCTCGACACTCTCTCGGACTTCGGCGGCCACGCGGCGCGGAACGAGTTCGAGACCAGCGCCCGGACGCTGATCGGCTACGGCGGCTCGCAAACCCTCGACACACCGTCCGCGTTTCACGCCCCCGCGCGCGAGCTGCTCGACGACGTGGGGATCGAGCTGAAGCGCTTCCCCCGCTACTTCGACGACGGGTTCAACAAGCGCCATGGACTGCGCCACGGCGTGTTCTTCGACCGCGAGCACTACGGCAGCGACCACCTCTCGCTGGGGGACGGCCCGAGGGAGATCCTCGAGGAGGCGCCGCTGCGCCCGGCCGCCAAGGCCGACCTCCTGAGGCTCTCCGAGGATCCGCCCGACTATCTCGCCGGCCTGGCGGACCGCAAGAAGAAGGAGCGGCTCACCGAGCTGACCTACCTCCAGTACCTGCGGCGGTACGCGAAGCCGGACGAGCAGGCGCTCACCTACCTGCAGAGGATCTCCAACGACTACTGGGGATACGGGATCGACGCCGTCGGCGCGATCGACGCGTGGGCGGACGGCTATCCCGGGTTTCGCGGGCTGGGGCTCGACTACTCCAGGCCCTATCGCACCAACGCCCCGACCGAGCATCAGGTCTGGTACTCGTCCGACCCCTATGTCCACCACTTCCCCGAGGGGAACGCGGGGGTGGCGCTCTCGATCGTCCGCAGGCTGATCCCCGACGCGGTCCCGGGGAAGGGGATGGAGAGCATCCCGACCGCGCGCACGGACTACGGGCGCCTCGACGCGGACGGCAACCGAGTCCGGATCCGCCTCTCCAGCCCGGTGGTCCGGGTGCGGCACGACGGTCGTCCGGGGCGCGCGCGCGAGGTCGAGGTTGCCTTCGTGCGGGGCGGCGAGCTGCAGAGCGTCCGCGGGGAGCGCGTAGTGCTCGCGTGCTGGAACGCGATGATCCCGTACATCTGCGAGGAGCTGCCGCGCGACCAGCGCGAGGCGCTCGCGTACGCGACGAAGCTGGCGCTCGTCTACACGAACGTCCAGATCCGCAACTGGACCTCGTTCGCCAACCTCGGCCTGTCCGGGGCGCGGTTTCCGAGCATGTACTGGCTCAGCGTCACGCTCGACTTCCCGGTAAGCATGGGCGAGTACCGGTTCCCCGACGACCCCGAGGAGCCGATCCTGCTCCACCTTCCCCGCGCCCCCTGCGAGCCGGGGCTCTCCCCGCGTGAGCAGGGAAAGGCGGGGCGCGCCGAGCTGCTGAGCACCTCGTTCGAGGACATGGAGCGCGAGGTCCGCGACCAGACCGCCCGCCTGCTGGAGCCCGGCGGCTTCGACCCCGCGCGGGACATCGAGGCGATCACGGTGAACCGGTGGGCCCACGGGTACGCGTACGAGTACGCGAGGCCGTGGGACCGGTTCTGGCCCGACGGGCCGCTCCCGAGCCACACGGCGCGGCGCCGGTTCGGGCGGATCGCGATCGCCAACTCCGACTCCGCCCCGCGAGCGTACGCCGACACGGCGATCGACATGGCCTACCGCGCCGTGCGCGACCTCGAGGGTAAGCGCAGCCCCGAGGTCTCGCGCGGGGTGGACGGGGTCACGGCCGGCTGAGCGCGTCCTCCATCGCCCCGGTGCGAGCCCGCGGCCGGTGGGTGTGGACCTGGCCGCCCGCGAGCCCGTCGAGGCGCGCGAGCCGCTCGGAGATCGGGGGGTGGGTGGAGAAGAGGCCGGCGGCCTTCTCCTTGAACAGGCGCGGCGGGACGATGTAAAGGTGGGCGATCGCGTTGCGGTCGTGGGCCGGGCGGGCCTGCGAGGAGGCGAGCTGGCGCAGCGCCGAGCCGAGCCCCTGCGGGTAGCGCGTGAGATCGGCGGCGCTCGCGTCGGCCAGGAACTCCCGCCGGCGCGAGATCGCGAGCTGGATCAGCAGCGCGGCGATCGGGGCGAGCAGCGCCGCGAGCACGACGACGATCAACCCGACGATGCCGCCGCGCGAATCGGAGTCGCTGAATATCGCGCCGCGGAGCACGAACTCGGACAGCAGCGCGACCGACCCCGCGAGCACCGCGGCGTAGGTCATCAACCGCACGTCGAGGTTGCGGATGTGGCTTATCTCGTGCGCGATCACCCCCTCCAGCTCCTCCTTGTCCAAGAGCTCGAGCAGGCCGCGGTTTGCGCACACGAGCGCCTGCTCCTGGTTGCGCCCCGCCGCGAACGCGTTCGGGGAGGGATCGGGCGAGACGAAGATGCGCGGCGTCTCGATCCCGGCCGCGAGCGACATCGTCTCGACCGCGTCCCACAGCTCCGGCGCCTGCTCGCGGTCTTGAACCCGGCGCCCGCCGGCGACCGCGACGGCCATGTCGTCGCCCATGAACAGGGTGAACCCGACGACCGCGATCGCGACGGCGGCGAAGATCGCGAACACGAGCAGGTTCGCGTGGAGCTCCCAGCCGGCGACGGCGAAGCTGACCGCCGCCCCGATCGCCGCGTAGACGACGAAGAAGCCCGCGAACAGCGCCCAGCTCTTCCACCGGTTCCGCCTGATCTGGTCGTCGAGCAGCACAGGCGACGCCCGCCGGCGACTCAGAACGAGACGCTCGGAACCTCGGCCTGCGCGCGGTCCTCGAGCTCGAAGAACTCGCGCTCGGAGAAGTTGCCCATGCTCGCGACGATCTTCGAGGGCAGGCTCTGGATCTTCGTGTTCAGGGCCTCCACCTGGGTGTTGTAGAAGCGCCGCGCCGCCTGGATCCGGTCCTCGGTCGCGGTCAGCTCGCGCTGAAGCTCGAGGAAGTTCTGGTTCGCCTTCAGGTCGGGGTAGGACTCGGCGAGCGCGAACAGCCGGCCCAGCGCCTCGCTGAGCGCGCCCTCGGCCGCGCCGCGCTCCCGCGGGCCGTGGGCGGAGATCGCGGCGCCCCGCGCCTCGGTCACCCGCTCGAGCGTCCCGCGCTCGTGCGAGGCGTACCCCTTCACCGTCTCGACCAGGTTCGGGATCAGGTCGTGGCGGCGCTTGAGCTGGACATCGATCTCCGACTCCCCCTCCTCGGCGGAAACCGACAGGCGGACGAGGCGGTTGTAGGTGACGAGCGCCCACACGACGACGATCGCAACGACCGCGACGACGATGATCAGGATGAGCATGCGCGAACCCTACTCATCCGGGGGCAACCGGGTCGTCGATACTGGGCAGGTGCTCGACTCGGATCGCGCCCGCGACGTGCTCCAGCGCGCCCGCTCCGTCCCCGCGGGGTTCGTGACCACCTACGGCGATCTGTGTCCGGGCGCGCCGCGGTTTGCCGGCTCGGTGCTCTCCGAGTGTGACGATCCCAGGGTGCCGTGGCAGCGCGTCGTTCGCGCCGACGGCTCGCTCGCGAAGGGCGTGCGCCAGCGCCGGCTGCTGGAGGCCGAGGGGATCCCGTTTCGCGGCGAGCGCGTGGATATGGAGCTCGCGTGGTTCCCGATCGATGACGCACATCGCTAACGCGAGGCTTGCGGCCTGCGCCGCGGCGGCGGCGGCGATCGCGCTCGGTGCGTGCGGCGACGGCGGCGGGGACGGGTCGGGCCCGGCCGCGCTCGGGGAGCCGACCGAGGCGACCCTCGTGCTCGACTTCGTCCCCAACGCCGTCCACGCGGGGATCTACTGCGCGCTGGAGCGCGGCTACTACGAGGACGACAACGTCGAGCTCGAGGTCGTCGAGCCGACATCGACGTCGGACACGCTGAAGCTGATCGACCAGGGAAAGGCGGCGTTCGGGATCGCGGACGGGATCGACGTCGGCCAGCAGATCGATCGCGGGCTCGGCGCGAAGGCGATCATGGCGGTCGTCCAGCGGCCGCTCGGCGGCGTGATCACGTTGAGGGAGGCGGGCATCGACTCGCCCGCTGAGCTGGAGCGCGGGACCGTTGGCGTGACCGGGGTGCCCTCGGACGACGCCGTCCTCGACACCGTGGTGGCCGACGACGGCGGCGATCCCGGCGACGTCGATCGGGTGACGATCGGGTTCAACACGGTCCCCGCGCTGCGCGCCGGCAGGGTGGACGCGATCACCGGCTATCCCCCCGCCGACGGCACAGCCCTCGAGCTGCGCGGGGAGGCGGTGCGCTCGTTCATGCTCGACGAGTGGGGAGGGCCACGGTATCCGGGGCTGATCGTGTTCTCGACCCGCGAGAGGATCGAGCGTGACCCCGAGCTGATGCAGGCGTTCGTGGACGCCACGGTGCGCGGCTACGAGGACACTCTCGACGACCCGCGGGGCTGCCTCGAGGCGCTCGCCGCCGAGGTCCCCGAGCTCGACGAGGAGCTCGCCGCCGCGCAGCTCGACGCCTACCTGTCGCTGTTCGCGGGCGAACGGCGATTCGGGGTCATGCGCCCGGCGGCGATCGGTGCCCTGCGTGGGTTCCTGCGAGCAACCGGGCTGACCGACCCGCGGGCCCCTCCGCGTGACTACGCGACGAACAAATTCGTCCACGCGAGCCGGCGCTGACCCACCCGTCGCGCCGCCCGAACCTGTATCTTGCCGCGCGTGCAACCTGCCGAGTCCCTGACCAAGGTCGGGGAGCGGGGGACCCAAGGCCATTCGGCGAGTTCGCGAGCGAACTCGCCGGTGATGGTGGGTTCGCAAGCGAACTTGCCGGTGGTCGAAGGGACATGGTCCCTTGGGGCGAATCGGGTGTGTATGGCCCGTAGCGCTGCTCTTTCGGCGCGAGCCCGACAGCTAACCCCGTAGGCACGTGAAAGAGAGGTGCCTGTGACGACACGTCTAGTTACCTGGTTGGTCGAGGGGGAACCCAGCGGGGAGAGGGAAGTGCTCGCCTATGCGGCGGGCAGTCTGATCGGGATCGCGGTGGCGACCGTCGTGCTGACGTTGGTCGTCGGCGTGAGCGTGCTCCAGGGCTGAAGCTGAGCCTTGCCGGCTGGAAGGGCCCCCACGGAGCGGGGGCCCTTCCTATTGGCCCGCGACGTGCTCCGCCTGCGCGTCCGCCGTCGCGGGGCGTGGGGTAGACGCCAAGTCAGACACCCTGTCTAGAATTCGTCCGTGGCGCCTGGAGAGTCGAGCGACGGCCGCGACCCCCGGGTGCTCGCGATCGACGCCGGCGGGACGATGACCGACACGTTCATCGTCGATCGCTCGGGCGAGTTCGTGGTCGGCAAGGCCCAGACGACGCCCGACGACGAGTCGGTCGGGTTCATGGCCTCGACCGAGGACGCGCTCGGGCTCTGGGGGCTGGGGACCGAGGCGGCGCTTTCGCGGATGGTCTCGGGGATCTACTCGGGAACCGCGATGCTCAACCGCCTCCTCGAGCGCAAGGGCCGCCGCGTGGGCCTGATCGTCACCGCCGGGATGGAGGACATGCTGCGGCTCGAGCGCGGGATCCAGACCTACCTCGGGTACCCGTACTCGGACCGCCTCCACGTGGCGACCCACCACCACAACGAGCCGCTGGTCCCCCGGGAGCGGATCCGCGGCGTGCGGGGACGGGTCGACCTGTTCGGCGACGAGGCGATCCCCCTGTACGAGGACGAGGCGCGAACGGCGGTGGAGGAGCTCGCCGCGGCCGGGGTGGAGGCGATCGTCGTCAACCTGATGTACAGCTACCGCAACTCCGAGCACGAGGACCGGGTTCGCGAGATCGCGGCGCAGGTCGCGCCGGAGATCCCGCTCTTCCTCTCGTCCGAGCTGTACCCGATGCGGCGCGACTTCCCGCGCCTCAACTCGACCCTCGTCGAGGCGTACGCGGCGGAGCCGTCGCGCGAGCAGCTTCGAAGGGTGCGCGACGCGACCCGCGACGCGGGGGCGAAGTTCGACCTCCGGATCATGGCCGCACACGGGGGCACGATCTCGATCGACGCGAAGGAGCTCGCCCGGACGCTGATCTCGGGCCCGATCGGGGGCGTGATCGGGGCGCGCTATCTCGCCGACCGGATCGAGTCGGGGGGATCGCAGAACCTCGTCTGCACCGACATCGGCGGGACGAGCTTCGACATCGCGCTGATCACCGATGGCGAGTTCGCGATCCGCCAGATCCCCGACGTCGGCCGGTTCCTGCTCAACATCCCGCTCGTCCAGGTCGACTCGATCGGCGCCGGGACCGGGTCGTTCGTCCGCATCGACCCGAACTCCGGGCGCCCCGAGCTCGGCCCCGAGTCGGCCGGCGCGGGAATCGGGGTGTCGTGGCCCGAGGCCGGGCTGGAGACGCCCTCGGTCACCGATCTCAACCTCGCCCTCGGGCGGATCAACCCGGACTACTTCCTCGGCGGCGAGGTGAAGCTCGACGCCGAGCGGGCGCGGGCGGCGATCTCGGACCAGCTCGCGAAGCCGCTCGGGCTCTCGGTCGAGGAGGCGGCCGCCGGGGTGGTGGAGCTGTTCGACGAGACGCTCAAGTACGAGGCCGTCGCGCAGGTGCTCGGAAAGGGCTACTCCCCGGTCGACTACACCCTGCTCTGCTACGGCGGCGGCGGGCCGCTACACGCCGCGGGCTACACGCGCGAGGTCCCCTACCGCGAGGTCCTCGTCCCCGCGTGGGCGGCGGGATTCTCGGCGTTCGGGTGCGCGTGCGGCGACTACGCCTACCGCTACGACCTCACGATCGACATGCCGATCGAGCCGGGCGCCGACGCCGACACGAAGGCCGGCCTGGGGATCTACATCGGCGGCGGGTGGGAGATGCTGCGCGAGAAGGTGGTCGAGGAGTTCGCGAAGTCGGGCGTCGGCGAGGACCGGATCGAGCTTCGCCGCTACGTGCGGATGCAGTACATGGGCCAGCTCAACGACATCGAGATCCTCACCCCCCACGAGGAGCTCGCCGAGGGATCCCAGGTCGACGACCTGATCGCCGCGTTCGAGGACGCCTACGGCAAGCTCTACGCCCGCTCGGCGCGCTCCCCGGAGCTCGGCTATCTGGTCACGAACGTGATCGTCACCGGCGCCGTCGAGGTCGAGAAGCCCGCGCTACCCGACGAGGAGGAGGTCGCCGGGGCGCCCGAGCCCAAGGAGCGGCGCCCGGTGTGGTGGAAGGGCGACTGGGCCGACACCCCGATCTTCGAGCAGGGCGAGGTTCGCGCCGGACACGCGGTCGAGGGCCCTGCGATCATCGAGTCTCCCGCGGACACCCTCGCGATCCCGCCCGGCCGCACGGCGAGGCTGGACCGCAACCGGATCTTCCACTTGGAGCACAGCGAGAGCAGCGAGAGGAGCTAGCGATGGCGATCGTCGACCGGACCAGGGAGCTCGAGCGGCTGGCCACCGACCGCGCCGAGATCGGTTGGGACGGGGCCACCGCGCGCGAGATGCTCGCCGAGTCCGAGCGGGTGTTCGCCGAGACCGGCCACTACCTGGGAATCGACGAGCTCGAGCTCAAGTCGTCGGACCCGATCCGGTTCGAGAAGCTGTTCTCGCGCCTGCGCGGCGGGCTGGTGAGCGCGCGCGAGACGGCGCTCAACATCTCCGCGTCTCCGATCGTGAAGGAGATCGGCGAGCTGAGCTTCGCGCTCTACACGCCCGAGGGCGACTCGGTGGCGCTGTCCACCGGGATCATTGTCCACGTCCACACGATGTCGGACGCGATCAAGTACATGATCCGGGAGGGCTACGAGGAGAACCCCGGGATCGCGCCCGGCGACATCTTCACCAACAACGACGCGATGATCGGCGACGTCCACAACGCCGACGTCCAGACGATAGTCCCGATCTTCTGGGAGGAGGAGCTGGTCGGGTGGGCTGCCGGCGTCACCCACGAGATCGACATCGGGGCGAAGACTCCGGGCTCGGTCCCCGTCGGCCCGATCTCGCGCTACGAGGACGGGATCGACCTGCCGGCGAAGAAGATCGGCTCCAACGACGAGCTGTGGCGCGACCACGTCCTCGCGGGCCTGAAGGGCACCCGCACGCCTATGTACTGGACGCTCGACGAGAAGACCCGGATCGCCGGTTGCCACATGGTCCGCGAGTCGGTCGAGCGCGTGATCCTCGAGGAGGGCGTCGACACGTACAAGCGGTTCATCCGCGAGGTGCTCGAGGACGGGCGGCGCTCGTTCCAGAGCCGCGTCCGCGAGATGCTCGTCCCGGGCCGCTATCGGGCGCCGGCGTTCACCGAGAACATGATGGGCAACGAGGAGCAGCTCCCCTCCTACGCGCGGGTGGACACGATGATGCACGCCCCCCTCGAGCTCCGCGTGACCCGCGACGCGAAGGTCGAGCTCGACTACGAGGGGTCGTCGTCGTGGGGGTACCACTCCTCGAACTGCACCCCGTCGGCGATGCAGGGCGCGGTGTGGGTGCAGCTCACCCAGACGCTGATCCCCAACGACAAGGTCAACGACGGCGCCTACCTCGGCCTGAACACGAACTTCCCCCCGGGGACGTGGACCAACCACTCGAACCCCCAGGCCTCGACGGGGATCGCGTGGGCGTTCCTGATCCCCTCGTTCACGGGGTTCATCAAGTCTGTGTCGCGGGGGCTCCAGGCACGCGGGTTCGTCGAGGAGGTGCTGGCGCCGTACGCGCTGACGAGCAACGCCTTCCAGGGCGGCGGGATCGACCAGTACGGGCGCCAGTCGGCGACGACCAACTTCGGGCTCTCGTGCGTCGGCGGCGGCGGGAAGATGATCCTCGACGGGCTCGACTACGCGGCGGCGATGTGGAACCCGGAGGGGGACATGGGCGACATGGAGATGTGGGAGCTGATCGAGCCCTTCATCTACATCGGCCAGCGGGTGAAGCCGAATACGGCGGGCCCCGGCCGTCACCGCGGGGGGTCGG
>JBOGZL010000028.1:0-3432 GCA_050697195.1 Solirubrobacterales bacterium
AGGTGTCGCTCGACGGAGGCGGCGGCACGCGCTCGATCTGGCCCGCGATCTATCCCGAGCTGCTGAAGCTGGTCCGCGAACACACCTCGACGATCATCTTCGTCAACAGCCGCCGCGGCGCCGAGCGGCTCGCGAAGCGCCTCAACGAGCTCGCTAACGAGGAGGAATCACAAGAACTTCCCCCAACCGAGCACGGCGGGCACGGCCCGCCCTCCGACGAGACGGGCACGGAGATCGCCCGCGCGCACCACGGCTCGCTCGCGCACGAGGAGCGAACGATCGTGGAGGAGCTGCTCAAGTCGGGGAAGCTGCCCTGCATCGTCGCCACCTCCTCGCTGGAGCTCGGGATCGACATGGGGGCCGTCGACCTCGTGATCCAGGTCGAGTCGCCGAAATCGGTGACCCGCGGCCTGCAGCGGATCGGCCGCGCCGGCCACGGGCTCGGCGAGGTCTCGGTCGGCCGGATCTTCCCCAAGTTCCGCGCCGACCTCCTCGAGTGCGCGGTGGTGACGAAGCGGATGCGCGGCGGCGAGATCGAGGAGACCGTGATCCCCCGCAACCCGCTCGACGTGCTCGCCCAGCACCTCGTGTCGATGGCGGCCACCGACGAGTGGGACGTCGACGCGATCGAGCGGCTGGTGACCGCGGCGGAGCCGTTCGTTGAGCTCTCGCGCGAGCAGCTCGAGAACGTCCTCGACATGCTCGACGGCCGCTATCCCTCCGAGCGCTTCGCCGAGCTGCGCCCGCGCCTCGCCTGGAATCGTGCCCAGGGCACGGTGCGGGGCCGCAAGGGCGCCCGCCAGCTCACCGTCACGAACGCCGGCACGATCCCCGACCGCGGCCTGTACGGCGTCCACCTCCCCGACGGCCGCCGGGTGGGCGAGCTCGACGAGGAGATGGTGTACGAGGCGCGCCCGGGCCAGACCTTCCTGCTCGGCGCGACGACGTGGCGGATCGAGGAGATCACCCGCGACCGGGTGATCGTCACCCCGGCGCCCGGCACGCCGGGGGCGGTCCCGTTCTGGCGCGGGGACGGCATCGGGCGCCCCGCGGAGCTCGGGCGTGCGATCGGCGAGTTCGCGCGCGAGGCGGTGGCGGCGAAGCCGGCCGACCTCGCGCGCGACTACGACCTCGACCGCCGCGCCGCCACGAACCTCGTCGCCTACCTCCACGAGCAGCAGGCGGCGACCCGGGTCGTGCCCTCGGACGAGACGATCGTCGTGGAGCGGTTCCGGGACGAGATCGGCGACTGGCGGCTGTGCGTGCTCTCGCCGTGGGGCGGCCGCGTGCACGCCGCCTGGGGGCTCGCGCTGGCGGCCCGGTTCCGCGACGAGCTCGATCTCGAGGCGGACGCGATCTGGTCCGACGACGGGATCATCGTCCACCTTCCCGACGCGGACGAGCCGCCCTCCTCGGACCTCGTCCTGCTCGAGGCCGACGAGCTCGAGGACCTCGTGGTCCGCGAGCTGTCCGGGTCGGCGCTGTTCGGCGCCCGGTTCAGGGAGAACGCCGCCCGCGCGCTGCTGATCCCGCGCGCGTATCCGGGGAAGCGCACGCCCCTGTGGCAGCAGCGCCTCAAGGCGCAGAGCCTGCTCGAGGTCGCGCGGGACTTCCCCCGCTTCCCACTCGTGCTCGAGACCTACCGGGAGTGCCTCCGCGACGTGCTCGACCTCCCCGCGCTCGAGCGGCTCCTGCGCGACCTCGCCTCGCGCCGGATCTCGCTCGTCGAGGTCGAGACCTCGACCGCCTCCCCGTTCGCCTCGTCGTTGCTGTTCGACTACGTCGCGACGTACATGTACGAGGGCGACACGCCGAACGCCGAGCGCCGCGCCGCGGCGCTCGCGCTGGACCGCGAGCTGCTCAGAGAGCTGCTGGGCCAGGACGAGCTCCGCGAGCTGATCGACCCCGAGGCGCTGGAGGACGTCGAGGACTCGCTCCAGCACCGCTCCGAGCGGGCGCGCGCCAGGGACCGCGACGCCCTCCACCAGGTCCTGCGGCGGGTCGGCGACCTGAGCGAGGCCGAGTGCGAGCGGCGGGTGGCGGAGGGCTACTCCGCGGGCTCGATGCTCGAGAAGCTCGAGGGCGAGCGCCGCGCGGCGAAGGTGCGCGTAGCGGGCGAGGAGCGCTGGATCAGCGCCGAGGACGCGGGCCTGTACCGCGACGCGCTCGGCGTCCCGCCTCCGCCCGGGCTCCCGGACTCCTTCCTCGAGCCGGTCGCCGACGCGATGCTCGCGCTCGCGCGGCGCTACGCGCGCACGCACGGGCCGTTTCCCAGCGGCCGTCTCGCCTCCCGCTACACGATCGACCCGCTCCCCGCGCTTCGCGAGCTCGAGGCGGCCGGGGAGCTCGTTCGCGGCGAGCTTCTTCCCGGCGGAACGGAGCGCGAGTGGTGTGACCCCGAGGCGCTGCGCCGGGTGCGGCGAGCGAGCCTCGCGCACCTTCGCAAGGAGGTCGAGGCCGCGGATCAGCGCGAGCTCGCGCTGTTCCTGCCGAGCTGGCAGAACGTCGACGCCCACCGCCCGGGAGGCGCGGGCACCGACCGGCTCCGCGACGCGCTCGTGCCGCTCCAGGGCGTCGCGCTGACGCCCGAGGTGTGGGAGCGCGACGTCCTCCCGCGACGGCTCGGCGCCTACTCCGCGGCGTGGCTGGACGAGCTCTGCACGGGGGGCGAGGTGGTGTGGATCGGCGCCGGCGCGCTCGGGCGAAGCGGGGGCCGGGTGGCGCTCTACTTTCGCGAGGACGTCCGCCTCGCGGGGCCACCGCCGGCGAACGCGAAGCTCGAGCCGCCCGCGGGAGAGGCCCACGACGCGATCCGGGAGCTGCTCGCCTCGCGGGCGTGCTTCTGGCCCGACCTGGTCTCGGCGCTCGAGCTCGAGACCGAGGAGCTTCATTCGGCGCTCTGGGACCTCGCCTGGGCCGGGGAGGTCACGAACGACGCCTTCGCGCCGCTCCGCGCCCGGCGCCTGAGCGCCGTCCAGCGGGCCCACCGAACGCGGGGACGGCGGTTCGCGACCCGGCGAGGCGGGACCGGCCAGGCCGTCCAGGGCCGGTGGTCGTTGACCGCGTCCCTGTTCGAGGACGCGCCGGAGACCGGGCCGCGGCTTCGGGCCCAGGCCGAGCTGATGCTGGAGCGGTACGGGATCGTGACCCGGGAGATGGTCCTCGCGGAGGGAGTCCCGGGCGGGTTCACGACCCTGTACGGGGAGCTCTCGAACCTGGAGATGCTCGGGACGGCGAGGCGGGGGTACTTCGTCGAGGGCCTGGGCGGGGCGCAGTTCGCGCTTCCGGGCGCGGTCGAGCGCCTGCGCTCGCTGCCCGACGAGGAGGGCAGGCATCTCGTCCTCGCCGCGACCGACCCCGCGAACCCCTACGGGGCGGCGCTGTCGTGGCCGAAGCGACCCGCGGGGCGGCGCCCGAGCCGCTCGCCGGGCG
>JBOGZL010000029.1:0-3439 GCA_050697195.1 Solirubrobacterales bacterium
GTGGTCTGACGTGCGCGTCTTCGTTGCGGCGGAAGCGGCGTCATCGGCATGCGGCTGGTTCCCCCGCTCGTCGCCACCGCTCACGAACGGCGAGCGAAAGCTGGCTGCGGTTCCAGGTGTTGGCGAAGGGACTCTCCCGACCTGTGACATCGCGCACACACCGGTCTTGGCGATATATCCACATGATATATTGGCGCCGACGTGGAGCTCAGCAGCACCGCATACGTGATCCTCGGACTGCTTCGGAAGGGCGCGAAGACCGGGTACGAGATCAAGGCGGTCGTCGACCGCTCGACCCGGTTCTTCTGGGCCGCGAGCTACGGCCAGATCTACCCCGAGCTCCGCAGGCTCGCGGAGGAGGGGTTGATCGAGGGGACCTCTAAGCCGAGCGGGGGACGGAAGCGAACCGAGTACCGGCTCACCCCGTCGGGTCGCAAGGAGCTGCGCCGCTGGCTCGAGATCGAGCCCGAGGTGTTCGAGATGCGCGACGAGGGCCTGCTGAAGCTGTTCTTCGCCGGCGCCGCCCCGCGGAGCGCCGCGACGGCGATCGAGGCGAGGCGCGCTTACCACGTCGAGAAGCTGCGCCAACTCGCCGAGATCGAGCCGCTCGCGAAGGCGGCGCCCGACCCCTACCCGTACATGGTGCTGCGCTACGGGATCGCGCTGAGCGAGTTCACGATCCGGTGGTGCGACGACGCGCTCGCCGAGCTGGGCGAGGAGAGGAGGTCAGCCTGATGTTCTCCACCCTCGCAAGCCTTGCCACCCGCCGGAAGCGGACGGTCGTCCTCCTCAGCATCGTCGTCTTCGTCGCCGCCGGCGCGTTCGGTGCCGGGGTCGCCGATCGGCTCGAGCCCTACGGCGCCGACGACCCGGACACCGAGAGCGTGATCGCCGACGATCGTCTCGAGGACGCCGGCTACCACGAGACCGGTGCGATCGTGCTGTTCGACGACGTCAACGTGCAGTCCCGCGACGGGCGCGAGCGAGTCCAGCGCTACGCGCGCCAGATCGCGAACGAGCCCGAGGTGGCCGAGGTCGCGAGCTTCCACAGCACCGGCTCGCGCGACTTCGTCTCCAGGGACGGCGACGCGACCTACCTCGGCGTGAGGTTCACGACGATGGACGACGACGCCGAGCAGGACGCGGCGGAGCGGATCGTCGACGAGCTCGAGCACAAGCCGGGAATCACCGTCGGAGGCGGAGCGGTGGCCCGAGAGCAGGTCAACACCCAGGTCGAGGAAGACCTTCGCACGGCCGAGCTGATCGCGTTCCCGCTCCTCTTCCTGCTCTCGCTGTTGTTCTTCCGCAGCCTCGTCGCCGCGCTGCTGCCGTTGCTGGTCGGCGCGCTCGCGATCGTCAGCACGTTCCTGATGCTGACAGTGGCCAGCGAGCTGACCTCGGTGTCGATCTTCGCGCTCAACCTCGTCACCGGGCTCGGTCTCGGGCTGGCGATCGACTACTCCCTGTTCATCGTCTCCCGCTACCGGGAGGAGATCGCACGCACCGGCCCGGGTCTCGAGGCGATGCGGCGGACGATGGCCACCGCCGGCCGCAGCGTGCTGTTCTCCTCGCTCACGGTCGCGGGAGCGCTCGCGGCACTGCTGGTCTTCCCGCAGCGGTTCCTGTACTCGATGGGGATCGGCGGCTCGCTCGTGGCGCTGATCGCCGCGGCGATCGCGCTGATTGTCCTGCCGGCCGTCCTCGCGCTGCTCGGAACGCGGGTCAACGCGCTTTCGCCACGGTTCCTGCGCCAGCGCGCGGAGCGCGACGCGCACGAGGCCGAGGAGGGGTTCTGGTATCGCCTCTCGCGCACCGTGATGCGGTTCCCCGGGCGCATCGCCGCGGCCAGCGCGGCACTTCTGATCGCGCTCGGGCTCCCGTTCCTGGGGATCGAGTTCACCTCCGTCGACGCGCGCGTGCTGCCCGAGTCCGCGAGCGCGCGCCAGGTGGACGACGCGCTGCGCGACGAGTTCCCGCCGTTCCGCACCACCCCGGTCGAGCTTGTCGTCGCGGGTGGGCCCGACGAAGGACAGCGAATCGCTCGCGAGGCGGAGCAGGTCAGCGGGGTCGAGGCGGTGAATCAGCCGACCAGGCTCGACGGAGGGATGTCCGCTGTCGAGGTGATCTCCAGCAGCGGCTCGCTCACGGACCAGAGCCAGGATCTCGTCGAGGAGCTGCGCGGCATCTCGGGTGACGTGCTGGTGACCGGAGACAGCGCCCACTTCGTCGACCTCCAGGACAGCCTCGTCGACCACCTCCCGCTCGTGCTGGCGATCATCGCCGCTGTCACTATCGTCGTCCTGTTCGTGATGACCGGTTCGGTGGTGCTTCCGATCAAGCAGCTCGTTATGAACCTGTTGGGGCTGAGCGCTGTGTTCGGGATCCTCGTGCTGGTCTTCCAGGACGGCCGGTTCGAGGGCCTGCTCGACTACACGAGCCAAGGCGGTCTCGAGGCAACCCAGCCCCTGCTGCTGTTCGCGGTCGCGTTCGGACTCTCGACGGACTACGGCGTGTTCCTGCTCTCGCGGATCAAGGAGGCGCGTGACTCGGGAGCGTCGGACTCCGAGGCGGTCGCGATCGGGCTCGAGCGCACGGGCCGCATCGTCACCGCCGCGGCGCTTCTGTTCTCGATCGCGATCGGCGCCTTCGTCACCTCCCAGCTCATCTTCATCAAGGAGCTGGGATTTGGAACGGCGATCGCGGTGCTGATCGACGCGACGATCATCCGGGCGCTGCTCGTCCCTTCGCTGATGGAGCTGCTGGGACGGTGGAACTGGTGGGCGCCGCGACCGCTGCGGCGACTGCACGCGCGGATCGGCCTGAGCGAGGCTTAGCGCGGCGACCGGGCGCACGATTGCGCTCGCTGCCCGCAGGGCGGCTATCCTCGGCGCCCCGGATGTCAATCGGTGCGTCCATATTCCTGATCGCGGTCGGCGCGATCGTGCGCTACGCGTTCACCTTCTCGATCGAGGGTGTGGATCGCGAGGCGCTCGGCCTGATCCTGATGATCGCCGGCTTCGCCGGGCTCGGAATCTCGATCCTTTACATGCTGCTGTCGAGCAACCGGGGACGGCGCGACGACGAGTACTACCAGCAGCCCCCGCCCCCGCCGGGACCCGACGACCCCACCCGGCGCCTGCGCTAGCCGACGTCATTCGGGGATTTCGCGAGCGAAATCCCCGGTGTGCCTAGCCCTCAACCGATCGTCGGCCGGCCAGCGCCCGACCGAGCGTCACCTCGTCGGCGTGCTCGAGGTCTGCGCCGACCGGCAGTCCACTCGCCAGCCGCGTGACCCGGACGCCCTCGCGGAGGCGCTCGGCGATGTGAAGCGCGGTCGCCTCGCCGGTCGTCGTCGGGTTGGTGGCGAGCACCACCTCCCCGACCTCGCCCCCGTCGACGCGGCCCACGAGCTCCTCGATCTTCAGGTCCTCGGGGTCGA
>JBOGZL010000030.1:0-2007 GCA_050697195.1 Solirubrobacterales bacterium
TGCGCCCGTCCTCCGACTCGAACCAGCGGGGCTCGTAGGGCCACAGACCGCCGAAGGTCCAGTCCATCCTGGTGATCTTACGTCGGAGCGGGCGGCCGGTCACGCGGGTCGGGGTCGCGCTCGGCCCGCTTGCCAGCGAGGAGACCCAGGTTCGAGACGATGAACGGAACCAGGAAGTTGCCCGCGGCCTTCACCCAGGTGATGGCGGTCGCATCGCCGCGGATGACGACGTCGGCCTGGTTGATCAACGTGAGGATCACACCAACCACGAGCGCGATCCGGACCGTGCGGCGCAGGTGCTCGCGACGCATGCAGATCCGCAGCGCCTCCTCGATCGTGGCAATTGTCCGGGAGTGGCCGATTCGCATCGCATCCTCCTGGCTCGAACCGTTTGCTAACTATCTTGGTCGAAGCAGTCGCCGCAGCGGCCCCGGCCCGCGGCCGGGCCGACTGACTGCGGGATTCCTCGTGTAGCCTCGGACCGAGAGTGGAGCGCCTCGTCCAGTTCGCGGTGACCCATGTGATAGCCGCGCCCAATGAGGCTGTCTTGCGCGTCGTCGGGGATTTCGGCGCAGAGCACCGCTGGACGAAGACCGTCGACGACTGTGTGCGCGACACCGCCGACGTCCGGGTGGGGACGGTGCGATCCTGCCGAAGAACTGGGCCGCGTCCTCGTCTGGCCGTTCGCCAAGCCCATGGTTCGGCGATTCACGAAGCCTGTGCTGCGAGAGCTTGAGGCGTTCCTCCTAACCGGTGGTGCCGACTTGCCGCAACGTCCCGCCCGCATCTAAGCTAAGAGGTCGGAGGGGTGACCATGACTCCCGTGGTCGCGACGACCGAGCTTTGGATCGCAGTGGGGGTGTTCGGCGCGCTCGTGATCGCCGGGGCGGCGGGGATGTTCCTCCTCCTCGCCATGAGGCGGCTCTGCCTCGACCTCAGGACGGTGTCCTAGCAGCTTCGGCAAGCGCCCGAACCCGGCGGGGCCGAACCGAAAGCGAGCCGCCGCGGTCCAACGTGGTGTGAAGCGCATGCTGATCGTGGCAGCGATCGGCGCCGCCGCGCTGAGCGGTTGCAGCATCGGCGGCGACGACGGAGTGGATGCCGAACCGAGCGTGCCCTTCAGCACATCCGGCTGGGACACGGACTTCTCGAACCACAGCGTCCCGCTCGAGGAGTTCATAGGCGGCGGGCCGCCGAAGGACGGCATCCCGTCGATCGACGACCCGAAGTTCGTCTCTGTCGAGGGGGCCGATCGGTTCCTCGATCCCCGCGAGCCCGTGGCGGTGGTCGAACTGGGCGGCGAGGTGCGCGCGTACCCGATCCAGATCCTGATCTGGCATGAGATCGTCAACGACGAGATCGGTGGTGAGTCCGTCGCCGTCACCTACTGCCCGCTCTGCAACTCGACCGTCGCGTTCAGCCGCGTGGTCGACGGCGAGCCGGTCGAGTTCGGCACCACCGGCATGCTCCGCAACTCGGATCTCGTGATGTACGACCGGCGCACGGAGTCGTGGTGGCAGCAGATCACCGCCGAGGCGGTGGTGGGGAAGCGGACGGGCGCGAACCTCGACGTGCTGCCCTCCCAGATCCTCTCCTGGGAGGAGCTGCGACGCCTGCACCCCGACGCCCACGTGCTCTCCCGCGACACCGGCTTCGACCGCGACTACGGCAGCAGCCCGTACGGCGGCTACGACCGCGACCCCGACTCGCGGCCGTTCCTGCTCGAGGGCGAGCCCGACCGCTCCCTGCCGCCGAAGGAGCGCGTCGCGGCGGTTCGCAGCGGTGAGTCGGCCGTGGTATACCCGTTCTCGCGCCTGCGCAACGACGCGCCGCTGAACGACGAGCTGGACGGTGAGCCGATCGCCGTCCTCTTCGACCCCGACGTCGCCTCGGCGCTGGACAGCCCGCTGGTCTCCGCCGGGCGCGACGTCGGGGCCGCGGCGGTCTTCAACCGAGCCGTCGGTGGCCGCGCCCTCGAGTTTCGAGCCGGAGCGGACCCCGGCACGT
>JBOGZL010000031.1:0-6798 GCA_050697195.1 Solirubrobacterales bacterium
CCGGTGATATGGGCCTCGACCTCCGCCATCGCTGAGTGGCGGCACAATACCCGCCCGTGCGACCGGATCCGCCAGCGGGGACGCCCGCCGACGCCGCCCGCGCCCCGATCGTGATCGTGGCGGCGCGAAACGAGGCGGACCGGCTCGCGCGCACCCTGACCGCTCTCGGCGAGGCGTTTCCGCACGCGGCCGTGTGGGTGGCGGACGATGCGTCCGAGGACGGCACCGCCGAGATCGGGCTCGCCGCCGGCGCGAGGGTCGTCACCCGCCGGAGCCGGCACGGGAAGGGCGCGAGCGTGACGGCCGCCGCGGAGGCGCTCCTGAGCGAGGGCGGCGACGAGGCGCGGATCGTGCTCCTGTGCGACGGCGACCTCGGCTCCTCCGCCGCAAGGCTCGGCCCCCTGGTCGAGGCGGTGGAGCACGACGAGTGCGATCTCGCGATCGGGGCGTTCGCGCGCCGGGTCGGCGGGGGGTTGGGAATCGCGCTCGGCGTCTCCCGCTGGACCGTCGAGCGTCTCGGCCGCGTGCGCCTCGAGGCGCCGCTGTCGGGGCAGCGGGCGATGCGCGTCGGGGTCCTCCGCGAGCTGGTCCCGTTCGCGGACGGGTTCGGGCTCGAGACGGGGATGGACGTCGACGCGGCGCGCGCCGGCTACAGGGTGCGTGAGGTCGAGCTCGACCTCGAGCATCGCGCCACGGGCCGCTCCCCCGCGGGCTTCCTCCACCGCGGCCGGCAGCTCCGCGACATCCTCCGCGTCTACCTTTCGCGCAGATGACGGGGACGCTGATCGTGATCGGTGTCGCAGGCGGGTTCCTCGCCGGCCTGCTCGGGATCGGGGGCGGCGGGGTGATGGTCCCGATGCTGGTCTCGTTCGCGGGCCTGCGTCAGCGGCAGGCGCACGCGGTGTCGCTGGGCGCTGTGGTGGTGCTCGCGCTCGCCGCCGCGATCACCTACGGGGCCTCCGACGAGGTCCGCGTCGGGACCGCGGCCGCCCTGTTCGTCGGCGGTGCGATCGGCGCCCCGATCGGAGCCCTGCTTCTCTCCCGGGTGAGCGACACGCTCGCGCGGCGCGCCTTCGGGGCGCTGCTGGTCTGCACCTCGATCTACCTCCTGGTGACGTGATCGAGATCATCGGGTTCGTCGCGCTCGGCGCGTTGGTCGGCGTGGTCTCCTCCTTCTTCGGGATCGGCGGGGGCGTGATCCTCGTCGCGGCGCTCGTGGCGGCGTCGGATTTCGGCCAGCAGGAGGCCCAGGCCACGGCGCTCGCGTTCATGGTCCCGACCGCCGTCATCGGGGTGATCTCCACGAACCGGCACGGGCTCGGAGACGTGCGCCAGTCCGCGATCGTCGGCGTGGGCGGGGCCGCGGCCGCGGTCGGCGGGGCGCTCTTGGCGCTCGAGATCCCGGCGGACACCCTGAGGGCCCTGTTCGCGGCGTTCATGGCGGTGCTCGGGCTGGCGATGCTCCTGCGGCCCGGGGGCGCTGACGAGGACGGCGCGGATATCGGGGGGCGGACGTGAGCGCCGCGGCGCCGGACGGAGGGGCGGGGACGCCGCTCGGGGACCTGCTGGTGGTCGACCTGTCGCGGGTCGTCACGGGGCCGTACGCGGCGATGATGCTCGGCGACCTCGGCGCGCGGGTGATCAAGGTGGAGCGCCCGGAGGGCGACGACACGCGCCAATGGGGCCCACCGTTCGTCGGGCCCGAGGGACGGCGCGAGTCGACCTACTTCCTGAGCGTGAACCGCAACAAGGAGTCGATCGTCCTCGACCTCAAGGACGGCGCGGACCTGGCGCTGCTCGAGCGCCTGGTCGAGTGCGCCGACGTGGTGGTGGAGAACTTCCGTCCCGGCGTCCTCGAGCGCCTGGGGCTCGGACACCACCGGATGCTCGCGCTCAATCCGGACCTCGTCGTGCTCTCGATCACGGGCTTCGGCCACGACGGCCCGGAGGCGCAGCGGGCGGGATACGACCAGATCATCCAGGGGGAGGCGGGCCTGATGGGGTTCACGGGACCGCCCGGAGAGCCGACCAAGGTCGGCGTCCCGATCGCCGACCTGCTCGCGGGGATGTTCGGCGCCTACGGGGTGCTCGCGGCGCTGCGCGAGCGCGACCGCGGGGGCGGCGGCCAGGTCGTTCGCACCTCGCTGCTCGCCGGGGTCGTCGCGACCCACTCCTACCAGGGCGGCCGCTACCTGATCAGCGGCGAGGTCCCCGAGCCAGGAGGGAACCGCCACCCCAGCATCGCCCCCTACCGGACCTACCGCTGCCGCGACGGGGTGATCCAGGTCGCGGTCGGCAACGAGCCGATCTGGAGGCGCTTCGCGGCGCTGCTCGGGATCGACCCCGAGGACCCGCGGTTCGCCACCAACCACGCGCGGCTCGAGAACTCGGACGCGCTCGACCCGTTGATCGCCGAGCGCCTCGGCGCCGACACCGCCGCAAGCTGGCTGGAGCGATTTCGCGATCAGGGGATCCCCGCCGGCGAGGTGAAGACGCTCGAGCAGGTGTACGCGAGCGAGCAGGTCCGCTCGCAGGGCCTGATCGCCGAGACCGAGCACCCGACGCTCGGCGCGATCCGCACTCCGGGTCCCCCGCTGCGGTTCGATCGCAGCGAGGCCCGCGACCATCGTCCGCCGCCGACGCTCGGCGAGCACTCCGAAGCGATCCGGGCGTGGCTCGAGGAGAGACCGTGATCCTCGCGATCGACCAGGGGACAACCGGGACCACGTGCCTCGTCTTCGACCGCGCGGGGGCGATCCAGGGCCGCGCTTACAGCGAGTTCGAGCAGCACTTCCCGCGGCCGGGATGGGTGGAGCACGACGCGGCCCAGATCTGGGAGGTGACGCGGCGGGTGGCAGACGAGGCGATCGCCGACGCGGGGATCGGCGCCGGCGATCTGCTCGCGATCGGGATCACGAACCAGCGCGAGACTGTGGTCGCGTGGGACCCCGACAGCGGCGAGCCGATGCACCGCGCGCTCGTGTGGCAGGACCGCCGCACCGCCGCGCGCTGCGACGAGCTGCGCGCAGAGGGCCACGAGGCGCTCGTGCGGGAGCGGACCGGGCTAGTGATCGATCCCTACTTCTCGGGGACGAAGATCGAATGGCTGATCCGAAACGCCGACGTCGAGGGCGCGGTGTTCGGGACCGTCGACTCGTGGCTCGCCTTCAAGCTCACCGGCCGCCACGTGACCGACTACTCGAACGCCTCGCGAACGATGCTGTTCGACATCCATCGGCTCGCCTGGGACCCCGACCTCTGCGAGCTTTGCGGCGTCGACCCAGCGCGGCTTCCCGAGCCGGTTCCCTCGGCGCGGGTGTACGGGCGAACCGGCGAGCTCGGCGGCGACGTCCCGGTGGCGGGAATCGCGGGCGACCAGCAGGCGGCGCTGTTCGGGCAGGCGTGCCACGTCGCGGGCACGGCCAAGAACACCTACGGAACGGGGAGCTTCGTCCTCCTCAACACCGGGACGCAGGTCCCCGACCCCGGCGAGGGACTGGTGGCGACGGTCGCCTGGGGGCTCGAGAACGCGACCGACTACGCGCTCGAGGCGTCGGTGTTCGTCACCGGGGCAGCCGTGCAGTGGCTTCGCGACGGCCTCGGGATCATCGCCTCCGCCGAGGAGACCGAGGCGCTCGCCGCCTCGCTGGATGGGAACGACGGCGTGTACTTCGTCCCCGCCCTGGCCGGGCTCGGCTCACCCCACTGGGACCCCTACGCGCGGGGGACGATCGTCGGGCTCACGCGGGGAAGCGGCCGGGCCCACCTCGCCCGCGCCGCGCTCGAGTCTATCGCCTACCAGACGGTCGACGCCGTCCGCGCCCAGGAGGCCGCGTCCGGGGAGCGCCTTGACGCCCTGAAGGCGGACGGCGGCGCGGTCGCGAACAGGTGGCTGATGCAGTTCCAGGCCGACCTCCTCGGCGTCCCGGTGATCGTCCCCGAGATTCGCGAGACGACCGCGCTCGGCGCCGCGTACCTGGCCGGGATCGCGACCGGGGTGTGGGAGCTCGAGGAGGTCGCCGCGATGTGGCGCGAGGGGGACCGCTACGAGCCGCGGATGGGCGAGGACGAGCGCGAGTCGCTGCTGGCCGAGTGGCGGCGAGCGCTCGACCGCGCCAAGGGATGGGCCGGCGAGCGATAATTCCCGGCGAATGAGGTTCAGCCTCTTCTACGAGCACCAGCTTCCGCGCCCCTGGGAACCCGACTCCGAGCGCACGCTGCTCGAGAACGCGCTCGAGCAGATCGTGCTCGCGGAGCGTGCCGGGTTCGACTGCGTGTGGGAGGTGGAGCACCACTTCCTCGAGGAGTACTCGCACTCCTCGGCGCCCGAGGTCTTCCTCGCGGCCGCGAGTCAGCGCACCGAGCGGATCAGGCTCGGCCACGGGATCGTCCAGCTCCCTCCCGCGATCAACCACCCGGCCCGTGTCGCCGAGCGCGTCGCGACGCTCGACCTCGTCTCGGGGGGCCGGGTCGAGTTCGGAAGCGGCGAGGGGAGCTCCGCGGGCGAGCTAGGCGGGTTCCTGGTCGATCGGACGCGGAAGCACGCCCAGTGGGAGGACGCGCTCGATGCGATCACGCGGATGTTCGTCGAGGAGCCGTTCGCGGGCTGGGAGAGCGAGTTCTTCCGGATGCCCCCGCGCAACGTGATCCCGAAGCCGCTCCAGCGTCCCCATCCCCCGCTGTGGGTCGCTTGCAGCCGCCGCGAGACGATCCACCTCGCCGCGCGGAGGGGAATCGGCGCGCTCGCGTTCTCGTTCGTGGAGCCCGAGGACGCGGGAGAGTGGGTGCGCGAGTACTACAGCCTGATCGAGTCCGATGAGTGCGTCCCCGCGGGGTTCGCGGTCAACCCGATGGTCTCGGTCGTGCTCCCGATGATGGCCCACCCCGACGAGGGGGAGGCGATCGAGCGTGGGATCGACGGCGCCCATTTCTTCGGCTACGCGCTCGCGCACTACTACGGGGGCGCTCCGCACACGATCGCGAAGACCGATGTGTACGCCGAGTTCCTCGACCGTCGCGACCAGACCGGCTTCGCGCGGGAGATCGTCTCTCCCGACCAGGCCCCGCTCGGCGTGCGCCTGCTCCAGGAGGGGATGGGGTCGCTGCGGGGGGCGATCGGCACCCCCGAGCAGATCGTCGACCTCCTGCGCCGCTACGAGGCGGTCGGGGTGGACCAGGTGGGGATGGTGCTGCAGGCGGGGCGCAACACCCACGAGCACATCTGCGAGAGCCTGGAGCTGTTCGGCAACGAGGTCATCCCGCGCTTCTCCGAGGGGCGCGAGGAGCGCGAGGCCGAGAAGGCGGAGCGCCTGGCGCCGGCGATCGAGGCGGCGCTGGCGCGGCGAGAGCCGCCGCGCGAGAGCGCGATCGATTACCTGATCGACGAGCCCGCGGAGCTGGAGCGCGCGCGCAGGGCGCGGAGGCGCGCCGCGCTCGCCCCGAAGGACCTCGCGGGACGGGTTCGCGACGAGTTGCGCGAGGGCGTGCGAAGGCAGGCCCAGCGGGCGCTGGCGCGATTCGTGGACGGCGCCTCGGACTCGGAGATCGGGCGACGGTTCGGATCCCAGGCCGCCCAGCGCGCGCTTCTCACCGCGATGGCGCGCTCGTTCGAGCCGAGCATGGCGTTCGGCTTCGAGGGCGACATCGTGTACGAGTTCGCGCGCCCCGACGGAGACGGCGACGGCGCCGCGCCGATTGCCGGCGACGAGTGGACGATCAGGGTCGCCGGCGACAGGGCGAGGGTGCTGCCCGGCTCGCGGCACGACCCCGCCGTCAAGGTGCGCATCGGCCTCGTCGACTTCGTCCGAATCGCCGCGGGGGACTCGGCGCTGCCAGCGTTCCTCGAGGGCCGGGTGGAGATGGAGGGCGACCTGTCGATCGCGCGCCGGTTGGGGGAGATGTTCGGCGGCGCCTCCCCGTACTGATATGGCGGTCGCTCGGGCCGTAACCGGTCCACCTGTGGGGGGTAGAGAGAGCCAGGAGCCGGCGACGCCGGCCCCGTTGCCGATGCCCGCCCCCGATCTCAAGCCGCAGGTGTACAAGGACCCGCGCCCGGCGGAGCACTTCGAGCGCTTTCACGCGCGCTCGCGCACGCGGGAGCCAGACTGGGTATACGACTTCGCCAGGATGGTGCTCACCCCCCCGACCTTGCTCTTCTACCGCGCGGCGCCGATCGGGAGCGCCAACGTCCCGGCGAGCGGTGCGGTGATCCTCGCCCCCAACCACTTCAGCCAGTGGGACCACTTCTTCGCCGCGGTGTACATCCGGCGCAAGGTGCGCTTCATGGCCAAGTCGCAGCTGTTCACGAATCCGGTGATCACGTTCATCATCCACCACGGCGGCGCCTTCCCCGTGCGCCGGGGCCATCACGACGAGGAGGCCTTCATCACGGCGCACGCGATCCTCGATCGCGGCGGCTGCCTGCT
Organism: Solirubrobacterales bacterium; assembly: GCA_050697195.1. Taxonomy (GTDB): domain Bacteria; phylum Actinomycetota; class Thermoleophilia; order Solirubrobacterales; family 70-9; genus DASPWW01. Next base: position 6,426 of record JBOGZL010000031.1, read on the forward strand.
GATGTACCCGGAGGGCGGGCGGTCGCGCAGCGGCGGGCTAGGCGAGCCCCGCCCGGGGGTGGGGCGGCTCGCGCTCGAGTCCGGCGTTCCCGTGATCCCGGTCGCGATCCACGGCTCGATGGGCGTGCGCGGCTGGAAGCGGCTTCGGTTCCCCAAGGTGACGATCCAGTTCGGCGAGCCGATCAGCTTCGGGACCGTCGAGCACCCCACCCGCGAGCAGCAGCTCGAGGTCGCGACTCAGGTCTTCGACCGCGTGCGCGCGATGTATACCGCCCTCGACGAGCAGGGCCGGCGCGGCGTGATCAAGGCCCTGCGCGAGGGAATCCCGAGCGGCAACGCCGCGGACGCCTCGGCGCGCCCGCACACGCGGTAG
>JBOGZL010000032.1:0-19684 GCA_050697195.1 Solirubrobacterales bacterium
GGGAACGCAAAAGGGAACGAAACCTGATCGATCCTGTAATCGGTCGGCGCTGCATCCGTCTCGATAGGTCCGAGCGCTGCTGGAACGCTCGGGCAGACGCTTGGCAATGATGCTGAGCGTCTGCCACGCAAGGCAGGGACAGCGAGGGAGCCGCCGCGCCCGTGAGTAGCCTCGCCGGCCGAGAGGCCCGCGATGCCGTTCCCCACGATGGGACAGCCGATGCCTCGCGCCGCCGACGCCCACGCAACGGCGGACAAATGGCGAGGGTGGATCCTCGCCCCACACGGCCACGGCGCGGACTGGGCGCGCGTCTTCCACGCCGGACCGGAGGACGGCGAGCGGATCTGGGCCGCGATCAGGGAGGCCGTTCTCGATGCACCGGTCTCGGTTGTGCGCGACCGAGGCCTCCACGGTGTCGTCTGCGGCGTCGAGGTCACGCTCACGATCGACGATCGCACGGCGCCGGTCGCGACCGCTTGGCACTACGCCGACGAGGACGCCGAGCCGCGGCTCGTCACCGCCTACCCGAGCCCCTAACATGGGCCTGTGGCTGTAGTGCGCGAGATCACCGCCTTCGACCGGGTCGAGCTGATCGAGCCGGTCGACGATGTGCCCGCCGGCGCCCGCGGCGGCGTGCTAGAGCTCCGCGATGGCGAGATCGCCATGGTCGAGATCACTATGCCCGAGCTTGATCCAGCCGCTCGGATCGTCTTCGTCCCGCTCGCGAAGCTCCGTCGCATCGACTGAACTGCGCGCCGATGTGCCACGCACCCCGGGGGGCCGCGCACCAGGGCGTCTCGCTTCCGCTCGCACGCGAACCGCGGCAGCCCCGCCGATTCGGCCGTCCGAGCCTCCACATCGGCAGGCACTCAGGGGTTTGGCAGCGTTTGCGGCAGCCCGAAGTGTCGGAAGATGCCGGTGTCCGCGAACCAGGTGATCGCCGCGACCGCGTCCCCCTCGAGCGTGAGCACGAACAGTCCGCGGGGCCGGGCGATTGCCGCCTGCTCGTCCGGGAGGTAGCAGCCGAACGCCGGCTGGGTGTTCGCGCTGGTGGGCACTACACGCAGCGGCGTGCCGCGCTCCTCCTCCCGGTAGCGGAGGAAGGCGGCGATCGCGTCGTGTCCCTGGTACTCGAGGGGCAGGGGCGGCATCGTGAGCAGGGCGTCGTCGGTGAGCAGGGCGACCATCGCGTCGACGTCGCCGCTCTGGACCGCGTCGGCAAAGCGCCCGGCCAGTTGGCGCTCGCGCTCGGAGTTCGGCCCCGGAGCGTGGTCGCGGTCCGCGGCCGGCAGCCGCGCTCCGAGAGCCGCGCGGGCGCGCTGCAGCGCGCCCTTGACCGAGGCCTCTCTCGTGTCGAGCATCTCGGCGATCTCGGCTCGGTGGAAGCCGAGCACATCGCGCAGCACGAGCACGGCGCGCTGGCGGGGCGGCAAGGCCTGGAGGGCGACCATGAATGCAAGCTCGGTCGACTCCTTGGTCTCGTATCGCGCGTCAGGCCCGGGCGCCTCGTCGGCGAGTCCTTCGAGCAGGACGTCGGGGTAGGGCTCGAGCCGGATCGACTCGATTCGGCGGGTGGGCTCGGGCGGCTCAACCATGGTCCGTACCTCCAGTGGGCGGCGCGACCTGTCGCGGAGCGCGTTCAGGCAGCGGTTCGTCGCGATCCGGTACAGCCACGCGCGCACCGAGGCTCGGCCCTCGAACGCCTCGAGGCCGCGCCACGCTGCCAGCAGGGTCTCCTGGACGAGATCCTCGGCGTCCTGCACCGAGCCGAGGATCCGATAGCAGTGCAGCTGCAGCTCGCGCCGGTGCGGTTCGGCGAGCGCGCGAAATGCCCGCTCGTCTCCGGCGCGCGCCCGCGCGAGCGTCGCCTCGCTTAGCGCGTCGCCCGGCACGAGCTCCTCGCATCGGCTTGTCCGGCGGCGGTCATCACAGTAAGGACACCACCTGCTTCCGAAATGGATCGGCCGTTCCGTTCTCTCCGCCGCCGGTGTCTCAACGGACATGCACCCGACAACACCAACAAAAGGAGAACCGAAATGGGAAAGATCGTCATCAGCGAGAACGTCACGCTCGACGGAGTCATCCAGGACCCGGCCGGTGACGAAGGCTTCAGGCACGGCGGCTGGGTCGGCCTGATCAAGGACCGCCCAGAGCTCGGCAAGCTCGCGCTCGACGATGCCCTGGGCGCCGAGGCCCTGCTGCTGGGTCGGCGGAGCTACGAGTGGTTCGCCGCGCGGTGGCCATCCCGAAGTGGCGAGTTGGCGGACAGCCTGAACCGCCTGCCCAAGTACGTCGTGTCCTCGAGCCTCGAGGATCCCGCCTGGAACAACTCGACGGTCCTCAAGGGCGATGTGGTGACCGCGGTCTCGAAGCTGAAGCAGGAGCTAGACGGGGAAATCGTCGTCCTGGCCAGCTTCCAGCTCGTGCGCATGCTGATGGAACACGACCTGGTCGACGAGCTGCGGCTGAAGATCTTCCCGGTCGTGCTCGGGGCCGGCGAGCGCCTCTTCGGCGAGACCAGCGACAAGCAACCCACGCGCCTCCTCGACACCCGGACCGTCGAGGGCGACGTCGCCTACCTCACCTACGAGATCGTCCGGGAGGCCTAGCAGGCCGTCGGACAGCCCCGGCGTTCCGAACAGCCCGGACGCCCGCTCGCCGTCGGGCGGCATCCGGGAGAGCGCCTAGAGAGCAGCAAGCGACAAGAAAGGCGCACCACGGTGCCCAAGCCCGTCGCGCCAAGACTGGCTGAGACGTCATGGCCGGCTCGCTCCCGCTCCGCGCGAAACGCAGCACTCCTTCGGGCGCTGAAATCGCGACGGCAGCGAGCCTTCAAGGCTGCCTGCACCGCTCGGGAGTGGTCCAGAATCGTCGACAGTCAAGGCTGCGGTATCCGCTTCAGCGGGATTCCGCTCGGTGATGCAGACGCGCCCGACAGGATTCGAACCTGTGACCTCTGGTTTCGTAGACCAGCGCTCTATCCGACTGAGCTACGGGCGCGGGTAGGGGGATCGGCCCCCGGGCGACGGATTGTAACCGCGCCTCTGCCGGTCATTCGGTGCTCGAGCAGCCCGAGGATCAGTCCGAACACGGCATGGCGCCACGTCGCCGCGGCGAGCGCGCGGCGGTTGCCGGCCAGGCTCTCCAGCTCGGCACGCGCGGGATGGAAACGGTCCGTGAGACGCGCGAGCGACCACAGCCCGAAGTGCTCGACCATCGCCGCCGCGAGCCCGCGGCCGGCCGGCGGGCCCGGGAGATAGGGCTTCACATGCGTGTAGAGCGCCCCGAACAGCGCCCCGTTCGCGACATGGATCGCCAGGCCGGCTACCGGCCAGGAGGGCCCCCGGGTGACGAGCTTCCCGAGTAGCTCGACGTCGTCGTAGGTGGTCCCGATGAGGCGCTTGTCGAGCGGCTGCTGAAGTGCCCATACCGCGGCCGCGGTCGCGCCGGCCAGCGCACCGTCGACGCTCTGCCCCGAATTCCACTGGCGCATCGGCGGCGCAGGCTACCCCGGACGACGCCGGAGCGGCGTTCGCGCGGGCAGGAGGGCGTCGACTACGCTCGCGCCTGGATGAACCGCAAGCGCCTCTCGCCGTCCGACATGTCCTCGCTGCTCGCCGAGCGCGGGCCGATCCACGTAAACGTCGGGGCAACGATGATCCTCGAGGGGGACCCGCCGGCGTTCGAGGATCTGCTCGACCACGTGGCCGAGCGCCTCGACCTCGTCCCCCGGTTCCGCCAGCGCGTCACGCCGACTCCGATGCGGATCGCGAACCCCGAGTGGGCCGACGACCCCGAGTTCGACCTCCGGTGGCACGTCCGCCACGCCGGGCTTCCGCGGCCGGGCACCGTGGACCAGCTCCGCGAGTACGTGGGGCGGGTGATGTCCGAGTCGCTCGACTTCGCGCGCCCGCTGTGGCAGCTCTACCTGATCGAGGGCCTCGAGGGCGGGCGCCACGTCGTCCTCTCCAAGACTCACCACGCGCTCGTCGACGGCGTCGCCGCGGTGGACGTGGGGACGATCCTGCTCGACCCCAACCCCGAGGGGACCGAGATGCCGGTTGCCGAGGAGCCGTCCGAGCACGACGTGCCGAGCTCGGAGCTCCTGTTCGTGCGCGCCGCGACGGAGCGAATCCGCAGGCCGCTGCGCCGCGCCCGACACGCGGCGAGGAGCGCGATCACGATGCCCGGGGAGACGGCTAGCAGGGTGATGCGGACGACCGAGGCGTTCGCTGAGCTCGCGATCGGGGACCCCGTCTGCACCCCGAGCTCATTCAACGTCGAGATCGGGCGCGACCGCAGGGTGGCGTTCGTGCGCGGAGTGCTTCAGGCGCTCAAGGACGCTCGCGGCGATGGCGGCGCGACCGTCAACGACGTGATCCTCTCCGTCGCGGCAGGGGCGCTGGCGCGCTTCCTCGCCGGGCGGGGCGAAGAGGTGCCTAAGTACCTCGTCGCTCTGGTCCCGGTGAGCGTCTGGCGCCCCGACGAGCACCTCGAGCTCGGGAACCGGATCTCCACGATCCTCGTCCGGCTCCCGCTCGCGGCCACCGACCCGGCGGAGCGCCTGGAGCTGGTCCGTGCCGAGACCGCCCGCCTGAAGCAGTCCGAACAGGCCCGGGCTTCGTCGCTGATCATCGAGGCGACCGGCTGGACCCCGCCGACGATCAACCGCCTGATCACGGAGGCGTTCGCGCGCCAGCTCGTCTTCAACCTCGTCGTCTCCAACGTTCCCGGTCCCCAGGTCCCCTTCTACCTCCTCGGGCGCAGGCTGCGGGAGGTTTACCCGTTCGTGCCGCTCTCACCGCAGCACCACGCGATCTCGATCGGGGTCGTGAGCTACGACGGCGGGGTGTTCTTCGGCCTCGCGGGAGACCGGAGGGTCGTCGCCGACATCGACGATCTGGCCGCCGCGCTCGCCGAGCAGACCGGCGGTTGATCTTCCCCACCGGACGCTACGCCTCGACGAACACCGGCGTGGCGAGCGGGACCCGGTCGGCGAGCCACCGGATGTCGCGGTTGTTCGCGCGCAGGCACCCGCCCGAGGCCGCGTCCCCGACCGAGCCGTGCCAGCCATGGACCGCGATCCGATCGCCGCCGATCCAGCCGGGCGGAAGGTTCGGCTGGCGCGCCGAGAGCGCGATCGCGCAGCACCCATAGACGTCGGCGAGCCCGCGCGTGATCACGTCTGTCACCGCGAAGCGCCCCGCGGGGGTGCCCGAACCGATCCGCCCGACGGAGACGACGACGCGCTTCAGCACCCGGTCGCCGCGGCGAAGCTCGACCACGCGGTCGGTGAGGTCGACCTGCATCGAGTACGAGGTGGTGCCGAACCGGAGCCGCTTGCGGTCGAACCTGATCCATCCGAGGCGGTTGTTCCCGAGCTCCGGCGCGACGACGCCGAGCCACGGCCCGCGTCGCTTCGCCACCCACAGGACGCGAGGACCGCCGAACTCGGTCCGATCGTCGAACCGCTTCACCGTCGTGCCGGCCGGCGCGTCCCTGACCGGGACGGGCTTGCCCGGCTCGATCCCGACCATCCGGTAGCCGTTCCCCGGCCACGCGTCGCGCGGGCTCGGCTTGCGGTCGACCTCGCGCTTCACGACGCGCTCCTCGGTCACCGTGCGCTCGACCGTCGTCGTCTCGGCCGTCGCCGGCTCCGGATCCGAGCCGGGGTCGTCGCCGATCACGAATCCGGCCACCGCCCCGCCGCCGAGCAGCACCACCGCTGCCCCGATCCCGATCCAGACTCTGGGTCCTTCCATCGCCTCGTCTCCGTGGTCGCCCGCTGCCGGTGAGCGGAGAGGGAGGGATTCGAACCCTCGAGAGAGCTTGCGCCCCCTACTCGCTTAGCAGGCGAGTGCCTTAAGCCGCTCGGCCACCTCTCCGAGCAGGCTCCGATGATAGATCGCTACGCTCGCGGCGATGGCGACGCAGGCGAGCGAGCCCGCCACCGCCCCCTCCTCAGCCGATCCGTACGCGCGCTACGAGTCGATCTTCGAGTCGGTCACGGCGCCGTTCGCGTTCGTCGACCTCGACGCGATGTGGGCCAACGCGGCCGACCTGCGGCGGATGGCGGCCGGGGTCCCGATCCGCGTCGCGAGCAAGTCGGTGCGCTGCCGTGCGCTCCTGCGCCGGATCCTCGAGCGCGATCCGGGCTTCCGCGGGCTGCTCACGTTCACGCTTCCCGAGACCCTGTGGCTCGCCGGCGAGGGCTTCGAGAACCTCGTCCTCGCCTACCCGACGGCAGACCGCGAGGCGCTGACCGAGCTCGCGCGGCTCACGGGCGACGACCCGGCGGGCGCGCCGGCGGTGATGGTCGACTCCGCGGCCCACCTCGACCTGATCGAGTCCGCCGCGGGCGACGCGCCGGTGCGCGTTTGCATCGAGCTCGACGTCGGCTGGTGGGCGCTCGGCGGCCGGATCAAGGTCGGGCCGAAGCGCTCTCCGGTGCGCACCCCCGAGGCGACCGCCGCGCTGGCGCGCGAGATCGCGGCGCGCCGCGGCATGCGCCTCGTCGGGCTGACGGCCTACGAGGGCCACATCGCCGGGGTCGGCGACGACGCGCCCTCGAGCCGGGTGCGGAACATCGCGATCCGCGTCATGCAGCGCCTGTCCGCGCGCGAGATCCGCTCCCGGCGGGCGGCCGTCGTCGATGCGGTCTCGCGCGTGACGCCGCTCGAGCTCGTGAACGGCGGTGGGACCGGGAGCCTGCGGGCGACCGCATCAGAGCCCGCGGTCACCGAGGTGACCGCGGGGTCGGGGTTCTACGACCCAGTGCTGTTCGACCACTACCGCGCGCTCGAGCTTCGCCCCGCAGCCGCGTTCGCGATGCCGGTGGTCCGCAAGCCGAGCGGCTCGATCGCCACCGTTCTCGGCGGGGGCTACCTCGCGTCCGGCGCCGCGACGAAGGATCGGCTGCCGCAGCCCTACCTTCCGCGTGGCCTGCGGCTCGACCCGCTCGAGGGCGCGGGCGAGGTCCAGACGCCGGTGCTCGGCGAGGCTGCCGGGCGGCTCGCTGTCGGCGACCGGGTTTACTTTCGCCACGCGAAGGCGGGCGAGCTGTGCGAGCGGTTCGCGAGCCTCTACCTGATCGAGCGAGGCGAGATCGCGGACGAGGTCCCGACCTACCGCGGCGAGGGGAATTGCTTCTTGTGAGTCACGCCGGGGCGCCGACCGCCGCGGCCCCCAATACGCGCTCGACGTAGGCGTTCGCGAACCGGCCCTCGGGATCGAGCCGCGAGCGTACCCGCTGGAACTCGTCCCAGCGGGGGTAGCGCGGCGCGAGCGTCTCGGCGGTCAGGAAGTGTCGCTTTCCCCAGTGGGGGCGGCCGCCGTAGGAGTCCATGATCGCCTCGACCCCGCGAAAGTAGCGCTCCCACTCGACGCCGCGGAACATGTGGACCGCGATGTAGGTGGTCTCGCGCTCGTGCGAGGGGCTCAGCAGGGAGTCGTCGGGCGCGACGAACCGGACCTCGACCGGGAAGCTGACGTGGAGCCCCTCGCGCTCGATCAGCTCGAACACCCTGGCGACGGCCTCGGCGCCGTGCTCGCGCGGGATCGCGTACTCCATCTCGGTGAACCGCACCCGCCGGTCGCTGGCGAACACGCGGTGGCTGCGGCCCACCTTCACCGAGCGGCCGACCCGGTCGGTGAAGGCGCGCGCGAGCCACGGCGTGAGGGCCGGGAACCGCTGCGCCACCCGCGCGAGCGCCGCCACGGCCCAGTTCTCGATCACCACCTCCTGGACGAACTCGGCGACAGAGGAGCGCGGCGGTGGCGGCTCCTCGATGCGATCGCTCTCGCGCAGGATCGCGACCTCGGTGTGCGGGAAGGCGTAGAGCTCGAAGTGGTCGTGGGCGTCGACGAGCTCGTCGAGGTCGGCCAGGGTCTCTGTCAGCGACGCTGGGCGATCGACGCGCCGGATCGTGAACGCCGGCACGGTGCGCAGGGTGACCGAGTAAAGCGCGCCGAGCGCGCCGAGGCCAACCCGGGCCGCGCGGAGCTCGTCGGGGTCGGAGTCCGCGCTCAGCTCGGCGACGGTGCCGTCGGCGAGCACGAGCTCGACCGCCTCGACCTGGGCGGACATGTTTCGATACCGGCCCCCCGTCCCGTGGGTAGCGGTCGAGATCGCCCCTGCGAGCGTCTGGCGGTCGATGTCGCCCTGGTTCTCGAGCGCGAGGCCGTAGGTATCGAGCGCCTCGGCGAGATCGCGAAGCGCGATCCCGGCCTCCACCTTCACCAGCCCCGATGCCCGGTCCAGCGCCAGCACCCGCCTCAGGCCCTCGAGCCTCAGCATCACACCGTCGGTGAGCGCGATGTCGGTGAACGAGTGGCCCGAGGCGGTGGCGCGAACCTTGCGATCCTGAGCGGCCGCGCGACCGACGGCGTCGATCAGCTCGCCCTTCGTCCCCGGACGCTCGATCGCCGCCGGCGTGCAGCGCTGGTCCCCGGCCCAGTTCCGCCATTCGGTCACTGGTCCAAGGGTAAGTGTCCCTCCACCAACCCGGCCGCGGCGGACGCGGGAGCGAGCGAGCAAGGCTGCCGGTGATATGAGTGCGAGCGAGCGAGAGCGGAGTACGCGGCCGGAATAATGTTCTGGCCCGGAGGGGTGGCAGAGTGGTCGAATGCGGCGGTCTTGAAAACCGCTGACCGGGGTTTCCCGGTCCGGGGGTTCGAATCCCTCCCCCTCCGCTCCCCTCGCTACCGCAGCGATCCCGCCAGGCGCCGCGGCTCCGCCCGGGCGACGATGTCGTAGTCGCGCACGCTCGACCCACGGCGCACGCGGGCGGGGGTGAACCGGGCGCTCACCCTAAGCCCCGCGCGCAGCGCGTCGAACGCCGCCTGGTGGGAACGATCCCACTCCAGCCCGTAGAGCTCGCGCACGCGGCCCGGGAGCAGTCCGAGGACGGCGAAGTTGATCACCGCGAGCGCGGGCTCGCGGTGTGCCGGGACCGGCATCTCGAACGCCACCGTGCGCCCGAGCTCGCGCGCCTCGTCGGTGACGTGGAGGTCCTCGCTCGCCAGCCGTTCGTCGATGTAGGCGCGGTACGCGGCGTAGGTCGGCGGCGCGTCCTCGCGCGCGAGCCCGAACAGCTCGCCGACGGTGAGGTAGTCGGCCCAGAACGCCTCCCGCTCCCTGTCACTGAGGCGGCGGACGAAGCCCTCGTACGCGGCCTGGGCCGAGTCGGCGAGGCAGGCGAGGATCCAGAGCAGGAAAACGGGGTCGTCGGCGCGGTACGCCGCGCCCGCGGGGTGCGGCCCGGCCCGGCGCTCGATCGCCCCCCGAACGTGGCTGTGCAGATCGCGCACGCGCTCGTACTCGCGGTCCGCCTCGTCCCGGGTGCCGAAGAAGACGGTCTCCATCGTGGTCGCGGTGTGGACGAGGCGCTTGAACGGCGCCTCCAGCCCCGAGGTGTTCGCGATCAGGCCCGCGAACGCGAGCGGGTGGGTCGCCTGCATGAGCAGCGCGCGCTGCCCGTACAGGACGCCGACGATCCGCGCTCCGTGGACCCGTCGCAGGACCGAGCGACCGCGTGGAAAGTACCCCTCGTCGATCACGACCCCCACGAGGCGAGGGTACGGGTAAAACACACCCGTGGGCGCAATCGTGGTCGGCACGTCGAGCTGGGCGGACCCGGGGTTCGTCAAGCACTGGTATCCGAAGGAGGTCGCGGCCCGAGACCGGCTCGGCTTCTACTCGGGGCGGTTCGAGGTCGTGGAGCTGAACTCGAGCTTCTACGGGACTCCACCTCGCGACAACGTCAAGCGCTGGGCCGAGGTCACCCCCGCCGGGTTCCGTTTCCACGTCAAGCTCCACCGCCTGCTGTCGTGGCACGCGACAAAGCCCGACGCGCTCCCGCCGGACCTGCGCGACGGACTGGAGCTCAACTCGCGGGGGAACGTCGTCCGCAACGAGGAGCTGCGGCGCGAGATGGTGAGGCGAATGGCGGAGTCGATGGAGCCCCTCGAGTCGGCCGGGAAGGTTGGCGCGTACCTGCTCCAGCTCAGCCCCGCGTTCCGCCCCCGCGACTGCCGGCTGGAGGAGCTCGATCCGATCCTCGACGGGTTCGGCGCCCACCCGGTCGCGGTCGAGTTCCGCTACCGGGCGTGGATGAAAGCGAAGCGCCGCGAGGACGTGTTCTCGTATCTCTCGGACCACGACGCCGTCTACGTGTCGGTCGATGCCCCGCTCGCCGAGCACGTCCCGATCATGCCGCCGATCGACCGCGTGACCAGCCGCCGCCTCGCCTACCTGCGCTGCCACGGGCGAAACGAGCGCGGCTACATGTCGGCGCGCACGGTGGCGGAGCGCTTCGACTACGACTACTCCGACGACGAGCTCGAGGAGATCGCCGACCGCGCCCGCGCGCTCGCCGACGACGCCGACGAGGCGCACGTGCTGTTCAACAACAACGCCCGCGAGCTCGCCCCGAAGGCCGCCCGGCGGATGCGCCAGCTGCTCGGCCAGGATCCCGGGCCCGAGCCGTAGCCCCGCGTTTCGGTCGATCTAACGTGTGACCGGGATGCGGGTCGAGATCGCCCAGGTGGCGGAGGATCGCCTCCCGACGCTCGCGTCACTGCTCGGGCGGGCGTCGACGAGCCGATGATGACGTGGTCCCTCGGCGACACCGGTGACCTCGAGGAACGCTTCACCCGTGGCTTCGAGTGCCTCCTCGAGGACCTGATACGGCTGGGGATGGTGTGGGAGGCCGGCCGGGCGCTGGGGGCGGCGGTTTGGATACCGCCGGAGCAGGCCGACGCGTGGACGGAAGCGCAGCTCGACAACCCGGGGATCCTGGCGATGACAGACGACGGAGGGCGCCACTACGCCGCGTTCTGGGAGTGGATCGAGTCGAAGGTCCCCGACGAGCCCCTGTGGCACATGGATTCGGTCGGCGTCGAAGCCGGGGCCCAGGGACGCGGAATCGGCTCGGCCCTGATCGAGCATGGGCTGGACCGGGCGCGAGCCGATCGCGCCGGGGCGTTTCTGGAGACCGGAAACCCGCGCAACGTCGGCTACTACGAACGGCACGCGTTCCGGGTCGTCGACGGTGCCGACGCGCCCGGCGGCGGCCCTCATATGTGGTTCATGCGTTGGGACCCGTGACCTGAGCGCGTGGCTCAGGCGGGCTGTCTCGGCGGCATCAGCGCGCCGATGATCCAGAACAGCGGGATGAAGATCCCGATGATGAACATCACCCAGTGGCCCTTCCGGATCGTGATGATCCCCAGCGTGACCAGCAGGATGAAGTACAGGATGCCGCCGATGACGAATTCCATTTCGATCCTTCCCAGTGGGGGTGTACCGCGCGAGGATCCTACGCCGCGTCGCCGTAGATCGCCGCGAAGCGCTCGAGGAATGCCTTCCGCCCCTCGGCCATGCAGCGGTTGACCTTGGTGTAGGTCCACCCGCACAGCTCCTGGATCTCGGCGTAGGAGTAGCCCTCCGCCTTGAGCACCAGCGCGCGGCGCTCCTGGGGCTTCAGGGCGGCGAGCGCCTCGGCGCTTCGCGCCACCCGCTCGCGGCGCTCGGCGCGATCGGCGGGCCCCGGCCGGTGCCCGGGGAACGAGTCCATGCCGCGCGGCTCGTGATCGGGGTTCGGCGCGGTCGCGCTCAGCAGCCGCTCGCGGCTGCGGCGCACCGCCATCGCCTCGCGCTTGGTGACGGTCTGCATCCACGCGGCGAGCCGCGGCGGGCCGCACGGCGGGGCCTTGGTGAGCAGGATCTCGACCGCCCGCGCGTAGGCGTCCTCGGCGTCGTCGGCGCACAGGGAGTGGCGCCGGGCGGTGCGGCGGAAGGAGGAGCCGTAGGTCGCGATCAGCTCAAGCGCCGCCTCCGTCCGAGGACATCCGAGCGCCATGCTTGGTAAAGGCGCATCGACTCATCCACGCCCCCTTTCGACCGGCGGAGCCGGCCCTGGGCAGCGCTATCCTCACCCGCCGATGAGAACCTGCCTGATCACGGGAGGAGCGGGCTTTTTGGGCTCGCACCTGTGCGATCACCTGCTCGGGAGCGGGCACCGGGTGATCTGCGTCGACAACCTCGACACCGGGTCGCTGCAGAACGTCGAGCACATCCGCGACGCGAGGTTCATCTTCCTCAACCACGACCTCACCGAGCCGCTGTTCATCGACGAGGACATCGACTGCGTGTACCACCTCGCGTCCCCTGCGAGCCCGATCGACTACCAGCGGCTTCCCCTCCACACGCTCAAGGTCGGCTCCTACGGGACCCACCACATGCTCGGGCTCGCGAAGTTCAAGCGCGCGCGGATCCTGCTCGCCTCGACATCCGAGGTCTACGGCGACCCCGAGGTCCATCCCCAGTCCGAGGACTACTGGGGGAACGTCAACCCGATCGGACCTCGAGGCGTTTACGACGAGGCGAAGCGCTACGCCGAGTCGCTCACGATGGCCTACCACCGCCAGCAGGGCCTCGACACGTGCATCGCGAGGATTTTTAACTCGTACGGAGCCCGAATGAGGCCCCACGACGGCCGCGCGATCCCGACCTTCCTGCGCCAGGCGCTCCAGGACAAGCCGGTCACGGTGTACGGGGACGGGAGCCAGACGCGCAGCTTCTGCTTCGTGGACGACATGGTCCGCGGCCTCGTCACGCTGATGGAGTCCGACGTCCACCTGCCGGTCAACCTCGGCAACCCGGGCGAGATGAGCCTGCTCGACCTCGCGAAGGCGGTGATCGAGGTGACCGAGTCGCGCTCGGAGATCGTGTTCGAGGCGCTGCCGATCGACGATCCGCAGGTCCGCCAGCCCGACATCACCCGGGCGCGGCAGCTCCTCGGCTGGGAGCCGCAGGTCGAGCTTCGCGACGGCCTGCGCCGCACCATCGACCAAGCCGGAGTCGAGCGGCTCGTGGGCGCCGCCGAGTAGGGCCACGCCGCTGCGGATCGCGCACCTGACCGCGACGTTCCCGCCCTACCCGGGCGGGGCGGGCAACACGTGCTTTCAGTTCGCCCGCCGCCAGGCCGAGCTCGGCCACCACGTCGAGGTGTTCACGGCCCCGGCGGACGGCGAAGCGCCCGACCCCGGCGGGGTCCTCGTGCACCGGATCCGGCCCCTGCTCGAGATCGGCAACGCACCGCTGATCCCCCGCCTCGCGCGGCTCGAGGGCTTCGACGTCCTCCACCTCCACTACCCGTTCATCTTCGGCTCGGAGCTGGTGCTCGCGGGGCGGGTGCGTCGCTCGGCGAGAACAACGGCGCTGCTCGTCCACTACAAGAACCGGCTCGTCGCCGGGGGCGTTCGGGGGGCGCTGTTCGAGGGCTACGAGCACACCGTCTCGCCGCTGCTGGTGCGTGCCGCCGATCGCGTCTGCGTGCTCTCCCGTGACCACGCCGAATCGGTCCCCTACCTGCGGCGAGCGCTGCGCCGGACGCCCGAGCGCATGGTCGAGATGCCCAACGGGGTCGACGTCGAGGCGTTCGCGCCCGGCCCCGACGACGCCAGGGTGCGCGCCACGCTCCGGATCCCCGAGGACGCGGTCGTCGCCGTATTCGTCGCCACCCTGGATCGCGCCCACCATTTCAAGCGCCTCGACCTCGCGATCGAGGCGCTCGCCCGTGCGGGAGAGAGGTCGCTCCACCTGATCGTGGCCGGTGCCGGGGAGCTGCTCGAGGGGTTTCGCTCCGAGGCGTTCGCGGCCGGGGTCGGGGACCGGGTTCACTTCCTCGGCTCGATCCCCCATTCCCGCCTGCCGCAGATTCTGCGGGCGGCCGACCTCGCGCTGCTCACCACCGAGCCCCCGGAGTCGTTCGGGATCGTGCTCATCGAGGCGATGGCGTGCGGGCTTCCGGCGGTGGCGACCGAGTACCCGGGCGTCCGGGCGGTCGTGGAGCCGGACGCGACCGGCTTGCTTGCTCCGCGCGACGACGTGGACGCGGTCGCGGCGGCTCTGCGCTCGATGGTCGAGCTCGGCGAGAAGGAGAGATCCCGGATGGGCGCGATCGGAAGGGAGAGGGCGATTCGGAGGTGGGGATGGCCCCGTCTGGTCGAGGGGATGGACGACGCCTACCGGGGGGCGATCGAGCACCGCGCGCAGAGTAGGAGCTCGGGATGAGCCGCTCGATCCTTCTGGTCGCCTATTTCTATCCCCCGTGCTCCGATGCGGGGGCGCACCGACCGGCGGCGATGGCCAAGTACCTGCGGCGGCTGGGGCACCGGGTCACGGTCCTGACGACCGCGGCGTACGGGCGGCTTTCCGACGACGGCCCGCAGGGCATCGTTCGCAGCGGCGACCTGCAGCTCGTCCGGGCCCGGCTGCGCGGCAGCGATCGGGTGCAGGGAATGTACGAGGCCGACACCTACTCGCCGCGATTTCACCCGCTCAGCCGGGTGCTCGTCCCCGAACCGCTCGTGCTCGCGTGGGTCCCGTTCGCGCTCCGGCACGCGCTGCGTCTTCACCGCGAAGCGCCCTTCGACGCCGTGATCACGACCTCGCCGCCGGAGTCCGCCCACTTGATCGGCCGCGCGCTGCAGCGGCGTGGCGCCGCCTGGGTCGCGGACGTCCGCGACGCGTGGACGTTCGAGCCACTGCGACCGCGCTTTCCCACCACCGCCCAGCGCCGCCTCGACGAGCGGATGGAGCGCCGCCTGCTCGGGTCGGCGGACGTGGTCACCTGCGTCAGCCGCCCGGCGGCCGACGACCTCCGCGCCCGAGTCGGCGCGAACGTCGAGCTGGTCCCGAACGGATGGGACCCCGAGCTCTCCGCCGGCCCCTCGCCCTCCCCCGCGGGGACCGAGGGCCTGCTCGATCCCGAGCGGACCTCGCTCGCCTACACGGGGCGGTTCGGGAGCTATGGGCGCGACCCCCGGCCGCTGATCGCGGCTCTGCAGGCGCTCGCGGAGGACGAGCCGGCGCTCGCCGCGAGGTTGGAGCTCGTGCTCGCCGGCCCGTACACGGAAGCGGAGCTCGAGGTGCTGCGAGCGGACGTATCCCCGGCGCGGATCTCGGTCCTCGGTAGCCTGCCCCGCGCCCGCGCGCTCGCCCTCCAGCGCGCCGCCGACGCCCTGCTTTTGATCGCGTCCCCCGGACGAACTCAGCTCGCCAACCTGAAGCTGTTCGAGTACCTCGCCGCGGGCCGCCCGGTGCTCGCCCTCGCCGGCGGGACCGAGGCGGGCCGGATCGTCTCGGAGACCGGGGGCGGAGACGTGGTGCGCGCCGACGACCCCGCCGCGATCACCGCCGCGCTTCGCCGCCTGCTCGCCGGCGAGATCCGCCCGCCGGACCCCGCGCGGCTGCGCGAGTACTCCTACCCCGGGGTCGCCGAGCGCATGTCCGACGCCGTCGAGCACGCGATCGCGTCCTAGACTCCCGCGCCCGTGACCCCATGATCGCCTTCGGCTGCTCAATCACCAACCCGGAGCTGTACGAGCGCTGCGCCCTGCCGGGGATCCGGCTCGCCTCCGAGCCCGACTCGGAGCTGCTCGCGCAGGAGCACGCCGGGACGCTGTTTCGCAGCTACAACCTCCTCCTCGACCTCGCCGCCGAGCGCGACGACCTCGAGGCACTCGTGCTCATGCACCAGGACGCGGAGATCGTCGACCCCGACTTCTGCGCGAAGCTGAGGGGCGCGCTCTCCGACCCGGAGGTCGCCCTGGTCGGGTCGGGCGGGGCGGTCGGCGTGCGGAGCATCGCCTGGTGGCAGGGCTCGGTCACCTGGGCGTCCTTCACCACGCGCTACGAGGAATTCGGCGGCGGCGAGGTCCCCGGCCTGAGCTGGTACCCGGACAGGATCCCTCCCTACGCCCGCACCGGCGAGGTCGACTCGATCGACGGGTTCGTGATCGGGATGTCGCCGTGGGCCGTCCGCGAGCTGCGCTTCGACGAGTCGCTGGGAAAGATCCACGGCTACGACTTCGACCTCTGCTGCCAGGCCCGGGCCGCGGGACGGAAGGTGGTGACCGCCGACCTTCGCGTCGTCCACCACCACTCGCTCGACCTGATCGGCGACGTGGACGCGTGGGTCGCGGCCCACATGAGGGTCGCCGAGAAATGGGACGGTCGGCTTCCGGGCGTCGGCTCGGCCGGTGGCGACTGGAGGCAGCGCGCCCGCCGCGCCGAGGCGGAGGCGGCCGCGGCGCAGCTGATCGCCGACCTGGGGACGAACTACTGGGCCCCTCGCGCGCAGCTCCTCGAGCGCGAGCTGAGGTGGATCAAGAGCACCCGGAGCTGGCGCCTGAGCGGGCCGCTCCGCGCGCTGCGAAACCGGCTCCGGCGTCGGGGCTGACGCCCGACGGACCGCTCAGCCTCCGTCCCCCAGTGCCCGCCGCACCTGCTCCCGGGTGAAGGTCGGCCGGCCGCCCTTTCGCAGTCGCGAGAGCCGCTCCCCCCAGGCAAACGCCCTCGAGGCGAGCATCGCGCGGAGCAGCCGCTCCTGCTCCGCGTGGCGCTCGCGCTCGTGGCGCATGATCTCGATCTCGCCCAGCTCCTGAGCGTGGCGGTAGCGCTCCGCCAGGTTGGCGACCCTGTAGGCCTCGAGCCGCTCGAGGACCGGGTTGCGATCCCACGGTTGGACCGCCTCGGCCACGGCGTCCGCCCACGCGGCACCCTCCTCCCACACGATCCCGAGCCCGAAGAACCCGGGCACGATCGCGAGCCGCAGACCCCCGCGCCGCTCGACGAAGTCCTCGATCGCGGTCAGGACCCCGTTTCGGGGCCCGCCCTCGCGCGCCGCGGCCCACTCGTACCGGAGGCCGGCGTGAGCGACGCCCGGCTCGCCGGGGGTGAGCGCCGCGCGCCTGACGAGCGGCTGGCGGTGCTCCGCGGGGATCCGGTCCGGGGAGTAGTAGGTGTCGCGCCGGGCGTTCGGCCATCCGACGTCGTGGAGGACGAGCAGGGGCAGCGCGGCGCCCGGCGCCCGCTCGTCGATCAGCCGCAGCTCCTCGCTCACCGTGTAGTAGTTGTGATCGCCGTCGACGACCAGCGCGTCGGGGACCGGGACGTGGCGAAGCGCCTCGTGGCTCTCCTCGCGCACCAGCTCCAGCTCCGAGCGCTCCTCGACCAGCGCGAGGATCTCGGGGCCCGGGACGGGCTCGATCGTCGTTATCCGCGCACCGCGGCCGGCGGCCCATCCGAGGAGCTCGCGGGTGAGCGCGCCGCGCTCGGCGCCGATCTCGATCACCGAGCGCGCACCGATCGCGTCCAGGCACGCGAACAGGACCTCAGCGAGGTGGGCGAGCGAGTAGCCGGCCTCGTCGGACTCGATTGCGTCGCGGTGTAAACCCATCTACCTTGCGCCGGAAATGGAAGCAGAGCGTCGATCTTCCGGCCGGGCGCCGCGGTTGCTCAGCGTGGTCGCCCCGGCGTGCAACGAGGAGTCGACGCTCGAGGAGCTTCACCGGCGCGTCGCCGAAGCGCTGTCCGGAGACGAGTTCGAGCTCGTGCTCGTCGACGACGGGTCGACCGACCGAACCCCGGCCGTGCTGGATCGCCTCGAGACCGGCGATCCCCGGGTGCGGGTGGTGACGCTGTCGCGAAACTTCGGCCACCAGGCGGCGCTCACGGCGGGGCTCGACCGCGCGCGCGGGGACGTCGCTCGCGATCTACGCGTCCAGCCCGAACTACTTTCCCTCCTACCTGCTTGGGGACTGCCGTTCTTCATCATGGCCGGGTACGTGAGGCAGGCGGCGATCCTCCAGGTCGCGGTGCTTCCCGCGACCGTGATCCCGTTCTTCGCCTCGGGCACGGACGGCCTCGGCGCCCTCCCCGCGGCCGTCTACGTGATCACCATGTTCGGGCTGTGGCTGTTCTGGATCGCGGCGCTCGCGACCGTCGCCGCGAGGATCGTCGACCGGCGCAGGGCGGCGCCCGCGGGCCATCAGCGGCCTCTGGTCAGCCTCGCCCGCCCCTAGCGGCCTGGCGCTGGCCACCCCGGGTCCCGCCTATCCTTGAGCGGATGGCGACGCGCGCGAACGAGAGATCCGCCGACGCCGGGGACGACGATCCCGATCGGGCCGAGGCCGCGGTCGCGGAGGACCTGAACAGGTTCGTCGCGCCGGTCGTCGGCCCCGATGACGAGCACCGCTACACCGACTCGGGAATCGACGTTCGGCGACTGTACGACGAGGACGCCGTAGCGCCGGGGCTCGGCGAGCGCCTCGGCGAGCCCGGCGAGTTCCCCTATACGCGCGGGATCCACCCCGGGATGTACCGGGACCGGCTGTGGACGATGCGCCAGTACGCGGGCTACGCGACCGCCGAGGAGACCAACCGCCGCTACCGGTACCTGATCGAGCACGGCTCGACCGGGCTGTCGATGGCCTTCGACCTCCCGACCCAACTCGGCCGCGACTCCGACGACCCGCTGTGCCGGGGCGAGGTCGGGCGCACCGGCGTCGCGATCGACACGATCGAGGACATGCGGATCTGCTTCAGCGAGATCCCGCTCGACGAGGTCTCGACGTCGATGACGATCACCGCCCCCGCCGCGATCCTCCTCCGCCTCTCCCAGCTCGTGGCCGAGGAGCAGGGAGTCGACGCCGGGGCGCTCCGCGGCACGGTCCAGAACGATGTCCTCAAGGAGTACGTGGCGCGCGGTAACTACATCTACCCGCCCGAGCCGACGATGCGCCTGACCACGGACATCTTCGCGTACTGCCGCGAGAACGTCCCGAGCTGGAACACGATCTCGATCTCCGGCTACCACATCCGCGAGAAGGGCTGCTCGGCGGTCCAGGAGGTCGGGTTCACGCTCTCGAATGCGATCGCGTACGTCGAGGCGGCGCGCGAGGCGGGACTGAAGGTGGACGAGTTCGGCCCCAGGCTCGCGTTCTTCTTCAACTGCCACAACAACATCTTCCAGGAGATCGCCAAGTTCCGCGCCGTTCGGCGCATGTGGGCGAAGATCATGCGGGAGCGGTTCGAGGCGACGGACGAGCGATCGATGAAGATCCGCTTCCACACCCAGACCGGCGGCGTCACGCTCCAGGCCCAGCAGCCGGAGATCAACATCATCAGGGTCGCGCTCCAGGGCTTCGCGGCCGTGTCCGGGGGGACGCAGTCGCTGCACACCAACGGGTTCGACGAGGCGCTCGCGCTGCCCAGCGAGCGCTCGGCCCGGATCGCGCTCCGCACCCAGCAGGTGCTCGCGCACGAGTCGGGCGCCGCCGACACAGTCGACCCGTTCGCCGGCTCGTACTTCATCGAGGCGCTCACGGACGAGATCGAGGCCCGCTCGTGGGAGCTGATGGGCAAGGTCGAGCAGCTCGGCGGATCGGTGAACGCGCTCGAGTTCATCCAGCGCGAGATCGAGGAGTCGGCGCTCTCCTATCACGAGCGCTACCGCACCGGCCAGGACGTGATCGTCGGGGTGAACAAGTACGTGACCGAGGGAAGCGACGACGTCGAGGTGCTCAAGGTGGACCCCGAGTCCGAGCGCCGCCAACTCGAGCGGCTCGAGAGGTTCAAGGCCGGGCGCGACCAGGGCGCCGTGGACAAGCGGCTCGAGGAGCTGCGCGCTGTCGCGGAGGGGGACGGAAACCTCCTGTACCCGATCAAGGACGCGCTTCGCGACCACGCCTCGATAGGCGAGGTGTGCGGCGCGATGCGCGACGTGTTCGGGGAGTACAGGGGCGGTTCGTTCTTCTGAACACGGCTTCCCATCGCCCAAACTCCGGGGAGGAGTACGGCGGGTGGGGCTAGAAGTGGCTGCCCGTGCCAACGATC
>JBOGZL010000033.1:0-5633 GCA_050697195.1 Solirubrobacterales bacterium
GTGCCTCGGCGCCGTCGGACGCCTCCCCGACCACCTCGATGTCGGGCTCGCGCTCGAGCAGCAGCCGCAGCCCGGAGCGCACGATCCCGTGGTCGTCGGCGATCAGGACCCGCATCACACCCGCAGCTTGACGGTCGTGCCGGAGCCGGGGCGCGACTCGATCTGGACCTCGCCGCCCGCCAGCAGCGCCCGCTCGCGCATCCCGGCGATCCCGAGCCCGGCTCCGGCCTCGTCGAACGAGAACCCGCGCCCGTCGTCCGCGACCGTGAGCTCGACCCGTTCGCCGTCGTTGGCAAGCCGCACGCGGACGTGATCGGCGCCCGAGTGGCGGGCGGCGTTGGAGAGCGCCTCCTGCGCGACGCGGTAGATCACGAGCTGCGCCTCGCCGTCGATTCCGGAGGCGTCGCCGTCGGTCTCGAAGCGCGTCCCGATCTGCGTCCGGCGCTCGAGGTCGGCCACGTGCGCCGCGAGCGCCGCGGTGAGGCCGAGGTCGTCGAGCGCGGTGGGGCGGAGCTGGCGCGCGACCGAGAGCAGCTCGTCCATCGCCCGGTTGGCGAGCGCCTTCGTCTCGGTGAGCTCGGGAACGAGCCCCGGTGGGGCGGTCCGGCGGGCCACCTCGAGGTGGAGCAGGAGCCCGGTCAGCGATTGGTTCACCTCGTCGTGGAGCTCCCGCGCGACCCTCGCGCGCTCGTCCTCCTGGGCGTCCAGCGCGACGCTCGCCGACCGCCGACGCTCCGCCTCGAGTCGCTCCAGCATCCGCCGGAAGGCGAGCTCCAGGCGTGCCACCTCCTCGGTGTCAGCGCGTCCGTCGGTCGCGTCGCCGAGGTTCGCGCGCGGCCGCGAGAGGTCGGCGCGCTCCATCTCGTCGATCAGGCGCTCGAGCGGCGCGAAGCGGCGCTGGAGGAGGAGCACGTTCACGACGATCGTGGCGAGGACGGCCACGCCCAGCACGACCCACGCGCCCGCTTTCCCGGCGAGGTCGAGCCCTGGGTCCGCGACGAGCACGGCGACCACGGCCGCGCCGCAGATCACGAGCAGGTTCGCGACCAGCACCTGGGTGAGGAGCGCGCGGCTGCGCATCGGCCAAAGCGTACGGGTGGGGTCCCCCCGGACCCCGAATGGGGGTTGGACCCGATGGTGCCGGGGACCCCGCTCGGCCATACTCTCGCTGTATCTCTCGAAAGCCCTTCGAAGGAGCAATCAAGTGATGACAACGACGAAACGGTCCAACTTCGCCGCCACGCTGAGGACAACGATCCTGCTCGCATCCCTGACCGGTTTGCTGGTCGTGATCGGCGCCCTGATCGGCGGCCCCCAGATGGCGCTGGTCTTCCTCGGCATCGCGCTGCTGATCAACATGGGCGCGTACTGGTTCAGCGACAAGATCGCGCTCAAGATGTCGCGTGCGAATCCGATCGAGGAGTCCGAGGCGCCGCGGCTGTACCAGATCGTGCGCGAGCTCACCACCCGCGCCGAGCTTCCGATGCCGCGCCTGTACATGATCCCCCAGGACCAGCCGAACGCGTTTGCGACCGGGCGCAGCCCGAAGCACTCCGCGGTCGCGGTCACGCGCGGGATCACCAGACTGCTCTCGGAGGACGAGTTGCGCGGGGTGCTCGCCCACGAGCTCGCGCACGTCCGCAACCGCGACATCCTGATCACGTCGGTCGCGTCGGCGATCGGCGGCGCGATCACCTACCTCGGCTACATGCTGCTGTGGTTCGGCGGCGAGGACGACGAGTCCCCGCTCGGCCTGGTCGCGTCGCTGGCGCTCGTGATCCTGGCGCCGATCGCGGCGATGATCATCCAGCTCGCGATCTCCCGCCAGCGCGAGTACTCGGCCGACGCCACCGGCGCCGAGATCTCGGGGAATCCCGAGTCCCTCGCGAGCGCGCTGCTGCGCCTCGAGGAGGGCGCGAAGGCGATCCCGATGCAGGTCAACCAGGCCTCCGAGCCGCTCTACATCGTGAAGCCGTTCGCGGGCGGCGGGCTGGCCCGGATGTTCTCGACCCACCCGCCGATCGAGGAGCGGGTGCGGCGGCTGCGCCAGATGCGTCCCGCACTCGGCTGAGCTCCCAGCCCGGTCGTTGACAACGAAGCGGGGTCGGCGTCTTTCGAGCGCCGACCCCGGTCGCGGGTACATTGGGGCGGCCATGGCGACCCTGACAGAGGCCTCGCTGACCGATGTTGAGCGCCGCACGCTCGGTCGCCTCGTCGAGCTGTTGAAGGCGGAGCTCGGCACCGAGCTGCGTGCCGTGTGGCTGTTCGGCTCGCGTGCGCGAGGAGAGCCGCGAGGGACGAGTCGGACGTGGACCTGATCGTGCTCACCGACAAGGGCTGGGACCACGACCAGGGGAAGGTGATCAATCTCGTCTTCGAGGCCGCCGACGCGGAGGGCGCGGCGCCAACCTACTTCTCGGCCCACGTTCGCGACGCGGGCTGGGTCGACGAGCGGCGTGCGATCGACGACTTCTTCATGCGCGAGGTGGACCGCGACAAGGTGGTCCTCTTCGGCGGGCCGTGAGCCCCCGCTCGGCGGAGTTCCTCGCGGAGGCCCGCAAGCGGCTGCGCACCGCGCGTGCGGCGCTGGGGGTTCGGGATCCCGCGGGTGCCGTGAGCGCTGCGTACTACGCGATGCTGTACGCGGTGCGGGCGGCGCTGAGCGAAGAGGATCGGTACGCCAAGACGCACGCGGGCACCTGGGGGGAGTTCCGGGCGATTCGTCGCCGCCATCCTCGAGCTGCTCGGGGTGGAGAGCTGAGCCGTAGCTACACTTTGTAAAGCGTTGACCTCGGGGTGAGAAGGCCCGCGCGAGCCTCGCGACAATCAAGGATATGGCGACGACCGAACCGATCGAGCTGGTGAAGAGCCGGATCGAGGAGATCGACCCGGCCGATGCGCGCGAGGAGATCTCGCGCGGCGGCGTGGTCCTGGTCGACACTCGCGAGCAGCACGAGTGGGACGAGGCGCACCTCGACGGAGCGACGCTCGTTCCGCCCGCCTCGGTGGTGCAGCGGATCCAGGACGTGGTGCCGGATCGCTCCCAACGCGCGCTGCTCTACTGCGCGACCGGAAACCGCTCGGCGCGCGCCGCCGACCTGCTCGAGACCGAGCTCGGTTACGAGGACGTCGCCTCGATCGACGGCGGAATAGTCGCGTGGCAGCAGGCCGGCCTCCCGGTCGTCGAGCCCGAGGGCATGACCAGGGAGCAGCGGATGCGCTACTCGCGCCACACGCTGCTTCCCGAGGTCGGGGTCGAGGGACAGCTCAAGCTCCTCAACGCACGCGTCCTGCTCGTCGGCGCCGGCGGGCTCGGCTCGCCCGCGGCGCTCTACCTCGCCGCCGCGGGAATCGGAACGCTCGGCCTCGTCGACGACGACGAGGTCGACGAGTCCAATCTCCAGCGCCAGGTGATCCATACGACCGAGCGGGTCGGGACGCCGAAGACCGAGTCCGCGCGGATCTCGATCGCCGAGCTGAACCCCGACGTCGATGTCGTGGAGCACCGAACGCGGCTCGACGCCGACAACATCCTCGAGATCATCGAGGGCTACGACGTGATCGTCGACGGCGCCGACAACTTCCCCACCCGGTACCTGCTCAACGACGCCTCGGTGCGGGTGCGAAAGCCGGTCGTCTCGGCGTCGATTCTCGCCTTCGACGGCCAGCTCTCGACCTTCGTCCCGTTCGAGGGGCCCTGCTACCGGTGCCTGTACCCGACCCCGCCGCCGCCCGAGCTCGCACCGAGCTGCGGCGCCGCCGGCGTGCTCGGGGTGATGGCGGGCGTGATGGGGCTGCTGCAGGCGAACGAGGTGATCAAGCTCGTCGCCGGAATCGGCGAGCCGCTGATCGGCCGTCTGCTGCTCTACGACTCGCTCAGCACCCGGTTCACCGAGCTGAAGGTGAAGCGGGATCCCGCGTGCCCGATCTGCGGCGAGGACGCTCCCGAGATCCCAGAGTCGGAGCTGGGGAAGTTCCCGGACTACGACGCGTTCTGCGCGGGCACCGCCGTCGGCTAGCTCCGGCGGCTACCGGCTACTCTCCACCGCTGATGGCGACCGTGAAGATCCCGCCCGTGCTCCGGGCGCAGACCGGCGGCGAGGCGGAGGTCGATTCCCCCGGCGCGACCGTGGGCGAGGTGCTCCGCGCGCTCGCCGACGCTCACCCGGGAACCGAGGGACAGCTCTTCTCGACCGACGGGAGCCTCAACCGGTACGTGAACGTGTACCTAAACGACGAGGACGTGCGCGTGCTCGACGGCCTCGACACCGGCGCCTCGGACGCGGACACGGTCGTGATCCTGCCCGCGATGGCAGGCGGGCGCTACTAGTTACTTACCGCCGGTAAAGCGGACGAACTGCTTCCAGGCGGGCTTCGCCTTCGTACCGTTCGCCTTGAACAGGCCCGCGGTCCGGCACCAGTCGCATGGGGCGTCGCCGGCGTCGCGCCACGTGTACCACAGCACGCCGCCCACCTTCCACTTGCCGCGCTTCTTGAGCAGCAGCTTGAACGACTTCTTGAGGAGCTTCGCCTGCTCCTTCTTGCCGACTCCCAGCTTGCCCTTCTTCGAGGATCCCCAGCCGATCTCCGTCACCCAGGTCCCCGCCGAGCGATCGTTCTTCTTCAGCACCTTGCGGACCTTCTCGAACTGCTCCTCGATGCCCTCGACGTCGGGTGAGTAGGGATGAATGGAGACTGCGTCGAAGAAGTTCTCGACCCCGTTGCTCTGGTACATCCGCTTGAGGAACTTCGAGGCCTTGATCCTCTCGCCCCTGTTCGAGCGCGTATCTACCATTCCCCCGAGCACGATCTCGGCGTTCGGGTCCTCGCCGGTGATCGCGGGATGGGAGATCTTGACCAGCTCCGCGTACTTCGCGGGGTCGGGGTCCCTGACGTGCTTCTCGCCGTTCTGCTCGTTCCAGAGCTGCCACGTCTCGACGGGCATCGGCGGCTCGCCGGGGTGCTGGGTCGGATAGACGGTCGTCCAGTAGGTCCCATCGGGGCCGTACCGGCCGACCGCCTGGCTCAGGAACT
This sequence comes from Solirubrobacterales bacterium, assembly GCA_050697195.1. GTDB lineage: Bacteria > Actinomycetota > Thermoleophilia > Solirubrobacterales > 70-9 > DASPWW01. The sequence goes on from JBOGZL010000033.1 coordinate 5,035, forward strand.
CCTGCCACTGCGCCTTGTCCTGCGCCGAGCCGACCGGGAGTGGCTGGGGAGGTGCACCGGAACTGACGAACGAGGGGGCTCCGAAGACGTTGACGAACGGCCGAATCCCCTGCGCCGCGAGCTTCCCGACGAGCTCGTCGGAGGTGGCGAAGTCGAACTGATCGTCGCTCGGCTCGACCGCGCCCCAGTTGAGCACGAACCGGACCTGGCCGACCTCGCCCTGGCCCATGCGCTCGAAGTCAGGATTCGTCAGGTTGTTCTGCGGAACGAGGCCGAAGAACTCGGGCGGGCCCTTGCGCGCCGCGGCGGGACCGGTGGCAGTGAGCGCGACGAGCGAGACGGCCGCGAGCGCCGCGGCGAGGATCGATATCCGCGTCCGCATCAGCCGGCCTGCCCCGAGAGGGCCCTGCGTCCGCGAAGCACGCGCCACGCGCCGGCGCCCGTGATCAGGACGAGCCCGACGAGGATCGGCAGCATCGCGCCGTCGGTCGCGGTGTCGGCAATCACCTCCGGAAAGCTGCGCGAGCTCGTGTTGAGCGAATCCGCCGCCTGCGTCTTTCCGTCGTGGAGGTCGCCGAAGTTGATGTTGTCGTCCTCGC